>JANXUX010000327.1 GCA_025351965.1 Actinomycetes bacterium | reverse complement strand
CATCTTCCTCTGACGGTTGCGTTGGTGCGGAGAAGCCCTCGGCGGCGTCGACCGATGTGGCGGTGTTGACGATGTCGTTGCCGTGATCGGTCACTTGGTGGCGGTCATTCGTCCACTCGGCGACTTCGTCTACACTCCCTTCGACTGACCGTGCACCAAAACGATTCGGGTGCATTCTCGCCGCATCCGACTGCCCTGTTTCTAACGTTGTCCGCCCGTAGAACCTTGGTTCTTTAGCTTCATCAGACGGTGGTACTCGTCCACCTCGCCGCGCAAGCCCAGATGTTGTGTGACGGCGGACTCGGCGTTACGTCTAGTTTCGGCGACAGAGCAGCCAAGGTCGCGAGCGATTGTCGCCAGCACCTCCCTCGGTGCCCTCTCGTTCTTCTGGGTCAGCTCGGGTCGGGGGAGCAGGACGATCTGCGAGTGCCGAGATTCGTCGCGGCGGCGGATCGCCGGCAGGTATGCGAGAAGTTGGCCCCACTCAACGATCGGGTCCTCAACGGCCTGCCTGAACGAAACGATCGTCAGGCGAATCCTCGTCAGCACGAACATTTCCTCGGGTAAGCCGAGTTGACTCGCGTCGCGAGTAACCAAAGCGTTGAAGCCGTCCCGGGCTGCGCGGAGGTAGATGTACCAGTCTGGTGTGTGGCGTTCGGTCAGATTGGCGTCGTGGTCGGCGACGTGGACGACCTCAACGGTGTCATCGATCTCGGAGATGTCGAAACCTGGGGGCTTCGGAAAATTCTGATCAAGGAGGATGCGGAACCGCTTGGCGGCCATGGGCGAAGAAGTGTCTACTGACTCAATCAGGCGGCTCGGCGCAGCCGCAGCTCAAGACCGATGGCGTCATCAACGGACTCGATCGTCAGTGCTGGGTAGAGCCTCACAATACGCTCGGCGTTCAGACCGCGCTCCTTGTAGAGCGCGTGAATCGAGGCAGTCGGGATTCGCGTTGACTCGACACACGGCTCGCCCGCCATTACCAAGGGCGAGATGAACGTGCAAGAGCTTGGGTTGACAAGGTTCGGTCCCCAGAGTGGCAAATGGCCAAGCTCATCCAGCGGCTCGAGAAGATCGAAGGTATCCATCAATCGTGTGATTGCAAGATCCTGGAACGGGTCTTGCCCACCAATCTGATTGGTCAGCTGGTCGTCGAGCAAGATTGACTTGCCGTCCGTGCGAATGATGTTAACTCTGGTCCCGGCCATCAATGCACGCTTGATCGCGACGACCTCGGCGGCCGCGTCGGCGCGCGGCACTCGGTTCGTACGCAACCACGCGAGAAGTCTGAGATAGATGAGATCCCGATACGACCAGGCCAGCGGGCTTGCGCGCTTGTAGTCGGGCGGATAGACGTCGTGCCGCTGCCACTCGTAGACCGTCGAGATCGGGATGCCAGACAGCTGCGATGCGCGCATCGCCGAGTAGCGACCGCGAGGGCTGAGCAAAGCCTGGTGCACAAGGTCGCGGTGATCCTCGGCTTTCGCGATCGACGGCCCCAGCATGTGGCAAAGGGTAGTCGCTTGCCAACGGCGTCGAGCGAGCGGGTCGTCATTGCTAGTCGAATCGCTGGCATTTCGACTGCTCGCGCAGCAGTTGGATGGTCCAACGTGGACACCAGTTCAATCGGGTTGGAGAGAGTTCGCTCGCACTCGGCCGGCGACCATGAGTCGCGAAACTCCTCGGGAAACGTCGTTTCGCGACCCATGGCCCGCGAAAAGCATTAGAAGAACCATTAGAAGTCGGGCCGGTTAATGACGAAGCCCTGGTCCGCCGTAGTGGCTGACCAGGGCTTTCTTAGTGGCGGGGGCAGGATTTGAACCTGCGACCTTCGGGTTATGAGCCCGACGAGCTACCGAGCTGCTCCACCCCGCGTCGTGTTGTCCCACCAAGCTAGCGATCCGGGGCCGCAGCCACAACCCGATGTAAGGTCAGTCGCGTATGGGTCTGTTCAGCAAGAAGGCGAAAGTGGATCCCGCGGAGATCGCCGATCTGCATTCGCAGCTCGAGGCGTTGCATCAGCGGCTGGCCGCATCGGAGTCGGCGCGCGAGTTACTCGAGGCGCGGGTGGTCACGCTCAACGACACGACCAACGTGCTCGGCGTGACGACGGCGGCGCTGAACGCCCGGTCGCATGAGATCGACGAGATGACCCAACGGATGGCCGAAGTCGAGGTCATCAAGCGTCAGGTTGCCCATCTCGATGTCGTCAACGCCAAGTTGATCTCACTGGAGTCCTTGAACGGCAAGCTGGCCGACCTCGCCGACCGGGTCAACACCACCACGCACGAGGCCAAGTCGGCCAAGGATCACGCGGCCACGCTCGACGACCGGGTCTCGAACCTCTCGCGGGAGTTCGCCAATCAGCTCGGTGAGCTGAGCCACGAATTGGACCAACTCTCGGCCGCCAAGCCAACGATGGCGCCGCCGGTGTTCGTGCCCCAGCAGGTCGTCACTGAGGACATGATCGAGCAACTGCACGACGGCCAGGTGCGCCTCGCCAACGAGCAGGCCAGGTATGAGATCGCGTTCCGCCAGGATCTCGCGCTGCTGGCCGACCACTTCAGACGCTCACGCCCCAGCTGAACGCTGGGACGTGAGCCAGGTGTCCGAGTCGCGTCGGACAACGTCGAGCTAGGTCAGCTGCCCTGGAGCAGGTTGATCGCCTGGGCGACCAGGTCCCTCGCCTGTGACTGCTTCTCGCCGTAGGTGGCGTAGTCGGGCGGCGTCTTGGCCAGCGCGGCATCGGCGTCGTCGAACAACTGCTCGGCCTGTTGCAGCAACTCGTCCGGGGTCTTGTTCGACGCCGGCACCGTGGTACCGCTGCCGTCACCGGGACTCGTGGACGGCGTGGACCCGTCGGTGGTGCCACCCGTATCCGTACGGTCGCCGACATCTGCAGAAAAAGTGGGGAAGAGCTGGCGCAGCGCGCCGCTGATGTTGTCGTCGATGACCGCGTTCGCGTTGTACGAAACGATGATCTTGCGATACTCGGCCTGTCCATTGACCGACACGAACAGTGGCCGCAGGTACAGCAACCCTGCAGCGATCGGTACCAGCTGGACATCTCCGAAGCGAACCGTCGACCCGCCTCCGGCGCTGTTCAACAACGTCAGCTCACGTGAGATCGCATCCTCGGACTCCGCGTTGGTGGCGACCTTCGTCGGGCCATCGACCTTGGTCGTCACGACGTAGGCAGTGAGCTGGCCGTAGGACTCCGGAGCACCCGACGCGACCATGAACGACTGCAGCTCCGTACGTTCGTCGTTCTTCGAATACGGCACGAACGGGCGCAGAATCGAGAACGTGCCGCTCGAATCGGTGCCCGGCGGATGGAACATGGTGTAGTACGGCGTGAACCGGACCGACGTGCTTCCGGCGTCGTCAGCCGCCTGGCTACTGACGGCATCAGTCGCCAACGTGGTGTCGATCGTGTTCGAGGAGTTCAGCCGGGGCGACACCGACGGGGCTTGTGCCACGCTCCACGCACCGGTGCGCTCGAAGAATTCGGTGGGCGACAACTGGTAACGGGCGTAGGCAGATGTCTGCACCCGGAACAGATCCTCGGGATAGCGAAGGTGGTCGGCGAGTCCCTTCGGCATCTGGTCCTTGGCGACGAACAGATCAGGGAAGGCCGACTCCCAAGCCCGAAGAATGGGATCGGGGTTGTCCTGATCGACGGCGTAGAACTTGACACTGCCGTCGTAGGCGTCGACGGTCACCTTGACGCTGTTACGGACATAGTTGAACGAGTGGTTGAGGCCGCTGTCGGCCTCGAGCTGATTGCGATCACCGTCTTGCGCGTACGGGTACTGATCGGTGGTCGTGAACGCATCGATGACCCACAGCACCTTGCCGGCAACGACGACGGGGTAAGGATCGCGATCGAAGTAGAGGAACGGCGCAAGCTTCTCGACGCGATCGCGGACATTGCGGACCCACTGGATGCGGGAGTCGTCGGTGACCGAATCCGAGCCCCACAGGTTGTAGTCGAAGAACGACCATGCGAATGCAAGCTTCTTCACCGCAGAGTTCAGCTTCACGCCGCCGGTGCCGGTATACGCACTGGCCACGGAGCCCTCGCACGGCTTCTCGCTGGTCTTGGTGTTGACGATCGCGAAGTCCGTGATGGCGGCGCTGTAGTACAGCTCGGGGTGGTCGGTGGCCAAGTTCTGGTACAGCGGCCGGTTGTTCGCACCGACCTGACTGGCTGGGGCGGCGACGACGCCACAGCCGTGGGTCGCGATGAGGTGCTTACCCTGCCACGACGTGTTGGCGACGTTCTGCAGGTCCAACTCGCGAGCAGCAACGATGGTCTGCTGGACGCGGCCATCGATCTCGTAGCGGTCGACGTCGAGGTCCTTGATCGCCAACCCGGCGACTTGACCCTCGTCGAGGGTGAACCGGCTGAGCAGGATCGTCGGGTCGAGGAGCCGCACGTCCTTGAGCGGCGCGACGTCCGTCGTGATCGCAGGAGCGGTCAGGCTCTCGAAGGCGACGTCCTTGGTCGCGACGTTGTTGATCCCGAGCGCGTCCCGTGTCGCAATGATGTTGCGATCGATGTACGTCTGCTCCTTCTCCTTCTGATCGGGGTTGACAATGAGGGCCTGCACGACGGAGGGGTAGATGACGCCACCGATCAGCGCGATGACGACCCACAGCGCCGACGCCACGAGCGGAATTCTCCACGACCCGGACCGGATGCTGTACAGGAACAGCACGCCGACGAGCAGTGCGATCAGCATCAGCAACAGCACAGCTGGGAGTTGGGCCTTGACGACGGAATACGTGGCACCTTGCACATATCCCCGTCGCTCGGTCACGAGCTTGTATCGCTCGAGCCAGTAGCCACCGCCGCGGAGCAACGCCAAGATCGCGAGGAGGACTGCGAAGTGGGCCTTACTGGCCCGACGCACCTTCGGCATCGGTGGGGTGATGACGATGCCACCGTTGAGCACGTGCGCGGCGACCGTCAGGAGCAGCACGAGGAGGACGGCGAGGAACAGCCAGTCGAAGAGGAAGATCAGGAACGGCAGCCGGAACACGTAGAAACCGATGTCGGTCGCGAACTGCGGATCGCTCTTGCCGAAGCTGATGCTGTTGCGGAACAGCAGCCACTCCTGCCAGTGACCCGACGCGGGCACAGCCACGATGAGGCCCATGATGGCGCCGGCGACGACGCGGACGAGGCGCATCCGGTGGCCGAAGACCTCGTGGAAGCGCATCACCACAGGGTGTGTGTCGCCGGTGAACCCACCCGGCGCAAGGCGGTCGGCAATGAGCAGGTTCAGCACTGCGAGCACACCGAACAGCACTGCGAAGCCGCCGAACAGCAGCAGCTTGGAGTTGAGGATGCCCCAGAACACATCGGTCCGACCGAGGTTGGCGTGCCACAGGTAGTCGATGTAGAAGCCGGCGATCGCCCGAGAGGCGATCAGGAAGACGATCAGCACCGCCGCACCGATGATCAGCAACGTTCGCCCCCGGTCACTGAACCGACGTGTCCTGGGACGGATCGTTTGGCGTGGGGGCATGTCCGCAGGGTCTCGCACAGGGCGAGGTTAACCGGCGTCAGCGCGATGTGACCGTCAGAGCACCACGGTCGTAGGCCAGCCGGACGATGTCCTCGACGTGCTCGTCGATGCGATGCGTCTTCCACTCGCGGTACAGCACGCGCACCTGATTGCCGAGCTCGACGTTGTCGCCGGACGCCTTGTCGATGCAGCGGATCAGTCGATCACGCAGCGGCGCGACGATCTCATTGGTGACGGCATCGAGCGCCGGGCGGATGATGGCCGGGTTCGCTCCGTCATCCCCACCGTCCGCGCCCGCCGTGGCTGCGGTGATCAGATCGGCCTCCACCGCCTTGGCGTAGCGACCGGAGTGGTCCGCCTCCCAGGGCAGCAACGCGTCGAGGGCGCGGACCGGCTCCTTGCGGCGGAGGGTGTCGAGCACCTCGTTCTGCTCATCGGCGAGGACGCGCTTCAGCCGACGGGCGGCGGAGAGGATGATGGGTACGACGATCTCTTCGGGCGAGGGGCCTGCGTCGTCGTCAGCGGTCGCATCGACGACCGGCGGATCCAGTTCTTCACCGACGATGACCATCTCGCGCCGGGTCGATTCGACCGATTCCGCTGCGACGGCTGCTTCGGCCTCGTGCACGTGTTCGATGGCCCGGGCCACCACGACCTCGGCGCGAGCGGCACGCAACCGGGCGAACAGATCGCCGACCGTCGCGCCACCGACGACGGGACTGTCGAGCTCACCGGCGAACAGGCTGACGACCTCGGCGGGCTCACGCGCATCGTCCGCGGCGAGGGATTCGTCGGTCTCTGCGTCGGCCATGACCTCGGGCAGGGACACGACGTTGGTGACCGTGTCGGATCCGTCGGCTGCGGCGTGGGCGGCCTTCTCGACATCGACATCGACATCGACATCGACATCGGGGTCGACCTCGTACTCGGGCGTCGTGACCTCGTCATCGACGGCAGTGTCGATGTCGGCATCCACGTCGACGGCGGCCGACTGATGGACGTCGGTCTCATCGTGCAGTTCGAGCACCCGATCGATGGCCATCGTCGCGTCGCTGATGATCGCGACCTCGACCTCGACCTCTGGCTCGACGACTGGCTCGACTGCGACTTCTGGCTCGACCTCGGTGTCATCCTCGTCCGCCCCGGTGACGACGTAGGGATTTGCGCTGACGAGCCGCGGCGTGGCCGGCACCATGATCGGTACCGGGCCCGTCGTCGGGGAGAGGTTGACGTACTCGTCGGGTTCGCCGAGCGGGGTCAGTTCGGCCATCACATCGACTGCGGCGATGCGCGCCCGTTCGAACGCCTGCAGCAAGCGGTCCCGGCCGTGGATCAGTTGCTCGATCTGCTGGCGGGCCAACTCACGCCGACGGGCCAACTCGCTGAGCACCCGCTCGCGATAGGCGCGAGCCTCGTTGACCATGTCGCGGCCTTGCTGCTTGGCCATCTGCAACTCGGACTCGGAGTCCGCGGCAGCGTCCTGGCGACGGCGCGCTGCCTCGATCTCGGCTTCTTCGCGCAGACGCTGGGCTTCGTCGGTGGCCTCACGCAGCAGCCGTGCCGAGCTCTCCTCGGCGCGGGTGCGGATCTGCGCGGCGCCCTCGCGAGCTGCCTGCAGCACGCGTGCCGCTTCTTCGCCGAGCAGACGCGTGGCGGTGTCTTCGTCCATCGCAGTGATCGGCGAGGTGCTCGCCTGCTGCAACGCCTTCACGTCGCGCTCGAGCGATCGCTCGCGTTCCTGCAGCCGGGCCTGCTCGGCCGCGACCATCCGCAGGAAGTCGCGTACTTCGGCCTGGTCGTATCCACGGCGCGAGACCGGGAACTGGGCCGCCGAAACCGACGCCGGAGATGCCGGATCAGGTCGCGTGAAGGAGATGGCCATACGTCCAAGCGTAGATGTGTCCCGCTGGGAAGTGGTGGCAATCGAATTCCGTCGACATCGACCAGGTCGGGACCCACTCGGGCGCCCAGGTCAGCGGTCGCCGATCAGCTCGCCGGCTGGTAGTCCTTGCCCGGGGTGCCGAGGTTGTCGCTGTTGCCGCCGAGCTTGGCCAGCGCGGCGAGTGCATCGTCCAGCGTCGCCACGGGGATCAGGGTCAGATCGTCGCCGACAACGGCCTGGGCCTCGGCGAGATCGGACTGTGACGCGGGCACGAGGAAGTACTTCGCTCCCGTCTGGCGCACGGCCGACGCCTTCTGCGGCAGGCCCCCGATCGCACCGACCTTGCCGTTGACGTCGATGGTGCCGGTCACCGCGATCTTCTTGCCGCCGGTGAGTTCGCCGGGGGTCAGCTCGTCGATCAGGGTGAGGGTGAACGCGAGACCCGCCGACGGGCCGCCGATGCCCTCGGTCGAGATCGTGATCGGGAACGGCGAGGTGCCGACCGTGGTCGTGTCGAACGGGTAGAACCCGACGATGGTGCGGGTCGCGTCGTCGGGTGAGGCGATCAACTCGATGGTGCCGGTCCGAGTACCGCTGACACCCGGACGGGTGTACGTGACCTCGACCTCGTCGCCCGGCTTGTGACCGGCGAGCACCGGGGTCAGGTCGTCGACGGTCTTGATGTCGACGCCGTCGATGCTGACCAGTTCGTCGTCGGGCTGGAGGACCTTGCCCGACGGGGCCTCCTCTTCGCATTTGTTGCCGGCCGCGTTGGCCTTGAAGCAGATGATCTGGTCGATCACGATCGCGCCCGGCTTGAGGTCGATCGGATAGCCGAGCTTGGAGAGTGCCGCGTACTCGGCCGACTGCTGAGCGGTGATCATCTGGCGTCGGCCGCGGGTGTCGAGCTGGGCGGGAGTCGCCGTGCCGTAGACCTCGGCGTAGTTCTTGGTGTCGATGTCGTCGTCATCGTGGAACATCAGCCACGACAGCAGCGGCAGTTGCGGCTCGCGGATCGTGACGAACAAGAACTTGCCCGTGGCCGGGTAACGCTCCACGTCTTCCAGTTTCAGGCGGGACTCGACCTGTTCGGCATCGGACGGCACGATCGCGTAGGGGCGCTTGATGCTGGTGAACCTCGACGCCGTGAACACACTCGACAGGAGGATCGCGACCAGGCCGAGGAGTCCGAGTCCCACCATCGGGATTGCCCAGAGTCGATGCTTGGGGTTGGGTGCGAGGGCCGCAACAGGCTCTGCAAGTACCATCTGCTGTTGCGTGTCAGTCACTGAGTTCACCGTCCGTGCGGCTTGGATAGCCGGCCTCGCCATGTTCGCACTGCTGTGCGTCGGATGGCGAAAGACTGCCAGAGCGGCACCTCGAATTCCACGCGGGCATCGACCACCCCGGGCCGGCATCGCGATGACCGAACTCGCAGCTCCGACCTACCGCCGCACCCCGGTCTGGCGTCGCGCGTGGGCCTTGGCAGGAACCAGCTTTCTCACCGTGCTGACCGGTGCCATCATTGCAGTCGTGACGGCATTCGCGATCTCCTGGGTGGTCACCACACTGTCGAACCTGCTGAAGCGGTGATCACACCGATGACCACGCCGACGCCCTCACCCACACCCACACCGCTCGCCGCCGAACGTCGACGCGTGGTCGCGCTCGCCGGGCACATGGGCGACCCCGATACGGCCCGGGCCGGGTTGGATGACCCGGAGCCGACGGTACGCGGGACAGCCCTCGGTGCGCTGCACCGGCTCGGCGCGCTGCGTCATGACGAACTGCGCTCCAGCTTTCGCGACCGCGCCGCACACGTGCGCCGAAGGGCCGCCGAGGTCGGAGCGCACTACCCGATGATCTCGATGATCGATCTGCTCCATGACACCGATGCGTCGGTCGTGGAAGTTGCGGCGTGGTCGTGCGGCGAGCACGAGATCGTCGACGACCACGTTCTCGACCGGTTGATCGAGCTGGCGACCGGCCACGATGACGCGCTGGTGCGCGAAGCGAGCGTCGCCGCGCTCGGCGCGATCGGCGACGAGCGCGGGCTGCCGGCGATCCTCGCCGGGTGCACCGACAAGCCGGCAGTACGCCGTCGCGCCGTGCTCGCCCTCGCCCCGTTCGACGGCGACGAGGTCGAGGCTGCGCTGGCCGCGGCGTTGGTCGACCGTGACTGGCAGGTCCGTCAAGCCGCCGAAGACCTCACCCGCGAAAACTGAGCGGCTCACGCCGGCGAGGTCGCCTACACCGCTCGACAGCGTGCCGATCGCGTCGGATGGTCCCGTCACTGTCAGAGGTCGTAGCGGTAGACGTTCGTGTCACGGGCAACGAAGCCGATCCGCTGGTACAACCGGTTGGCGGCCTCGCGCGACGGGCGAGACGTCAGGTCGACCGTCTTGGCGCCCTTGCGGCGGGCGAGATCGAGCGCGAACTGGTTGAGCGCTTCGCCGACACCCCGGCCGCGCGCTGCGTCGTCGACGACGACGTCCTCGATCCATGCGCGCACGCCTGTCGGGATGCGGAACACCACGAGCGTGAGTGCCCCGAGCACGGCGTCCGATGGGTCGTCACCATCGACGGCGAGCAGCACATCGACCGCCGGCGAGCCGATCATCTCGGCGAGCTCGTCGATGCGGGGTGGCGGGGAGGAGCGCGACAGCTGCGGGATCAGGCGGGCAAAGGCCTCGACGAGCGACGGGGTCGGCTCGGTTGCGACGTGGACGGTGACGGTCTCGGACACGGGGTGGAACGCTACCCGCGTCGCCGTGCTGCACTCGGAGATCACGCTCCCCGTCTTGTTCGCCGCCGGGCCGGGCATATGGTCTCGCCATGGACACTGCGACGCTCTCCACCCTCGCCCGCAAGCTCGGCTCGGTCCTCGAGCCGCTGACCGGGCAGGTCTACTTCTCGCCCGAAGCGCACGCCAACTATGTGCAGCTTGGCTTCGATCCCAGCGCAGCAACCTCGAACGGGGTCGCGATGCCGGACGGACCGGCCTACTTCACGAGCCGCGGCAGCGTGATGGGCCAGGTGCCCGGCGAGGTCGTGGCCGCCGCATTCGCCGTGTTCAACCCCGAAGTCGTCATCCCATGCGTCACCCTCGGGTGGACCAAGACGGACGCGACGACGATCTGCGCGGCTCGAGACCGAGGCGGCATCGGACAGCTCGTGCGGTTGCTCGGAGAGGCCCCCGACGGCATCGAGCGCGCCAACGAGTTGCTCACCCGGGCGATCGAGCCGCTGCGTCCCGAGGGTCGACCGCTCTATGCAGGACTGCGTTCGCAGCAGATGCCCGACAGCTCGATCGGTCGGATGTGGCGGATGGGCGACATGCTCCGCGAGTACCGCGGTGACAGCCACACCGGGGCCTGGATCTCCGCCGGTTTCACCGGAACCGAGATCGGGTTGCTCAGCGAGCTCTTCTGGGGCCTGCCGATGCGGTCGTACAGCCGGACCCGGGCCTGGACCACCGCCCAGTTCGACGAGGCGGCCGCCGTACTGAAGGGCCGCGGCCTGATCGACGACCAGGGTTTCACCCTGCAAGGACGAGAGGCACGCGAGCTGATCGAGACGGTCACCGATGCCCAGATGGCACCGGTGATTGCGGTCCTCGGTGATGACATCGAGGAGCTGTTCCGGATCCTCGGGCCGTGGGGTGACACGGTCCGTACGCAGTTCGGGTACCCCGCCGCAGGCCCGCACGATCTCGCCGAGCAGGGAAGCCGCTGAGCACTCCCACGTCGTCGCAGCGATGCCTCGATAGCATTTCTCCGTGATGGATCACGTCCGTTGGCTCAGCCGACCAATCCTGCATAACCCCGTCGTGGTCGCCGCCTTCACGGGTTGGAACGACGCCGGTGATTCAGCATCGGGCGGGGTCCGCCACCTGATCGAGGACTGGGGCGCATCTGCGCTCGCCGAGATCGATCCCGAGGAGTTCACCGACTTCGCCACGATCCGGCCCCACGTTCGCCTCTCATCGGGGCTGACCCGCACCATCGTCTGGCCGACCGTCGGGCTGTGGTCGGCCAGCACCGCCGGCGCCGACGTGATCCTCGTGCTCGGCCCGGAGCCGGCGATGCGCTGGCGATGCTTCAGCGAGCAGATTGTCGCCGTCGCCAAGCACTACAACGCTTCGCTGGTGCTGACCCTGGGTGCGCTGCTGGCCGACGTGCCGCACAGCCGCCCTGTGCAACTGATCGGGACAGCCAGCGACCAGGAGATGATCGACCGGTTCGACCTGCAACGCTCGCGCTACGAAGGCCCGACCGGCATCGTCGGCATCCTCCACGACGCCTGCACCAAGGCCGACTTGCCGTGTGCGGCGCTCTGGGCTGCCGTGCCGGCCTATGCCTCCCAAGTGCCGTCCCCGAAGGCGACGCTCGCGTTGATCGAGCGCCTCGGCAGCATCATCGGTACGACGATGCCGACCGCACGCCTGCAGGCCCAGGTCGAGGACTACGAGAACCGGGTCAGCTCGGTCGTCGCCGATGACGACGATCTCGCCGGCTACGTCCGTCGGCTGGAGAGCATGAGCGACGCCGGCATCGAGGACTTCTCGCTCGACGACGATGACGACATCGACGAGGACGAGGATGACGACGACGACGACGTGATCGGCGGCGAGCTGGAGATCGATCTGCCCGAGAACGCCGTCGACGGGCCGGCGTTCATCGACGAGGTCGAGCGCTTCTTGCGCGACCAGTAGCCGCCCCCGTCAGGTCGTCAGGCAACTGACTGGCGTGAGGATTCGACGATGGCCTCGGTGCGCTGGAGACCCTGCTCCAACGCCTTGGTCAGGCGAGCCTTGTCCCCCGTCGCCATCAGGTCGACGATCAGGCCGGTGAAAGTGGCCTTGAGCAGCGATGCCTCGATCACGGCGATGACCTTGGGTACGCCTTCACTGATCAGTTTCTGCTCGATCTGTTCGCGCCAGACACCGATCTGCTCGGCGCGGACATCGCCGCTCAAGCCCGTCTGTGTCGCTTCCAGCGTCGCCGCCTCCAGCCCGAGCCGGGTCAGGGCCAGGTTCGCCGGGGATGCATTGAGCCACTTCCACCACCGACGCAGCTCGGTCGTCTTACTCATCCCCGGCTCACGCTTGAGCCACCCGTCGCGCACGGTCTCCTGGATCGACATCGCCTGAGCGAGGGCCGCGGTCAGGAGTTCCTGCTTCGAACCGAAGTGGTGCACCAGCCGATTGGGGCTCGTGTTTAAGGCCGCCGCCATCGGCCGCAGCGACATGTCGCCCAGGCCGTGCTCGGCGAGATAGGCAACGACCCGGTCGAGCAACTCACGCTTCATCTCCAGGTCAGGGGTCCGTGCCATGGCGTGACCCTAGTGTCCGCCGCCGTTCTGACCGGGGGTTTGTGTCGTCCACAGGCAAGGGGGCGAGGGGGTGGCGGGCGGCGCCGTCGCGTCACTCGCGGGCGAACTCGGTTGCCGCGATGGCGGCGATGTCGGCGTGGCTGCGCCGGGTGTGGATCTCGATCGAGACCCGGTCGATGGTCCCGGTGAAGGGGAACGGGCCGACGTAGTCGTCGACGACGGTGGACAGCGCGTCGCGGCCGATGTCGAGGCCGGTCGAGCCGAGCATGCGCACGATCTTCGGGATCCGGACGTCGGCGAGGTCGGTGCCATCGGCGCCGATGGTCAGCACGCCCTCCTTGCCATCACGCCGGAACGCCACGGTGAGTGCGTGCGGTCCGGGCTCCAGGGTGAGCGGCGCGGATGCGCGCTGATGCGTGCCGAGCGCGTTGTAGTCGAAGTGCAGGTGACCGTCTCGGACGAAGAACGTGTGTCCGATGTTGTGCGTGCCGCGGGCGTAGACGACACCCTCGAGCGGTCCAGCCACCGAGGGGTCGCCGACGACGACAGCGGCGGTCAGCGTCCACTCCCGTGCACCGAGCGTCGGCGAGGCGTCGGACGGGATGTGCGCGATCGGGGGGAAGTAGTCGTAGCGGCCGCGGGCGTGCGGGCTCCCCGGCCGAGGAGCGCCGCCGAACAACTCGATCGTGCGGTCGTCGAGCGGGAGCACGCCCATCTCTCCCGCCTGGGTCCACCAGGTGTCGATCATCTCGCGCAGCTTCTCCGGCATCTCTGCGGCGAGGTCGTGGGTCTCGGAGAAGTCCTCGTCGAGGTGGAACAGCTCCCACTCGTCATCGTCGTAGGGGTGACCGGGGACGTGATAGGTCGTGGCCTTCCAGCCGTCGACGTAGATGCCGCGGTGGCCCATCTGCTCGAAGTACTGGACGGAGCGCGGTGGGGCAGTGTTCGGGTCGGTGAAGGTCGGGGCGATCGACCGGCCGTGCATCGGCAGCTGCGGATGGCCGTTGAACTGCTCCGGCACCGGCGCGCCGGTGATGTCCAGGATCGTCGCCGCGATGTCGATCGCGTGGCAGAACTGAGGACGGATCGCGCCGCGCTCGGACTCGGGGATCCGGGTCGGCCAGTGCACGATCAACGGGTCACGCACACCACCGCCGAAGGTGTTCTGCTTGTACCAACGCAGTGGGCTGTTACCTGCCTGGGCCCAGCCCCACGGATAGTTGGAGTGGGAGTGCGGGCCGCCGATGTCGTCGATGTGGGCCTCGACGAGAGCGTCAATGTCCTCGAACATGCCGTTGAAGAAACTGAACTCGTCCATGACACCGAACGGCCCGCCCTCACGGCTGGCGCCGTTGTCGGACAGTACGGTCAGCAGCGTGTTGTCCAGCAGGTCGTGCTGCTCCAGGAACGCGACGAGCCGGCCGATCTGAGCGTCGGTGTGCTCCAGCATCGCCGCGAAGGCTTCCTGCAACCGGCATGCGAACCGCTGCTGGTTCGGCGTCAGGTCCACCCATGGGGGTACACCCGGGTTGCGCGCCGCCGGCGTCGTCCCGGGTGGGACGATGCCGAGCTCGAGCTGGCGGGCGAA
>JANXUX010000325.1 GCA_025351965.1 Actinomycetes bacterium | reverse complement strand
GCCCCCCCCCACCGGACTGTTCGGGGGATTACTTCGATGGGGGAAGAATGACGACAGTGGACCAGCCCGACGTGCGCGATCGAGCGGATGGCGAGTCAGTCGCAGCGAATCGCGGGGCGACCGCATCTGCGGTGGCTCCCGAAGGCGACGAGCGCCTTGCCTACCGCTCGGTGTTCCAGCGCCTTTTCATGCGGCCCGAGGTCGGTGCCATCATCGGTGCCGTTGGCATCTGGACCTTTTTTTGGGCGGTGTCGGGCACCTTCGGGACCGTGGGCCAGACATTCGGTTGGTTGGACACGGCCGCCACGCTTGGCATCATGGCCGTTGCCGTCTCGATGTTGATGATTGGAGGCGAGTTCGACCTGTCATCGGGTGCCATGACGGGCGCAATGGGGATGTTGATCATCTACCTGGTCAAAGCGACAGGCGACCTCGGAGGTCGTGGGTTTCCGCTCGCACTCGCCATCCCACTGTCGCTTGCCCTCGCGTTGGGGATTGGTTACGTCAATGGCTGGATGGTCGAGCGAACCGGGCAACCGAGCTTCATCATCACGCTTGGCACCTTCTTCGCATTGATCGGACTCAAGCTGGGCTTGGCAAAGCGATTCGTCGGCCAGATTCAGATCGGTCGCACCGACGAAGCCTCGGACTTCAAGTTCTTCCGCCCGTTCTTTGCGGCGGAATGGGAGCGCAACAAGCACGAGTTCGCGCAGCGCGACTTCTGGTACATCGCCCTTCTGGCGGTCGGGGTCCTCCTCGTGGCGCTTGCGATTTGTGAACTCTGGTTCACGCGACGCACCGAACCGAAGTCAGTCGGACTCATTCAATTTTTCGCCAGCGTTGCCGTTGCAATCGCCGCAGTCGTAGGTCTCCACGTCACCGACGGCGTTGCAGCAAACCTCGCGATCGGTGTGGTGATGGCGATCTGCGTCGTCGTTGGTCTGCGCGGATGGGCATCGTGGCGTTACGAGCCGCTCGGTGATCGTGGCTCCGTTGCGGTGAACCCAGCCATGAAACGACGGATCGGCCTCGGCTTGCTTCTCGTTGTTCTGGCGGGCGTCGTGGCCGTGATCATGGATTCGGCGTCGACCAACAACATCGTCTTCCCGTTCACCACTCAGGGAGTGCGCGTGATGCTCTCGATGGCGCTCGGCATTTCCGGCCTCACGTTGTTGGCCATCGCCTCGCAGGCTGCGTTGCGTGTGAGTGCGGCCACGAAGTTGGTCGCCACGTCAGCGCTTGCGCTCGGTATCGCCGTGGTTGCGGTGACGATCTTCGTCGATTCGAAGGCCCCGAAATTCCGAGCCGGGTTGTTCCCGTTCGTGCTCTTCGTCGCTGTGTTGATCTTCACCTGGGGCACGCTTGCATCGAGATTCACCGAGCGGCGGGTGGTGGCTGCCCGGGCTGATCGTCTGGGCGGCCGGATGCTGACCGTTGGACTCGTATGCGTCGTGATCGGGGTGGCCGTCCGCATGCTCTTCATCACCAAGGCCGAATTGGTTGCCGGGGTGCCACCGGCAAAGACCTCCGTACGACTGTTGTGGTTCGCAGTGTTCACTGCGGCAATGATGTGGGTGCTCGCTCGGACACGGTTCGGCAGCTGGACCTTTGCAGTAGGGGGTAACAAAGAGGCCGCTCGCCAGGTCGGCGTACCGGCAGCGCGCACCAAGACGCAGCTCTTCATGCTCGTTGCATTCGCAGCCTGGTTCGTAGGCCTTCTCGTGGCGTTCCGAATCAACTCGATTCAGGCCAATGCCGGTGATGGTCAAGAGTTCCTCTACATCATCGCGGCTGTCGTCGGCGGCACGCTGTTGACAGGCGGGTACGGCTCCGCATTCGGTGGCGCGATCGGTGCCTGCATCATGTCGATGCCGCTGATCGGCATCTCCAGCGCGCGGTGGAACACCGACTGGCGCTTTCTGATCATCGGCATGATCCTGCTGCTCGCGGTGGTGTCGAATCGGTACCTCCGTACCAAGGCCGGGGCGGTTCGGCGATGAGCAGGTCATCGAACACTCGATCCAACGAGCGGTCCAACGAGCGATCCAAGGAGCACTTCGATGTCTGAGCACGCCCTCCTCGAACTCGACAACATCTCCAAGTACTACGGCAACATCATCGCCCTCTCGGGCGTCAGTACGTCGGTCGCGGCCGGCGAGGTCACGTGCGTGCTCGGCGACAACGGTGCGGGCAAGTCGAGCCTCATCAAGATCCTCGCCGGTGTTCACCAACCGACCGAAGGCTCGATCCGGATGCACGGCAAAGAGGTCTCGTTCGAGTCGCCACGTGAATCACTCGATCATGGCATTGCGACGGTGTACCAAGATCTGGCGATGGTTCCCCTCATGTCGGTGTGGCGGAACTTCTTCCTCGGGTCGGAACCAACGAAGGGGTTCGGGCCGTTCAAGTGCATCGACACGGCGAAAGCCAAGCAGATCACGAAGGACGAGTTGACCAAGATGGGCATCGACATCCGTGACACTGAGCAGCCCGTCGGAACGCTGTCGGGCGGCGAACGCCAATCGGTGGCCATCGCCCGTGCCGGCTATTTCGGTGCAAAAGTGCTGATCCTCGACGAGCCGACGTCCGCTCTCGGCGTGAAGCAGTCGGGTGTCGTGCTCAAGCGCATCATCGACGCTCGCAACAAGGGGCTGGCAGTGATCTTCATCACGCACAACCCCCGGCACGCGTACCCGGTGGGTAACCGGTTTCTCATCCTCAACCGCGGTCACTCGATGGGTTCTTTCGCGAAGGATGAGATCGCGATCGATGACCTCACGCGCCTGATGGCGGGTGGTGCCGAGCTCGAAGCCCTCGAGCATGAGCTCCACTCCAGCGGAGCATCGCCGGCTGATCGCCCGCGCCCGCAGCCATGACCGTTCCCTTCGACCTGAGCACCCTGCAGGTTCTCACGTTTGGTCGGTCGTCGGTCGATCTCTATCCCGAGCAGCACAACGTCGCGCTCGCCGATGTCGACACGTTTCGCAAGTCGATCGGCGGGAGCCCCACCAACGTCGCGGTCGCGGCCGCACGGTTGGGTCGGCGAGCGGCGCTGATCACGCGGGTCGGCGACGACCCGTTCGGTGCGTACATCCGCAATGGTCTGCGGCGGTTCGGAGTGCACGATGCATTTATTTCGACCGATCCTCAGCTGCTCACTCCGGTCGTCTTCTGCGAGCTGATGCCTCCCGAGGAGCCCTCCCTCCACTTCTACCGAAAGCCCAGAGGCCCGGAGATGAACATCTCCGTCGACGACCTTCCCGTCGACGCCATCGAGTCGGTGCCGGTGTATTGGACGTCGGCTTCGATGTTCGCCGAAGAACCGGGCCGCTCGGCCGCGATGGAGGCGTTGCGGCTGCGTGCCCGTTCGGCGCACACTGTGCTCGATCTCGACTATCGACCGATGTTCTGGGAGTCGCGCGAGCAGGCGAGCGAGTTCATCTCCCCATCGATCGACCTGTGCACGGTCGCGGTCGGCAATCGCGACGAATGCGAAATCGCCGTCGGCACTCGGCTGCCCGACGAAGCGGCCGATCGGATGCTGGAGCGTGGCGTGTCACTCGCCATTGTGAAGCTGGGTGCCGAAGGAGTGCTCGTCGCGACCGCTGCATCTCGACTGATCGTGGACCCGATCCGCGTCCAGGTGGTGTGCGGCCTCGGCGCAGGCGACGCATTCGGCGGTGCGCTCTGCGATGGCTTGCTTGCCGGCTGGGGTCCCGCTGAGACCGTTTTTCGTGCGAACGCCGCTGGGGCGATCGTGGCGGGCCGGTTGATGTGCTCGGACTCCATGCCGACCTCCGCCGAGATCGACCACCTCCTCCAAACCGGCAACATGCCAGAACAGATCGCCTCGTGAACAGGGGTTCGCATGACCTGTATTTCTGATGCCCGCTGGGCCGACCTGCTCGAGACCCGGGCGACCCGACCCGAGGCGATACGCGTCGCACTCGCGGCCCGCACGCCGCGGGCGATGCTCGCCGATGACGGAGCGACGTTCATCATCGCGATCGATCATCCGGCGCGTGGCATGGTCGGGCTGTCGGATCAGCCGTTCGTCATGGCGAACCGACGCGACGTCATGGAACGGACCATGGTTGCACTCGCCGATCCCGGTGTCGACGGGGTCATGGCGACGCCTGACATCCTCGACGACCTCGCCCTGCTCGGCGCGCTCGACGGCAAGGTCGTGTTCGGGTCCGTGAACCGGGGTGGTCTCGCTGGGTCGGTGTGGGAACTGGACGACCAGCTCACGGGACACACGGTCGAGTCGATCGTCGAACAGAACCTCGACGGGGCCAAGATGCTGCTGCGCATCGATCTCAGCGACGCGAGCACTCGGCACACGATCACGTCATGCGCACAATGGATCACCGGGTTGGCCGCAGCAAAAAAGATGGCGATGCTCGAACCGCTGCCGTACACGACGAACTCCGAGGGCCGGGCGATGCTCGACACTGACGCCGACGCGCTCGTGAAGGTTGTCGGGGTGGCCAGTGCACTGGGCGCGTCTTCGGCATACACCTGGCTGAAGCTCCCCGCGACCGACCAGATCGAACGCGTCATGGCCGCGACCTCTCTCCCCAGCCTGATCCTCGGTGGGGCTCCCGGGCCCGACCCGGAGTCTGCGTTCGATAATTGGCGACGTGCGATGGCTGTGCCGAACGTCCGTGGCCTCGTCGTTGGCCGAGCCCTGCTCTATCCCCCCGACGGCGACGTGGCTGCAGCTGTGGCGACTGCTGCCCGCATCGTTCACCCGTCCCCTTCGACAAAGGCAATCACTCCATGAAACGCACCAAGATCGGCGTCGCCGTCATCGGCTTCGGCTGGATGGGCCAGGCCCATTCGCGTTCCTACATCCGCATCCCCACGCTGTTCCCGGAGCGCACCTACGACCCCGAGTTGATCATCATCAGCGACAACATGCAGTCGCGGGTCGACGAAGCCGTCGAGTCGTTCGGCTTTCGGGAGGGAACGACGGATTGGCGGGAGGCAATCGCCCACCCCGACGTCGACGTCGTGTGCATCTGCGCACCGAACATGCTCCACGAACCCATCGCCATTGCCGCGGCAGAAGCGGGCAAGCATGTGTTCTGCGAGAAGCCCGTGGGGGGTACACCCGAACAGACGGTACGCATCGAGGCAGCCAGCCGACGCGCCGGGGTGATCACCGGGGTGGGCTACAACTATCGCTGGGCACCGCTCGTGCAGTACGCGAAGGCGCTGATCGCGGACGGAACGCTCGGCGAGATCACCAACTACAACGGCCGCTTTTTCACGATGTACGGCTCGGATCCAATGGGGTTGCTGTCGTGGCGGTTCCAACTCGACGGTGCCGGATACGGCGTGTCGTCGGACATCCTCAGCCACTCGATCGATCTCGCGCACATGCTCGTCGGCCCGATCAAGAAGGTCGTCGGCACAGGCCACACCTACATCGCTGAGCGTCCCCTCCCCACGGAAGGCGGGACCCACTACAGCGTCGGCCAACCGGGCGATCCCACCGGGCCCGTCGAGAACGAGGACTACTTCGGCGCGATGGTGCAGTTCGAGAGTGGTGCGCGTGGTTGCTTCGAGGCGAGCCGTACGATCGTCGGGCCCGAGAGCCAGTGTGCGTTCGAGGTGTACGGCACCAAGGGTTCGCTGAAGTGGAACCTCGAGACGATGAACGAATTGCAGCTGAACATCGTCGGCAACCCGGCACGCGGGTACACCACGGTCTACGCCGGTGATCGGTATCCGTACCACGGCCACTTCGTGCCGGGCGATGCGAACTCCCTCGGCTACGAGGATCTCAAGGTGATCGAGGACTACGAGTTCCTCTCCTCGGTCGACGCCGGCCGCCAGCACCAGCCGGGCTTCGCCCAAGCCATCGACTACGTCAGCGTCCAGGCCGCACTGCTGAAGAGTTGGAAGTCGGAGAAGTGGGAAGACGTGATCCGGCTGTGAGCTCGCGACGAATGACGGTTGCTCAGGCCATCGTCGGCCACATGATCGCCCAGACGACGGAGCTGGGTGATGGCACCACGGCACCCTTGTTCCCCGGGGTGTTCGCCATCTTCGGTCACGGCAACGTGACCTGCCTCGGCCACGCCCTCGAAGAGCGTCGGAGCGAACTGCCCACCTGGCGCGGTCAGAACGAGCAGGGGATGGCCCTCGCTGCGACGGCCTACAACAAGGCTGTGCGTCGCCGCCAGATCATGACGGCCACGTCATCGATCGGGCCCGGCGCGACGAACATGGTCACCGCTGCCGGTGTCGCGCACTCGAACCGGATCCCACTGCTGCTGCTCGCGGGTGACTCGTTCTCGACGCGGACACCCGACCCGGTGCTGCAGCAGGTCGAGCACTTCGGCGTGCCGTCCACGACGGTCAACGACTCGTTCCGCGCCGTCACGCGCTACTGGGACCGGGTCACGGTGCCCGACCAGATCCTCACATCGCTCCCACAGGCGATCGACACGATGTTGGACGCCGCCGATTGCGGGCCGGCGTTCTTCGGTCTCCCCCAAGACGTGCAGGCGATGGCGTTCGAGGTACCCGAGGAGTTCCTCGCTCCGCGTCACCACGCGATCGTGCGGGCGCGACCCGACCGCGGCCAACTCGCCGCCGCCGCCGAGGCGCTCCACCGCGCATCGAAGCCGCTCATCCTCGCTGGTGGCGGCGTGCACTACTCCTTCGCCGAGGCGGCGCTGCTCGCCTTCGCCGAGCGGCACAACATCCCCGTCGTCGAGACCGTTGCCGGCAAGGCCAGCCTGGTTGCAACGCATCCGCTCAACTGCGGCCCGATCGGCGTGACCGGCTGCGAGTCCGCGAACAACTTGGCTGCGGCCGCCGACGTGGTGCTTGCCATCGGGAGCCGCCTGGAGGATTTCACGACCGGCTCGTGGACCCTGTTCCAGAAACCCGAGGTGACGATCATCGGGCTCAACGCGGCTCGTTTCGATGCCCACAAGCGCCGCTCGCTGCCGCTGGTGGCCGACGCTCGCGAAGGCATCACCGAGCTCGGTGACGCACTCGGCGCCTGGCGCTCTGGCGACGATTGGGTCCAGCGCGCGGCCAACGAGCGCGAGTCCTACCACGCGTACATCGACAAGATCGCCGCACCGACCGAGAACAGTGGCGAGCCCATCACCTACGCCCAGGTGGTCGGCGCCATCGACCGGAACAAGGTGCCCGGTGACTATGCGCTGGCCGCCGCAGGTGGCTTTCCCGGAGAGGTCAACAACGGCTGGCGAGCCGCCGAGCTGAACAGCTTCGACTGCGAGTACGGATTCTCGTGCATGGGCTACGAGATCGCTGGAGGGTGGGGCGCCAAGATGGCGATGCCCGACCACGAGGTCATCGTGTTCGTCGGCGACGGCTCGACGATGATGATGAACTCCGACCTCTACAGCTCGGTGATCTCCGGCTACAAGATGATCGTCATCGTCTGCGACAACGGTGGATTCGCCGTGATCAACCGGCTGCAGATCAACCAGGGCGGCGTCCCGTTCAACAACTTGCTCGGCGACTGCAAGGGCCCCAACGTCGACGTACGCGTCGACTTCGAGATGCTCGCACGCGCCCAGGGCTGCAATGCCGAGACGGTCTCCACGGTTGCCGAGCTCGAGGCGGCGATGGTCCGCGCTCGTGCATCGGATCGCACGTACGTCATCGCCTTGCAGACCCATCCTTACCAGTGGACCGAAGGTGGCACGTACTGGGAGGTCGGTGTGCCAGAGGTCTCGAATCGTGCCGCGGTCGTGGCCGCACACGATGAGATCGTCAGCGGCAAGTCCCATCAGCGCCGAGCATGATCGTCGACCAATTGGCGACTCGCTCATCGAAGCCGAACTATTCAGGAGCACACTCGTGACCATCAGATTTGCACTTCTCGGTTGCGGCCGCATCGGCAAGATGCACGCCGGAATGCTGGCGAGGAACGTGACCGGAGCATCGGTCAGCGTCGTCTACGACGTGGTCGATGCAGCGGCGCAAGCCGTGGCGGCCGACGTCGGAGCGCGCGTTGCTGCCTCGCTCGTAGAGGCGGTTAATGCCGACGACGTCGACGCAGTGGTGATCTGCACGAGCACCTCCACCCACGTCGAAGCGATGATTGCAGCCGCCGAGGCCGGCAAGCCGATCTTCTGCGAGAAGCCGATCTCGCTCCATCTCGCTGAAGTCGACCGTGCGCTCGCTGCAGTGAAGTCATCGGGGGTGAAGCTGCAGATCGGATTCAATCGCCGCTACGACCCGAGCCACAAGTCGGTCGCCGACGCCGTGAAGCGCGGCGCGGTGGGCGACGTCCATCTCTGCAACATCACCAGTCGAGATCCGGGCCCCCCACCGATTGAGTACATCGCCACCTCGGGCGGCCTGTTCAATGATATGAGCGTCCACGACTTCGACATGGCCCGTTATGTCGCCGGGAGCGACGTCGTTGAAGTCTTCGCAAAGGGTGCGGTGCGCGTCGACCGATTGATCGGTGAGGCGGGCGATGTCGACACTGCGGTGATCGTGCTCACCCACGAGAACGGTGCGATCACGACCATCAACAACAGTCGCAAGGCCGCCTATGGGTACGACCAGCGTGTCGAAGCATTCGGGTCGCTCGGGATGGCCGCGTCGGACAACACCCACGAGTTCAACAGCGCACTCGCGACCGCCGCCGGGTACCAGCGCCCCCAGCTGCAGAACTTCTTCCTCGAGCGCTATACGCGCAGCTACCTCGACCAATGGGCGGCATTTGTCGACATGGTCGACAACGACGGTCCGAGCCCGGTGACCGGTGACGATGGGCGCGCCTCGCTGTTGGTTTCGATCGCAGCCCTGCAATCGATGCTGCAGAACCGCCCGGTGACGATCGCGGAGGTCGACACGCCCGGCGAGACGCAGTCCGGATCATGACCGAACCGCTGTCGCACTCGGGCCATCCGATGCGCCATGCCCGTCCGGTCGGTCCGATGCGCGAGGTCGACCTGGGTCACCATCGAATGCCCGTTCCGGACGGTTCCGTTCGCATCGACGTGACCCCGGGCAATGCCGGTTGGGACTTCTTGAGCTTCGCCGTGATCGAACTGCAGCCGGGCGAATCTCATCGCGCCCGCCTGGATGATCAGGAGACGGCGATCGTCCCACTGTCCGGTGCCGGCACCGTGACCGCCGATCACGAGACGTTCGAGTTGAGCCGAACGAGCGTGTTCGAGCAGATGCCCCACATCGTGTACGCACCCCCGAAGACCGAGATCACGGTCACCGTCGGTGTCGATGCCGACGGCCCCTTCGAGTTCGCGATCGGCTCGGCGCCGGCGGAGGGCAAGTACCCGATCCGCCTGATCGAACCAGCGCAGATGAAGCAGGAGCTGCGGGGCGGCGGACAGGCCTACCGGCATGTGAACCACGTGCTCGCCCCGCCGATCGACGCCGAGCGGCTGATCCTGTACGAGGTCTACGTGCCGCGGGGAACGTGGTCGGGTTGGGCCCCGCACTGCCACGACGGCCGTGACGGTTCGCCGTACCTGGAGGAGGTGTACTACTTCCGGCTCGATCCAGGCAACGGCTTCGTGATGCAGCGCAACTGGCGCGACGACGAGCACTTCGACGAGCTGTTCGCCGCCCACGATCGCGATGCGGTGCTCGTGACGAAGGGGTTCCACTCGTCGGTCGCATGTCCCACGTCGCACATGATGTTCCTGAACTACCTCGCCGGTGAGCTGTACGACTCCGAGCGCACGACCCCGCCGTGTTTCGATGCGGCGTTCACGTGGATCCACGACGACTGGGATCACAACGCGTGGGAGCTTCCCGTCGTGCGGCCACCGCGATGATCTCGGACCTCGCCGACCAGCGCGGCCGGTTCTCGATCCTCGCCGTGGATCATCGTGATTCGCTCCGCCACTTCCTGCGGCCCCACGACCCGGACTCACTCACACCTGCGGAGATCACCGCGCTGAAGATCGAGCTCGTCGCCGGCGTTGCCGATCTGGCGACCGGCGTGATGCTCGAGCCGGAGTACTCGATTCCCCAGGTGATCGACGCCGGGGCGCTTCCCCACGGGGTCGGGTTCCTTGCTGCCCTGGAATCGCAGGGCTACCTGGACGATCCGGAAAAGTCGCCGACGACGATCCTCGACGGCTGGTCGGTCGAGCAGGCACAGGCATCCGGAGCGGCCGCCGCCAAGCTGCTGCTGGCGTACCGGCCCGACGGTCGCCTCGCCGCTGAGCAGGAGAAGGTCGGGCGCGAGGTCGTGGCGGCGTGCCACGCGATCGATTTAGCCGTTGCAGTCGAGCCGCTGTTCTACGGCCTCGGACCGGACGACGACCGCGCCGCAATCGTTGTCGAGACTGCTCGGCGATTCGCCGCAATGGGCCCTGACCTGTTGAAGCTCCCGTATCCGGGAACACCCGCCGCGTGCGAGGAGATCACCGACATCGCGGCCATGCCCTGGGCAATGCTGTCGGGGGGCGGGTCCTTCGACGAGTTCGCTGATCAGTTCGCCGTCGCCGCTGGCGCGGGTTGCTCAGGCTTCATGGTGGGACGCGCTCTGTGGGGCGAGGCTGTCAAGGCATCAACTGCAGATCGGCCTGCCATCATCACCGATCTCGTGCGTCCGCGCTTTGCACGGCTCTGCGCCATCAACGCACGCTGATGCTCACTCGGTTCCACCGCGCCACAGCAAACACAGAGCCGTCACTGGGCGGCCAAGCGTGCTGCGAGTTCATCGACGGCCCAACGCTCGCGCACGGCGCGAAGCGTGATGTCGACGGGCGACTGATCCGAGCTCTCGCCTTCCGGGCGATTCCGGTCGAGGTCACCGGGAAACGGGTATCCCTCGGCACTTGCCGCGAGTACACGTCGCACAGCGTCTGGGCTCATGTCAGCGTCCAACAGCACTGGATAGAGCGCGAGCACCACCGCTGTTCGATCGACGCTTTCCATCGCACGTCCGAGCGCCGAGGAGATCTGCAAGAGGTTCGCGATTCGCCGCACGTTGGTGGTTCGATTCGTGCCGGCGCCATGGAACAGTGCCGGATTGAAGAAGACCGCGTCGCCAGCGGACAACTCGAGTTGCACGTGATGATCGGCGAAATACTGCTTGAACTCCGGTCGCCGCCACGCGACGTATCCAGGGGCGTACTTCTGCGAGTGCGGCAGGTACATCGTGGGGCCGGTCTCCACGGGCATGTCGCAGTGAGCGACGGCGCCTTGCAGAGTGAGCATCGGCGACATCAGATGCACGTGCGCCGGGTACGCCGCGGCTCGGTCGTCAGGCATGAAACCCAGGTGATAGTCACGGTGTGGTTGCTGCTGGAGACCACCGGGGTTGACGACGTTGACCTGCGACGTGACCTGGTATCCGGGGCCGAGCCAGGCATGGCAGACCAGGTCGAGGATTTCGTTGTCGTAGTAGCGAACGAACAGTTCTGGATCTCGCATCGCGACCTTCTCCAATGCATTCCACACACGGTCGTTGTCACCGGGGCGGGCGAAGTGGTCGCCCCCGCCGATGCCACGCTCTCGTTCGTCGACGATGATGGTGCGGAAGACCTCCGAGACGGCTTCGACCGCATCGTGGTCGAACGCGTTGCGGAACACCACGATCCCCGGGCCGGTGTGCAGCGCGTCAGCGAGTCCGGCCATTGCCGATCGGCGCCCTTCAGGCGATGCGATCTGGTCCCGCAGCGACGCGCTGTCGTAGACGATGGTGTTCTGTTGGATGGCGCTCGCGCCCGGGTAATCGTCGAGCACCGTCGGCTGTGTGCACAGCGCGATCAGGTCCTTGAGGTCGCACTCCGCAGCATCGAACCAGTGGTTGGGCACCCCCGAAATCTAGCCGTCATGAACGCGAGGATTCTGCAGTGAGCATCACCATCATCAACGGAGGCACACAGGGACTCGGCGAGGCAGTTGCCCGCCGGCTCGTCGAGCAAGGAGCGACCGGGCTCGTGCTCGGCGGGCGATCCGTCGACCGTGGCCGAGCCCTTGCGTCGTCACTCAGCGAGCTCGGCACCCCCACGTTGTTCGTGCACTCGGACATCACCGACCTCGATGCTCCCCGGCACCTCGTCGAACAGTGCGTCGAGCGCTTCGGTGCCCCGAACGGCGTCGTGAACGTGGCGGCCGCGACCAGTCGGGCGACCCTCTTCACCGACACCCCGGAGCACTTCGACCACCATTTCGCGGTCAACGTGAAGGCGCCCTACTTCCTCATCCAAACCGCAGCAACGGCGATGCTCCGTGCTGGCACACGCGGTTCGATCGTCAACGTCGGCTCCACCTCGGGGCACGGCGGGGCCACGAAGTTGACGTCGTATTCGATGTCGAAGGGCGCACTGACGATCATGACGAAGAACCTCGCCTTCGGTCTGATGCAGCACGGCATCCGGGTCAATCAGGTCAACCCGGGTTGGATGGACACCGAGTCGGAACACCGCGTGCAGGTGGAGTCCGATGGTGCGCCGGAGAACTGGCTGGAGATCGCCGAGCGCGGCAGCCCGCTCGGTCGAATCGTCAAGCCGTGGGAAGTCGCCAACGTCATTGCGTTCTGCCTCTCGGACGAGTCGGGGATGATGACGGGCAACTGCATCGACATCGACCGCTCGGTGCTCGGCGCCGGTGACGTGACGGTGCCCACGGCTGCAGACTCGATCTGGACCGAGCGATCAGATGAGTAGGTAGCCGACGCGCCCATTCTTGGGTTCCACCACCGGACGCAAGCCCCGCATCGAACGGGCACCAAATGCGGGCGTGGCGGTTCGTGTCTTGACGCGGACGGCGCTGCGGAGTGCTGTTGCCGAGCTGTTACCGCCTCTCTGTACGGTCCACCTGGGACAAGTAGCGGAGGGTTGCGGTCGGTGGAACGGAAATCGGTTGAGCAGCGGGCGCACAACGGCAGCGTGACCCGGATGGGCTTCGTCATGTCGGCAGCGCTGCTGATGACGGCGGTCACGATCGGGTCGGTGAAACCCTCGCATGCGGCTGCATCAGCAACCAGAGCCGCAACACAGCGTGTGGCAACTGCGGCGCCGGACTCTGGCTCCACGACGCGGCACTACGTGCCGGAGGTGCCCGTCCGGGTCCTCGACACGCGCGCCGGGGTCGGCGCGCCGGCGGGAACAGTCGGTGCGGGCCAGTCGCTTGTGCTCCATGTGCTCGGCGCCGGGGGTATCCCTGCAACCGCTGTCGACGCGGTTGTGCTCAATATCACGGCGATCGGGCCGACGCGGAACACCTACATCACGGTGTGGCCGACCGGCACCTCGCGACCTTTGGCGTCGAACCTCAACGTCTCGGCGGGAACGACGGTGCCGAACCTGGTCATCGCCAAGGTGGGCGCCGACGGCTCGGTCTCGCTGTTCAACAACGCTGGCGACGTCGACCTCGCAGCCGACGTCCAGGGCTGGTTCCCCACGAGATCGTCCTACATGCCACTGGTGCCCGCCCGAGTGCTCGACACGCGTGATGGAACGGGTGCGCCTACGGCGCGGCTCCGCGGCGGCGACTCGGTCGACGTCTCGGTCACCGGTCTCGGTGGCGTCCCGGCGACGGGCGCGACGTCCGTGGTCCTGAACGTGACCGCGGTCGAGCCGACGACGAACACTTACGTCACGGTCTGGCCCACCGGCACCGACCGCCCGTTCTCGCCGAGCCTGGACGTGCAGGCGACGGCCACGGTGGCCAACGTCGTCATCGCACGGGTGGGTGAGAACGGCAAGGTCTCGTTGTTCGACAATGCCGGCAGCGTCGACCTCGTCGTCGACGTGCAGGGCTACTTCACCGGCACCGATGGCTATGCGCCGGTGGTCGCCTCCCGGGTGCTCGACACCCGCAACGGCACGGGCGCTCCGCTCGCCGCCGTGGGCGCCGGGCGATCGCTTGACGTGGCCGTGCTCGGGCTCGCTGGCATCCCTGCCTCGGGCGTGGGTGCCGTTGTCATGAACGTCACCGCGGTGACGCCGACGCGTGACACGTTCGTCACCGTCTGGCCGACCGGCGCGGATCGGCCGGTGGCCTCCAACCTCAACATCGCCGACGGGTCGATCGCGTCCAACGAAGTGATCGCCACGATCGGTGCGAACGGCAAGGTGTCACTGTTCAACAACGCCGGCGACACCGATCTCGTCGTCGACGTGCAGGGCTGGCTCCCCGCCAGCACAGCGAGCGAAGCCCCCACGCCGTCCACCGTTCCGAACTCCACAGTCCCGCCGGACTCGACGACCTCGACCACCTCGACGACGACACCCGGCCCGACGGCGACCACCACGACCGCGCCGTCGCCCGACTCGACCACCACGACGTCCACCGTCCCCCCGGGCGACTCGACCACCACGACGTCCACGACCGTTCTGCCTCCATCCGGCATCGATCTAGGTTCGACTGCGCTGGCACCTGGGTGGCAGTTCCTGCCGCGCAACACCACGCTCACCCACGCCGGTGAGTCCAAGGTCGTCCATCTCGTTCTCGCCGACGACAGTGGCGTGCGGACGAACACGCCTGTTCCCGACTCGTTCACGCTTGCGTCGGTCGGCGACACCGGCGTCATGTCGATCGTGCAGCAGTCCGACGGTTCCATCAAGGTCACGGCCCTCAGCGCCGACGTCGGCACCGTCGTGCTCGCGGCGAAGATCCCCGGTCAACTCGTCGGCCCGTCCACCACCCTCACCGTCGCTCACTTCCAGCCAGGTGTGGTCCAGCTCACGGATGATCAGGTGCTGTTCCCGCGAGTCACCGGTCCCGACGACGTCAATCCCTTCACCAGGGGACTCGTCGGCCCGTTCACGACGGCTGAGATGTCCGCACGCACCGACATCCCCGACGCGACAGAGGCACAGGATCCGGCGTTCATCGTCGATCCCCACGAGACGTTCCCGATGGTGCTCGTCGGCGATGCTCCTGCCGCCGGCTCGATCATTGCGTCGGTCGGCAGCTTCCAGGGCTTCGGCCGCATCATCGAGCCCACCGGTCTGGCGACGTTGTCGAGGAGCGGCTACAGCCTCGTCAGCGTGTCGATGGTTCCGTTCCAGGTCGCGTTCGTCGATCTGCACATGGAGCTGAACGCCGTCGACCTGCAGTCGATCGGTGCGGTGGCTTCCACGCACACGCTCGATTACCAGTGCACCACCGCGGATCCCACGACGTGCCCGTTGACAGCGAGTCCAGCCGACGGCGTCACCGATGCCGAGCCGCAACCACTGACCCCCGCCACACAAGGCGCGCCGGGACCGTCTCGTGCGGTCCACTCCCGAGCGGCCGCGCCGGCGACGGCACCGCAGACGTTGATCCCAGGTACGACGTGTGACGCGACCGGTGCGGTTGCCGGCGCAGAGGTGAAGCCGTTCACCATCAACGCACAGTTCGAACCGGTCTTCGACCTGAAGTTGGTGATCATCGGTTCGCACGTGCAGGCGTTCATCTTCCAGACGGGATTCATCACCAACGTCCAGGCCGGCATGAGCATGAAGCTGCAGGGCACGCTCGAGGGCCAGATCGAGTGCACGCTCGCGGAGAAGACGTACGAGAAGTTCGCGCCGGGATACGCAGCGCTCGCGATCAGCGCGTTCATCGATGTGAAGCTGCTGTTCCGAGCTGCGCTGACCCTCAAGGCTGGTCCGGGGGTGAGCTACTCGCCCATGTGCTTCATCTACAAGCGCGTGGTCGTCGGGTTCCAGGTCCGGTCGGACGGCGTCGTGACGCCCATCACCGACAACCCCGCTGTGCAAGCGAAATGCGACGGCGACAACGACACGGAGCTGATCGCGTTCGTCACCGGTGGCGACGCTGGCGCGGTGCCGGCATCCGTCGAGTTCAAGGCCGGCCCGGTCCTGTCGCTTCCTCTGGGGATACGCGTCGGTGGCATCCTCACCAAGTTCCTCGGCCTGCTGTTCGACGTGCCGAGGCTCGGCATGATCCCGCTCGTCGTGGCGGAGTTCACCCCGCAGGTTCGTTTGACATGGGAGAACATCGCGCAGACCGTCGTTTCGAAGACGGCGAGCTCCTTCTACGGAATTGATTTCAAAGCGGTGCTCAACACCACGTTCGGTGGTGCGTTGAACATGCTCGTCAAGTCCCTGGTGGGCAATGCGGGTCACGTGATCGCCGTGCCGTTGGCCGAGCTGTCGATCCCACTGATCGGCAGGTACCTCGCGATCAACCCGCAACCGAGTCCGGCCGACCCCGAGATGTCCGTCAGCGTGAACGGTGTCGAGAAGTCGACGACGGGCAAGAACGTCGTGCGAGTGCATCCCGGAGACCGGGTCTCGATCACGGCCACCGTCTACCGCAGCAATGCGATCGACGCAGCCCCGATCACGCCGATCACCGGCTCCACCACGTACAGGCTCAGCAACCACGACAGCGTGGGGTTTCTGCGGGGACTCACCGGCGCTCCCGTAACCGATCTCTATCGGATGAACGTGACGGGCTCCGACGTCGTCGACAACGACACTTGCTCCGCGCTGAAGGATGATGACACGCTCCTCCTCATCGGCGAGACGAAGATGGAAAGGGTCATCCCGACGCCCGCCTTCATCGGCCAGATCAGGTTCACGTGCGATCCGAGCATGCGGTTCGACCCGTCAGCGTTGGCGTTCAGCGCGGTGGCGATTCACAGCACGCAGTACACCCATTTGCGTGGCATCGACACGGCCGGCACGAAGTGGAAGCTCTCGGGGATGCCCGACTGGCTGCTGCCGGACGCGAGCAGCGGAGCATTCGTCGGCGACAACGACGCGAGCAGCAGCCAGATCGGATTCACGATCGACTGCGCCGGGTTCCAGGGTCAGCAGCTGTCGGCCAAGGTGACCGCGACGACCGTCGACAGTCAGCTCGACGCCGAGCTGACCGCATACATCCAGGTGACGACCGATTGCCGAAAGGGTTTCATCACGATCGATCCGTCCGCGATCGGGGGGTCCGGTGGCGCGGCCTCGATGACGACGAAGGGTGACGCTGTCCAGGCCTGGCAGTTCTCCGGTGTTCCGTCATGGGCGACGATCACGCCGGCCAGCGGCTCGTTCGCTGCGAACCCGGATCTCCTCTCAGCCGCGACCATCGTGCCGTTGACGGTCACGATCACGCCACCACCGCCCACATGCGAGAACGGCGACGAGGAGACAGCGACCGCCACGGTCGCCGCCGGGGACCGAGGCGAAGCAACGTTGATGCTCACCCGGCCAGCACCCGCCCGTAAGGACAAATGCGTCCCGGCGACCGGTGACGGTGATCCGCACTTCCGTTCGTTCGACGGCAACCACTTCGATGCGATGGTCATCGGCGAGTACACCTTCTTCGCCTCGCCGACCCTGGCCACGCCGGATCCGTCGGTCGAGCCGGTCGCCCTCCACGCTCGCCAGGAGCAGACCCGAGCCAACACGCCGATCCCTGCAACGAGCATCGTTGCGATCGCCTACACGGAGAAAGGTCATCGCATCGAGGCCTATGCCCGCCCGGCGTGGAAGGTGTTGGTCGACGGGGTCGACGTCACGACGATGACTACCAGCCCGATCGCCGTCGATACCGGCCTCTCCGTTGACGTGAGCCTCGCGTCGATCGTCATCGACGGCGATGCGCACGTCACCGTGAACCTGGATGGTTTCGATGCGGGGGCCATCTTGGACGTCTCCGCGGCGACCAACGATCCGACCCTGCGCGGCATGCTCGGCAACTCCGACGGCGACAAAGCGAACGATCTGATGCTCTCGACCGGAGAGTTGATCACCGAAGCGCAAGCCCAACTGCACGACACCGATCTGTACCGCTTCACGAACTCGTGGCGGGTCACCGACATTGCAAAGTCGTTGTTCACGGATCCGTCGCCGAGCTTCACGGAGGGCAACCCGCCGTACAGCTCGGCAGCGCTGGAGCCGTATCGCCAGGCGGCGCGCGACGCGCTCGGCAAGGTGAGCCGGTTGTGCGACGGCGCCGGCAACGCCTACCTCGTGGATGCTCTCGCGCTGGAGATCGCGATCGGGACGGCCCCCGCAACGCTGGGCCAGTACTCGTGCGAGTACATCGTCAGGGGTACCGCCAAGTCGGGCACCACACCGGTGGGCGCGGTGCGAGTCACGGTCGACGCTCCCGGCCTCAAGGCATGCACGACGACGACCAGCGCCGACGGCACCTACTACTGCTCGACGAAGCCGGACATCAACGAGCTCGCCGCGCTTCCAGCAGGCGACCTCGCCCCGCTCGACGTCTCGGTCTCGGCAGCCTTCGGCATCAACTCTGCGTTCTCCACCCAGCACGTGACGTTCGCGCAACTCGTGCCGCTCAGCAGCTCCACCACGTTGACGTCGAACATCGACGTGCCCGCCGCACTACTGGCGACCGCGCACGTCAGCGGCAGGATCACCGTCGACGGGGCGCCGACCACACAGGCAGTCAGCCTGCAGATCGTCGCCTACGGCGGGCCGCTGGGGTACGACGTGCTCGGCCAGTCCTTCGCGCGAGCCCTGACGATGGACGCCGACGGTCGCTACTCGGTCGACTATCTGCTGCCATACGGCACCACGCACGTCCACCTCACCTCCGATGCGAGTGACTACGGGCCCGACCGGTTCGAGCAGGATGCTGACGTTGCCCCCTTCGGCGCTCAACCGATCGACTTCGGATTCGACTACAGCCCGCCACGGCTGCACGTCCACGGCACCATCAGCGAGAACGGCGTGGCGAGCCCACACGTGGTCGGTGTCGAGATCGTGGGCTTCAGCGATCTCCAGATGACCCGGTACGAGGGCCGGTTCCAGGAGACTCCGACGCTCGACGCCGATGGCAACTACTCGTTTGACGGTGTCGCACAGCGTCTGGCCCGGTACGTCGTCGCCACGGTCCACTACGACACCACCGGCCTCGACGATGTCACCACGCCGTTCACCGTCACGCCCGGCCAGAACGATCTGCAGTTCGATGCGATCGAGGCGCGGACGACGCTGCACTTCAGCGGCGCCGTCACCGTCGAAGGCAGCGTCCCTGTGGGCACGTACAGGATCGCTGTCGCGGTGACCAAGGCCGATGGGAGCGAGCTCGACTACACGCCGACCATCACGCCCGATCCCACGACGGGGGCGTACACGCTCGATCAGGTCCTTCCCCTCGGCGCAACGACAGTGGCGTATCGCGCGGTCGTGCCGGACGTGCCGGCCGAGTTCAACCCGCTCATGACGTTGACCCCACTGACGCCGGGCGCGCAGAACGTCGAGTACACCATCGACGTCGCCAAGACCACGCTGAGCATGAGCGGCACGCTGCGCTACCACGGCACTCCGCTCGTCCAGTCGCCGAACTCGACGTACGTGTACGCCGTCACGTTCACCATCACGGGCAAGGATTCGACGAGGGCCGAGGTCTACCACGGCTCGGAGTTCGCGTACACCGACCCCAACGGCATGTACCAGTTCACAAGGGTGCTCCCGGCGGGCATCGAATCAGTCGTGGTGACGGTCCGGCCCTTCTATCCCGGCTACACGGTGACCGGCACCTATCCGATCGTCAGCCACGCCGACAACCCCGCGGTGCTCGACGGCGACGGCACGACGCTGATCGCTCACGGCGCGATCACGAGTGGCGGTCCGCCGGTCGGCGACGACGTCGTCGTGCCGGTCACGTTCGAGGGCTTCGATGCAGCGGGCAACTCGCTCGGGTCGCTCGACGAAGGCAACCTCCAGGTGTCCAACAGCGAGTACTCCGTGCAGGACGTCATCCCGGTCACCTGGGACCACGCGGTGGTCCGCTTCGGCCCGAACAGCGAGTTCACGACGGGTACGGGCCACATCGACGTCACGGCCGATGTCGACGTCCCGTACGACCTCGACATCGGGAGCGGATCGATCACGATCAGCGGTGCAGCGACCTTCGACGGGGCCGGCTACACCGGGAACGCTGCGGTCACCATCACGCCGTACTCCGTGAACTTCGACAACGCCAAGGACGCCCCGCCGTACACCCAGCTCGCACCGTTCACCCAGACGGTGTCGGTCCAGAACGGCCGCTACTCGACGACACCGGTGCTGTCGCCGGGTGCGAACTTCGTGAGGGTCGACGTCGTGCTCGACGGCACCAACGGCTACGGCGGTGACACCAACGGGTTCCGCATCGAACTCGGCGTGGGCAACATCACCTTCGATGTCGCGCAGACCTCCCCATACACCGGGGTGGCGCTCGTGCTCGGCGGTACGACCGACCTCACGGGCACAGCTTGCGCGTCGGACAGCTTCATCTACTCCTACGAGATGTATTCGTTGCCGGACCAGGCCGGCGGAGCCTCCTACGACGGCACCACAGGCACGTACCCGAACGGCACACTGATGAAATCTGGATATGCGATACCAGACCCGGCCACTGGCAAGTACTCCCTCTATCTCGGGCTGCCCGCAGGCGCCGCCGCAGTCGGCATCGTCAAACACACCCTCGACGAGTACGGCCCGCAGGGTTTCGAGACGTCGACGTCGGCGGACACCTTCGGCATCCCGCAGCAGACGTGGGTGTCCTATCCCAACGACCACACGACGCGAGCCTGCAACTGACGTGACATCGGGGCAACGCTATGCAGGCATTCGGTCCCGTCGATAACGTCACGTTCTTGTCCGATCAGCGTCCTACTGTGCGGGAGGTGAACCGAGCAGTCGTCCCGCAGATTGTGCGTGGCCAGCGCGTCCGGTACGAGCTCGCGGTTCTCGGGCCGACGATCGTCAAGGAGCACGGGGTCGCAGTTGCCCTGCGACCGCGAGAACTTGACGTGCTGGCGGCTCTGGCGTTGCACCATCCGAACGCGGTGTCGATCGATGCGATTGCCGATGTGCTGTGGGCCACGCCGCCGGCGACGATGACGAAGTCTGTTCAGATGCACGTTGCCCGGTTGCGACATACGTTGGGCCGTGACGCGATCGTGACCGAAGGAGCCGGTTATCGACTCGGGCCGGAGTGGGAGCTTGATGCCGATCGGCTCGAGGACCATCTTGCCCGTGCTCGACGGAGCACCCGCGCTGGCGACCACTCGATGAGCAGGGTACTTCTCGAGGCCGCACGGACCGAGGTGCGTGGCCAGCCGTTCGCTGCCCTGCCGGCCACGGCCGACACGATGGGTGAGCGAGCCCGACGCGAGCAGCAGTTGCTGTCCGCCGAGGATGACCTCGTGATGGCGTATCTCGCCACACGAGACACCTCGGCTGCCGTTGCGCTCGCTGTCGCGCTCGTCGAGGCGGAACCGTACCGGGAGATCCGCTGGATGATGCTGGCGCTCGGGCAGTACCGAAACGGCCAGCGCCGCGACAGTCTGCGCACCCTACGAAGGGGACGAGAAGCCGCTCTGGAGATCGCGGGCCTGACACCGAGCGTCGCATCGTCCAGGCTCGAATCCTGGATCCTCGCCGACGACCCGGTACTCGAGCAACTGTCGCCCGCCGAGCTCGTCGGGCCCGCTGACCCGTCCGAGCCGGGCGACCTCCATCAGCTGTTCGTCGGCCGATCTGAACTCCTCGACAGCTGCGCGCAACACCTCCGGAACGTGATGGACGACCGAGCTGCCCACGCAATCGTCCTGTCGGGCGAGGAGGGCATCGGCAAGTCCGCCTTCGGAACGCAGCTCGCCGTTCGAAGCGCACTCGACGGATGGAGCGTCGTGTGGGCCACCTGTCGGCCGAACCCAGCCCTCGCCCTCGAGCCGCTCGGTGACATCGCCCGTCAAATTCTCGACTCCGAACCCCACCCACTCGATGTCTTCGACACGGCGCTCGTCGCCGACCTGGCGACATTGTGGGGTGATACGTCTCGTCCGCCCGTCGGAGACCTCGGCGAGGCGATGGCCGAACTCATCGCACTCCACATCGAGCGGACGCCGACCCTGATCATCATCGACGACGCCGAACACCTCTCGGGCACCGTCACACACATCCTCGAACGCATCGTCGAGCTGCCAGGGCCGATAGCGGTCATTGCCCTGACCAACGCACGTCATGATGCTGAGGCAGCCGACTCGAGCTTCGGCGACGCCGATCGAATCGCGCTCCATGGGCTTGACGCCGCGGAAACGCGACGCCTTCTCGAAGCGATCTCCGGCGGCCCGATCTCAGCCGAGGTCGCCGCGAGCGCTCGCGCCGCCACTGGCGGAAATCCGCTGATGCTCCGCGCTCTCGCCGCAACGCTTTCCACCGACACCTGGTCGCGTGACGAAATCGGGGTGACGGCGAGCTCGAGCGTGACCGCGATCGCCGAGCACGCGTTGCAGCGCGCGTCGACCTCGGTCCGGCGCATCGCATCGCTCCTCGCGGTCGCCGGTTCTTCCACGTCGCCAGGGGTTCTCGGGGATCTCGCGTGCGATCTCGATAGCGCCGAGTCGAAGGCTGGAGTGAACGAAGCGATCGCAGAGGGAATCCGGAGCAGCCTGTTCCGCGCCGATGTCCACGGCGCAATCGACCTCGTCTCCGATGGCCTCCGTCGAGCTGTTCTCGCTGCCATGCCGCCCGATACCCAGGTGGACATCCACGAAATGCTCGGCTTGGCCCTGACGGCCGCAGGCGTAGGCCCGCTCGCCGTCGCACCTCATCTGCTCGCGGCGGGCTCACGCGATGCCGAACGAGCGATCAACGCAGCGGTCGCCGCCGCTGAAGCGGCACGAGCAGCAACGATGTTCGTCGAAGCAGCGGCGTACTTCGCCCAAGCTGCGACTCTGGCCGATCAGGCAACAGGCGGCGAACTCCCTCTGCTCCTGCAACTCCAACAAGCGGAATGCCTGCGACTCGCGGCCGACAGCGCGGGACACGAGATCGCATGGCAGGTCGCGAGGCAAGCGGAGCAAGACGGTCGCGTAGACCTCATGTGCCGCGCCGCCACCGCGTTGTGCCGGCTCGGCCCCGGCACGCTTGCAGGACGACTGGACGTCGAGCTGGCTGCTTTCGTCGAACGGGCCCTACACGGCTGCAGCGACCGAAGTCTGCGCACCGCATGCATGTCCCAGGCCAGCCTGTTCTACAGCATGAGCGGCGATGTCGCCCGCACTCGCGCCCACTTCATCGATGCGCTCGACATCGCCCGCACAGATCCAGACGACACCTTACGCGCCCAGGTGCTGAGCAACGCCTACATCGCTTTGACCCACCCCGATGACTGGCCCTTGAGACGACGACTCGCAGGCGAATTGCTCGCCCTCGCCGAATACCTC
>JANXUX010000311.1 GCA_025351965.1 Actinomycetes bacterium | reverse complement strand
GCCCACTCGTATCGAACCCATGGTGACGTGTTCCGCCCGATCCAGATTCATCTCCGCACCTCCTCTCGCGCCCATGCAGTGGTTTTCGGCACGAGACCGCCCCTGCTCAATGAGCAGATCATCGAATTGCCTTTCTGCAATGATATGCGGCCATCCCATGCGCGGCTCAGCGTTCGACCCTGACGTTGGACAGTCCGCTGTCCCGGATCGTGGTCACGGCCTTTCCGTCGACGACGACGCGGATCGGGATCGGGGTCGCAAGAGTGGGCGATCCAACGGCCAGGTGGTAGCCGTTCGACAGGTCGAGCACCCCGATGAAGCGCACCGTCACCTTCACACTGTCTCCCGGCGGAATCTTCACGTACTTGCCGGCCGCCATGTAGTCGTCGTCGGGATTCACGGTCATCACCACCGGCTCGTCGTCGACCGTCATGTCCACCGGCGTCAGCGGCGAGTAGATCGAGATGAAGGTGTTGCTGTAGCCCTTGGGCAGGTCGACGAGGTTGCCGATCACGTAGTCGGACAGGCCCTCGGCGGGCGCAGTGTTGCGCAGGATCACCGTGGCCGTGGTCTGCACCTGCCCGGTGGACTTGTTGGTGGTGACGATGTACGAGGCATCGCCCTCCAGGTACGCATCGATCTTGTTGCCGGCCCCGTTGGTGAGTGCGAAGGTGAAGCCGTCGCCCCCCTTGCGATCGGGCAGCGAGCCGGACATGTTCGCCCGCTGGAAGACCTGCTGCTCGTCGGCGCGCACCGCCCACGCCTTGAGGTGACCTTCCGAGGCGAGCGGTGCGAGGCTCGCAGCCAGCTCGGGCGGTGACGGCAGGTCGCCGTTGAACAGCTTGTTCACCGAGACCTTGGCGACCTGCTCGAGCGTGTCGATGCGCGCCTCGTTGGCGGTGTCAGCGTTGACGTACTGACCCTTGAGCAGGTAGGGCACGAGGTTCGCGGACGTCAGCGGCTCGTCGAGGCCCTCGACCGTGATCGGGCCGACGATGTCGAGGATCTTGGCCATCGCGAAGACGTCGAGGCTGATCACGCCGTCCACCTTGCGGCCACCACTCTGTGGATACAGCTCACTGATCACCTGGGCCGTGTCCGGGAAGTTCGGCGACATCGTCACGTTCGACCAGACCTGGTACGTGGCGAAGCCATCGGACCGGATCAACCCGTACGGACCCCAGTGGTCGACCCAGTTCGCTGGTCCGGTGATCGTGCGCACGGCACCGTCACCGGTCGCGTTCAGCTCCGACTGGCGGCCGAAGTTGCTGAGTGTGAACTTGCCGTCGTCGACGGTCAGCTCGGCGTAGTTGCCCATGAAGCCGCCGCCGCCACGCGCCTCGGCCGGTGTGAGGAAGGCAATGAAGTACACCCGCTTGCCGTCTCCGCCGAGCATCGCCGGGGCCGCCTTGACCACCTCGGAGGCGTTCGCACCACGGACCTCCTGCTTGGCGATGTCGGCCCGCAGCGCCGTCACCTTGTCCTTGATCGGCCCAACGACCCAGCCGCTGTCGGCCACACCGTCGACTGCGGCGTCGTGACTGGTGAGAGCGACGTTCAGTTGGTCGATGGGATCTTGGAGCTTTCGCAGCGTGTCGATGTCGATACGCCCGTCGCGCGGGCTCAGCGCGTCGAGATCGATTTCGTCGAGGGCGCGCCTGATCCGGCGCATCGAGGACGCGGCCCCCTCCACCAGCGCCTCGACCGCGTTGCGGTTCTGGGCGACCATCGGCAGCAGGCGAGCCGGCTGGCCCCATGCGGCGGTGAACGAGTCGTCGGCGTGGCCGAAGATGATGGCAGCGTTGGAGAACGACTTCTTGGCCGTGGCGAGGTCACCCGATGCGAGCTGGGAGATGCCTTGGCGGGCCACCCGGTTGCCGTTTTCCAGCTCGGGGCGCGCCGAGGCGGTCGCGACCGCGAGGCCGACGATGGACAGGAAGATCGCTATGCCGAGTCCGCCGAGTGACGTCCACATGACCGTACGCACCCGACTGGGCCGACGGCGGATGCCGAGGGTCAGCAGCGTCGCGGACAGCCCGACCCCGAGGATCGACGTGAACCCGAAGAAGCCGACGTTGCCGAGCCGGGCCAACGCTTGCAGGGCAGCGGCAGCCACGAGAGCCCGCGACCATGGCAGGCTGCGCTTGGCGAGCCCGACGCCGAGGCCGCCGAGGAGGGCCAGGACTGCCAGGACGAGGCTTGGCCAGGTCGGCACGAACGCAGCACCGAACGCCGCGACCACGACTCCGGCCCACCACGGCGCGCTCGCCGCGGCGAAGACCACGAGGCCCGAGAAAATGAAGACCAGAACGGCGTCGATGACGGTCGATCCGGTGGGTGAGGGGCCGGCCTGGGCGATCCACAGACCGGCCAGGACCGAGATCAGCACGGTTGCGACAGCGTCGATCCCGGTGACCCTGATCCGCCGTCTCGCCATTGCGGCGATGCTACCGTTCGGCCCATGCCGAGGCGCGTACTGGTGGTCTGCACGGCCAACGTGTGTCGATCCCCGATGGGGGCCGGGTTACTGCTCCGCAATCTGCGCGCTGCGGGCCACGACGCTGTCGTGACCTCCGCCGGGACGAGGTCGTTCGGTGTGCCGGTCGATCCGGTCGCGACGCAGTCCATGCGCAATCTCGGCGTGGACATCTCGGGCCATGTGCCCCGCCAGTTCGACACGACGATCCTGGACACCGACGGCGCCGATCTGATCGTCGCAATGACCCGCGAGCACCTGCGCGCGCTCGTCGCATCACACCGCACGACATTCGGCCGCACCTTCACTCTGCGCGAGCTGCTCCGCCGCTGCGGCCAGTACGGGCGCACGAACGTTGGCTGGGACGAATGGCTCTCCTCCGTGGCATTCGGGCGGACCGCCAGCGCATTGATGGGCACCGACGAAGCCGATGACATCTCCGACCCGTACGGTCTTGGCCGTGGTCGGGTCAAGTCCACGGCCTCTGAGCTGGACCTTCTCACCCAACAGCTCGCGGCGGCAGCGCCGTGGTGACGGCCTGGTCGCTCGGTACGAGGAGTGGCAAGATTTCGTCTTGTTCTCGACGATCTGTGGCCCTGGCGGTATCGCACCGTTATGGTTCCGGTCGTTCCTGGATCGCGGATCCGCCGATGGAGAAAGAAGTACACAATGCGTCGCACGACTGCTCTGATCTGCACCGTTGGATTGAGCGTGTTCGGGCTGGCCGGTACTTCGTTCGCGGCGTCCTATCCTCCACAGGATCCGACGACCACCACATCGACGACGATCGTCGACTCGCAGTCACCGGTGACCTCCAGCACGGTGAAGCAGGCCTCCGAGCCGCCCACCACCGCGGGATGCGCCCAGTCGGGTAACGGTTCGGGCAGCGGCTCGGGCTCGGGCAGCGGTTCCGGCTCGGGCAGCGGTTCCGGCTCGGCGAACTGCGCCGGGGCGCTTCCCTCGACCGGCTCGAACAGCACGTCCACCCTGCAGATCGGCGTCATTGCCGTCGCAGCGGGCGCCGGTCTCGTCGGCGTTGCCGGCGCACGCCGCCGCAAGCCACAGCCCACCGCCTGAACCGGCGGCACTGATCAGGCGGCGTGACCGGTCGGGCGGCCGGTCACGCGCCGTTCATCACCACGACCGGCTTGGCCTGGTCCTGACGGAACGCCTCGTACACCGCCAACAGCTCACCTGACTCGTCGAAAACGGCCCATGGGCCGTCTCCGGACCAGACCGGCAGGAGCCGACCGTGTGTGATCAGCTCTGCGGTCGGTACATCCACCGTCACCGCCGGGAGATGCGCGACGGCGGACTCGATCGGCAGCAGTGTCGACTCGGCCATCGCTTGCGCCTGGTCGAGCGTGAACCGACCGACCCGAGTCCGACGCAGGTTGCGCAGATGTGCCGCACCGCCGAGCAGATGTCCGAGGTCGTCGGCGAGGGTGCGGATGTACGTGCCCGTCGTGCAGTCCACGCCGATCCGCAACACACCTGGATCGTCGGTGGCCTCGACCTCGAACCGATCGACCCGCACCGGCCGAGCGGCGCGCTCGATCTCGATGCCCTCACGAGCGAGCTCGTGCAGCCGGCGGCCGTCGACCTTCAGCGCCGACACCATCGGTGGGATCTGCTCGATGTCACCGGTCAGGTGCCGTGCGGCGACGCGCTGTGCCTGCGCCGCCGTGACCCCGCTCATGTCGAACGTCGCTGTGACCTCACCCCCGTCGTCGAGTGTGGTGGTCGAGGTGCCCAGCACGACCTCGCCGACATAGGTCTTGTCGGCGCCGGACAGGAACCGCATCAGACGGGTTGCGTTGCCGACCGCGACGACGAGGACACCGGTCGCACCGGGGTCGAGCGTGCCGGCGTGGCCGATGCGCTTCTCACCGAAGTGTCGGCGGAGCTGATTGACCACATCGTGGCTGGTCATTCCCGCCGGTTTGTCGATGACCGTCATCCCATGGACGGTCGCAGGCCTACGCCGGGCCATCGGCGATGTCGAGCACGGCGACCTCGTTGACATTGTCGTCGTCGCCGTCGATGCTCGATTCGTCCAGGTTCGACTCGGTGACGGCCGGACTGGGGTTGTCACGCAGGATCCGCTCGATCCGTTCGGCGGAGCGGATGACCTCGTCCGGGCGGAACTCCAGGATCGGCGTCTTCTTGGAGCGGATCTGGCGGGCGACCGAGCTCTGCAGACGCACCCGGTATCGGGTCAACGCCTCGAGGATCTCGGCGTCGGCCTCCTCGCCGTTGAGCGAGTCGAAGAAGACGATGGCCCGGTTCATCTCCGGGTCGACATCGATGGACGTGATGGTGACGAGGTCGAGGTGCTCGTCGTCGATGGCGACCAGTTCCTCCGCAATGACCTGGCGCAGCGACTGGTTCAGGCGCGCCTCACGGGGATAGCGGTGCTGGGACGGTGCGGCAGCCCGGCGCTTCATGTTCTTGGCCACGATGGGCCTCCCTTGCTGGATCGTTGCATTGTTTGGGTGGAGTCGGGTGGGGTGGAGTCGGGGTCAGGTGAAGTCGAGCTTGGCCCGGTTCGAGCGCTTCAGCTCGGACATCGTGGTGAACGATGCCAGCGTCTCCACGGCGTCCCACAGCCGCAACGCCTCCTCACCACGAGGCGCCTTGGAGATGACCGGGCCGAAGAAACTGTGTGGCTCCGGGCCGTCGGGAGTGAAGGTCAAGATTGGCGTCCCGACGTCTTTGCCGGTGCGTTCCAGGGCCAGCGCTGTGTCGCCACGGATGTAGGCGTCATGCGATTCTTCCCCAGCGTGAGCCACGAGTGATGGATCGAGGCCGGCCTCGGTGAGCGCTGCGGCGATCATCGCCTCCGGGTTGTCGCGTATGTGTCCGATGGCCCGGCTGACGTGGATCGCGTCGCCGAGTGCCGTGTAGAGGCGACCGACCGCTTCGTTGTCGGCCGTCAGGCGGACCTGGTCGGCGACGCGCAGCGCCTTCAACCCAGCCATGTGCCCGGCCCGGTACTCGGGCGTGTACCACTCGCCCTGTTGGTGCTCGTTGAGCACTGCGAGGGCGATGAACCGCCAGCGCACCTCGTAACCGCGCAGCTCGCTGACCTCGGTAACCCACCTCGACGTGACCCATGCGAACGGGCACACCGGATCGAAGAAGAAGTCGAGGTCAGCCATGCCGGAAGGCTACCGGCATGGCTGACCACCGATTCGTGCGATCAGACCCGCGGGATCTCGCGCTCTTCGAAGGTCTCGATGATGTCGCCGGGCTTCAGGTCCTGGAAGTCGCTGAGGCCGATACCGCATTCGAAGCCCTCGCGCACCTCGCGGGTGTCTTCCTTGAAGCGCTTGAGCGACGTGATGCTGCCCTTCCAGATGATGACGCCTTCGCGGAGGAAGCGCACCTTGGTGCCGCGGGAGATGACGCCGGAGCGCACGTAGCAACCGGCGATACCGCCGATGCGTGGGACCCGGAACACCTCACGAACTTCGGCCTCACCCGTGATGACTTCCTCGAACTCGGGAGCCAACATGCCGACCATGGCCCGTTCGACGTCTTCGAGCAGCTTGTAGATGATCTCGTACAGGCGGATCTCGACGTGCTCGCTGGCCGCCATCTCACGGGCCTTCTTGTCCGGGCGGACGTTGAAGCCGATGAGGGTCGCATTGGTCGTCGCGGCGAGCATGATGTCGTTCTCGGTGATGCCGCCGACGCCACGGTTGACGAAGGCCAGCTTGACCGTCTCACGCTCGAGCCGGCGCAAGCTCTCGGTGACCGCTTCCAGCGAGCCGTGCACGTCCGCCTTCAGGACGATGTTCAGGGTGGCGACTTCGCCGGCCTGGATCTGGCTGAAGATGTCCTCGAGTTTCACGCCGCGTTGGACGCGCGCGTCGCCGCGCTGGTTCGTCAGCGTCGCTCGCTGTTGGCGGGCTTCGCCGACCAGGCGGGCCATCTTCTCGTTGGAGGCGGCACGGAACTCGTCACCGGCGTTGGGCACCTGCGACAGGCCGAGGACCTGCACCGGCGTGGACGGGCCGGCTTCCTTGATCTGCTTGCCCTGGTCGTTGATGATGGCGCGAACCTTGCCCCAGGCGGCTCCGGCGACGATCGGGTCACCGATCTTGAGCGTGCCCTTGTCGACGAGGATCGTGGCAACAGGGCCGCGACCGGTGTCGAGGTTGGCTTCCAGCACGATGCCCTTGGCCCGGCCGGTCGGATTGGCAGTCAGCTCTTCCAGCTCGGCAACGGCGGCGAGCTGCTCGAGCAGGTCGTCGATGCCGAGGTTCTGGTTCGCGGCCATCTCCACCACGATGGTGTCGCCGCCCCAGCTCTCGGGGACGAGCTCGTGCTCGGCGAGCTGGCCGAGCACCCGCTGGACGTCGGCGTTGTCCTTGTCGATCTTGTTCAGTGCGACCACGATCGGCACGTCCGCAGCCCGGGCGTGGCTGATCGCCTCGATCGTCTGCGGCATGACACCGTCGTCGGCGGCGACCATCAACACGACGATGTCGGTGACCTGGGCACCACGAGCACGCATCTTCGAGAAGGCCGCATGGCCCGGAGTGTCGATGAAGGTGATCTCGGCACCGCTGTCGGTCATCACCTTGTATGCACCGATGTGCTGGGTGATGCCGCCGGCCTCGCCGGAGACGACGTTGGCGTGGCGGATCTTGTCGAGCAGCGTGGTCTTGCCATGGTCGACGTGGCCCATGACGGTGATGACGGGGGCACGGGGCGCCTGGAGCGTCTCGTCCTCGTCGTCGCTGTCGTCGAACATCGCCTGGAGTTCCATCTCCTCCTGCTGACCGGCTTCCACCAGCAGCAGGTCGGCACCGACTTCGAGCGCGAACAGTTCCATCTGCTCGTCGGCGAGCGTCATCGTCGCGGTGATCATCTCACCGTTGTTGAGCAGGAACCGGATGACGTCGGCAGCGGTGCGGTTCAGCTTGGGAGCGAACTCCTGGGCCGAGACGCCACGCTCGATGATGATCGTGCCATCGGGGACGGGCGCATCGCTGTTGGTGTAGTTGCCCATCGACTGTGGCTGCAGTTCGTTGAAGTCACGACGGCGACGACGGCTCTTGCCCTTCCGGGGAGCGCGACGCTGACCGCTCGGGCGCGGGCCGTTGTTGCCGCCAGGACCGCCACCGGGACCACCGGGACGAGCACCGCCGGGGCCACCTGCGCCGGGAGCGCCGGGCCGCGGCGCGAAGCCGCCACCAGGGCGGGGGCCGCCGGGACCGGTGCGCGGTGCGAAGCCGCCACCCGGACGGGCGCCAGCTGGGCCGCCCGGACGAGCGCCGGGGCCGCCGCCGGGACGGGGTGAGAAGCTGTTGCCGGGACGCGAGCCGGGCGCAGGCGGTCGGGCGCTACCTGGCGGCGGCGGAATCGGACGACCGGTCGCAGAGACGGGACGACCACCACTGCCGGGCGGCGGCGGGATCGGACGACCACTGGCCGACGTCGGGCGCACGGGCGGTGGACCTGACGGTCGCGGCGGGCCACTGGATGCGGCTGCCGGACGAGGTCCGGTCGGCATCGGGGCCTGAGGCGGCAGTGGGCGGGCAGCGACGGGCGGCGACGGGCGAGGCGCCTCGGGGGCACGCGAGCTGGAGATGACGCGGTTGGCGCCGTCCGACGGTGGCGGCGGCCCGGCCGAGACCGGGCCAGCTGCGGGCGCAGGAGAAGCGGCGACGGGAGCCGGGGCTGCGACTGCGGCTGCGGCCGGCGTCGCAACGGGTGTCGGCGCGGCTGGCGCAGGGGCCGACACGACCGTCGGTGCCGGTGCGGGGGCAGCGGGCGGCGGTGCCGCCGGGGTGGCTACGGCCGGGGTGGGCGCAGCCGGAGCGGCAGCCGGAGCCGGAGCAGCAGGTGCTGCGGGAGGTGCCACGGCCACCGGCGCCGGGGCAGGGGCCACCGGTGCGGGTGTCGGCGCTGGGGCAGGTGCCGGTGCGGTGACGGCTGCGGCCGCTTCCGGTTCGACTCGCGCCACCGCCGGAGCGGGAGCCTCGGCCTGCATCGTCGGCGTGGCCGGAGCCACGACCTCGCCAGGAGCCGGCGTGTCGGCGTCCGACTCGGCAGTCTTGGCGGCGACCTTCTTGGCGCCGCCCTTCTTGCCGGGCTTGGCCTCGTCGGGCTGCTGCTCGCGTGTGAGACCGTCTCGCTCGGCGCGGCGGCGAAGCCGGTCGGCCTGCTGCTCGATGATGGTGGAGGAATGGCTCTTGGCCCCAACGCCCATTGCGTTGGACAGATCCATGATCTCTGCGTTGGTCATCCCGAGCTCTTTGGCGAGCTCGTGCATCCGCATGTTCTTCGACAAGACCGGTACAGCCCTTTCGTGGTGTTGCGCTGAACCGGAGGACCGGCCAGCGCTGTCTAGTTTTCCATGTTCTTCATGATCGCTTCGTAAGCGATTGTCAGAATGTTGTGTTCTGTGGCACCCATCGGACGCTTCCACGCCCGATCGAACCCACGTCGTTTCACTGCTTGGCTCAGGCAACCCGCCCGGTCCGAGCACAACCACGCCCCGCGTCCCGCAGCTGTGCGGCTGATGACAGGACTGCCACCCTCCGCCAGTGCGCAACGCAGCATCTCCGTCTGCGGCCGCTTGGAGCGGCAGCCGACGCAGGTGCGTACGGGCGCCATCGTGCTACTCGCCGGCAACGTCACCGTCACCCTCATTGCTCGGGGCATCCGCGGATGCCGTTTCGGTCACGGGTGCTTCGGCCTCGGCAGCGTCACTCGGCGCGCCTTCGGCGTCGGCAACGACGTCGTTGATCACTGCATCGGCATCTGTCACTGATGCATCGGCGACGGGTGCGGTGTCGGCAACGGGTTCGGTGTCGGCAACGGGTGCGGTGTCGGCAACCACTTCGGTGCCGCCCTGTTCCCACTCGTCGGCGCTGACGACGGTGCCGTCTGCGTTGTGCCACTCCATCTTGCCGGTCTCGGCATTCTCTCTCCACTCACCCTCGGCGTAGTCGGCCTCGTCGAACGGGGCCTCGACGTCCTGGATGGGCTGGCTCTCGCCACGAATGTCGATACGGACACCGGTGAGGCGGGCGGCGAGGCGGGCGTTCTGGCCCTCCTTGCCGATCGCCAGCGACAGCTGGTGGTCGGGGACGATGACGTCGGCCTGGGTGCCGTCCTCGCTGACGATCACGTGGGTGACCTTGGCGGGCGACAGCGCCTTGGCGATGAAGTCGGGGAAGTCCTCGCTGAACGGGACGATGTCGATCTTCTCGCCGCGCAACTCGTTGACGACCATCCGGACGCGGCCACCACGCGCACCGACGCAGGCGCCGACCGGGTCGACATTGGCGTCGTTGCTCCACACCGCGATCTTGGTGCGGTGCCCTGGCTCGCGGGCGCAGGCCTTGATCTCGACGACGCCGTCGGCGATCTCGGGGACCTCGAGCTCGAAGAGGCGCTTGATCAGACCCGGATGGGTCCGGCTGACGACGATCTGCGGGCCCTTGGCGGTCTTGCGGACCTCGACGATGTACGCCTTGACGCGGCCGCCCGGCTCGGGGCGCTCGAACTGGACCTGCTCGGCCTGGGGCAGCAACGCCTCGACCCGACCGAGGTCGAGGAGGGTGTAGCGGCTGTCGGTCTGCTGGATGATGCCGGTGACGATGTCGCCCTCGCGGTTCGCGTACTCCTCGAACTTGCGGTCGCGCTCGGCCTCGCGGATGCGCTGGTTGAGCACCTGACGGAACGTCTGGGCGGCGATGCGGCCCATGTCGTCGGGGGTGTCGTCGCGAGCGTTGACCCAGTTGCCGTCCTCGTCGATGTCGTACGCGATGATGCGGATGTCCATCGTGTCGGCATCGATCTGCACTTCGGCTTCATCAGCGGCGTTGGACCGCCGCTTGTAGGCGCTGACCAGCGCATCCGCCAAGACCTGCAGCAGCGTGTCGACGGAAATACCCTTGTCCGCGGCAAGCATGCGGACGGCTTCAGCCATGTCAAGACCACTCATCTGGTCGCCTCCTCTTCACTGGGTGGGTCGAGTTCGTCGGAGGGCCCGGGCGGCGGCTTGATGCCACCCGCGGCGACCTTCGGCTTCTTCGGTGAGTTCTTCGATCGCGACTTGCCTTGAGCTTTGGGGCCCTGGCCCTTCGACGGTGCGCCCTTGGTGCCCTTCTCCCACTGGAAGAGAGTCTTGGCGCGGTCGATCATGTCGATCGCAACGATGCGCTCGGTGAGCGCTGCATCGTCGAGTCGGACGGTCGCGGTGGTGTCGTCCGCAGCGATCAGCACACCCTGGACGCGGCGGACGCCGTCGACGTTGGCACGGAGACGGATGGTCACCGTCTTGCCGATCTCGCGCCGGAAGTGCACCGCGGTGCGTAGGTTGCGCTCCAGACCCGGGCTGCTGACTTCCAGGGTGTAGTGGCCCGAGATGGGATCATGGTGATCCAGATCGCGGCCGATGAGGCGAGTGGCGAGGGCGAGCTGGTCCAGCGTCACGCCGCCGCGCCCGGTCTCGGAGACGGTGCCGGGCGGGGTGTCGATGGTGATCTTGACGATGCCGCCGCTGTACTCGAAGTCGTAGAGGTCTAGCTGCAGATCGGCGACGATGGCCGAGACGAGCGCGAGTACCTTGTCGTTGACCTTGGTGAGCTTCGGATCCAGGACCTTGGTGAAGACGGGGTGCAGCGCAGCGAACTCCTCGGCGGTCTGCTCATGAGCGTCATCGGTCTCATCGTCGATCTCATCGTCGATTGCTTCGATGTCGATTGCTTCGATGTCGTCGTCGATCGCTTCGATCTGATCCGGGTTGTCGTGGTCGTTGTCCATCTGTCACCTCCTCCGTGGGTCGCTCAGGCCTGCTGATTGCTCATCAAGCCGGCCCGAGGTGAAACAAAAGGCGTGGGTCGAGACCCACGCCTTGTGTCGGTGTACGAACTTCGGGCCACGCAACTATATCGGGCCGATAGGGTCGTTTGGCGCCCGCTACCCTGCGGGAACGGGCCCGCGCCCGAGGTCCGGCCACTGCGTGTGTCGGGGCCGCGACCACTCGCAACCAGCCACTCTCGAGGTCCTCCGTGCTCCGAATGTCGACGCTCTTCCTCCGCACCTTGCGCGAAGACCCCTCTGACGCCGAGGTCGCCAGCCATCGCCTCCTCGTGCGCGGCGGGTACATCCGCAGGGCTGCCCCGGGTGGCTACACATGGCTGCCGCTCGGTTGGATCGTCTACCGCAACGTCGAGCGGATCGTGCGCGAGGAAATGGACCGGGCCGGCTTCCAGGAGGTCCACTTCCCGGCCCTGCTCCCCCGCGAGCCGTACGAGATCAGCGGTCGCTGGACCGATTACGGCGAGAACGTCTTCCGGCTGAAGGACAGGCGCGGCAACGATTTCCTGCTCGCGCCGACCCACGAAGAGATGTTCACGCTCCTCGTCAAGGACCTGTACAGCAGCTACAAAGACCTGCCGCTGCACATCTACCAGATCCAGACCAAGTATCGCGATGAAGCTCGGCCGCGCGCCGGACTGTTGCGTACCCGTGAGTTCGTGATGAAGGACAGCTACAGCTTCGACATCGACGACGCGGGGCTGGAGACGAGCTACGAGCAGCACCGCCAGGCCTACATCAGTACGTTCAACCGGCTCAAGCTGCCGTTCGTGATGGTCTCGGCCGTGAGCGGCGCGATGGGTGGTTCGGCCAGTGAGGAATTCCTCGCCCCGATCGATGTCGGCGAGGACACGTTCGTGCGCTGCTCGAACTGCGACTACGCCGCCAACACCGAGGCCGTCCAGGTTCGCCCGCCCGACACGGTCGCGTTCGACGGTCTGCCGGCGGCGCGCACCGAGGCTACCCCCGACACACCGACCATCGAGACCCTGGTCGACCTCGTCAACTCGCGTGCCGACCTCCGCCACCCCGACCGGGACTGGACCGCTGCCGACACGTTGAAGAACCTCGTCGTCAAGCTCAAGCACCCCGATGGAACGTTCAGTGCGCTGGCCATCGGGCTGCCCGGCGACCGCGAGGTCGACCTGAAGCGCGTCGAGGCACAGGTCGGACCGGCCGAGGTCGTCGCGTTCGAGCCCGTCGACTTCGCTCAGTACCCCTCGCTCGTCAAGGGCTACATCGGGCCTGGCGCGCTCGGCGAGAACAATGCCTCGGGCATCCGCTACCTCGTCGACCCTCGCGTCGTCGACGGCACCGCCTGGATCACCGGCGCCGACCAGACCGGGCGCCATGTGTTGCACCTGACGATGGGTCGCGACTTCACGCCCGACGGCGTCATCGAGGCTGCCGAGATCCACGGTGGCGACCCGTGCCCGAAGTGCGGCCACGCCCTCGAGATCGCCAGGGGCATCGAGATCGGCCACATCTTCCAGCTCGGACGTCGCTACGCGAAGGCCCTCGGACTCACCGTGCTCGACCAGAACGGCAAGACCCAGACGGTCACAATGGGCAGCTACGGCATCGGCGTCTCCCGCGCCGTCGCCGCAATCGCCGAGACGGTCGTCGACGACAAGGGCCTGTGTTGGCCGCGCGAGATCTCGCCGGCCGACGTGCACATCGTCATCACCGGCAAGCCCAGCGAGCCGACCGGCCCGAAGGCCGAGGAGCTTGCCGCCCAACTCGAAGCCGCAGGACTGCGGGTCCTGCTCGACGACCGCGTCGGGACGTCACCGGGGATCAAGTTCAACGACGCCGAGCTGCTGGGCGTTCCGACCATCGTCGTCGTCGGCAAGGGCCTCGCCAATGGCACCATCGAGGTCAAGGACCGCAAGACCGGCGTCCGCACCGACGTCGCCGTCGACGACATCGTCGCCCATCTCGTGGACGTCTGCCGGGCCTGACCGCCAGGCCGGCGTGTGACCCGCCGTCGACCAACGCTCAAGCCGTCAGCACCACAGGCGCCAAACACCCCCGAACGTGCTGACAACGCGCTCGAACGGCTCAAGCAAGGCGGTCGATGCCCTCGCGCATGAAGGCCACGGCCAGGGCCAGCGGGTCCTCGGCGGCGAGAACCTCGCTGTAGCTGAGCACGGCGCCGAACGAGGCGTTCCAGTAGCCGTCGTCGCCGGGACGCAGCGGCTCCCACGGCCCGACGTAGACATAGGGTTCGGCATGGGAGCCGTCGCCGACCGATGCTCCGAGATTGACCCGGGTTCCGCTCGCCGCGGCGACATCGACACCGAGGTCGAAGTGCTCGGGCCAGATCCGCGTCCGGCCAGGCGTGCCGCCGTGCTCGAGCGAACCGAGTACCCGGTCGATGGTCATCGACCCCAGCGCGAACCACGCACCCATCTGCGTCATCGATGTGCCGTCGGCCGACAGCGGTGCGTGGACGTCACCGAGCGCGGGGGTGTCGTGGCCGACGTCGAAGTCGTCGGTCAGCACGACACCTGCGGCATCGGCGAGCGCTGCCAGCGTGGTGCGGTTGATCGGCACGATACGCGTGCTGACCGGATCGCCCGTCGACTCGATGATCAGCGCATCACCATCCACGCGGATGACGCGATGATCCGCACCGAACGCAGGCGTGCCGAAGCCACCGGGCATCGGAGCGAGATCGACGCGGCCCGTCGCGGCCTTGCGCGCCCGGGACATGAGGTGGGTGCCGATCCGCTGCGCGACCGAGCGCGTCACGAAGAACTCGGGGCGCAGTGGGCCGTGCAACATCAGAAGTGCAGCATCAACAGCGAATCAGGCGTGGCGGAGCAGGCCCTGGTCGATCACGATGCGGTCACCGACGGACGTCGTGAACACGGCCTCACCATCACCCGTCGACCAGGCCCGGATGGTCAGCGTCTCGCCCGGGATCACCGGCGAGGCGAAACGCCCCTCGATGTGCCTGAAGTTCGCCGACTCACCGCCGCAGAGCGCATGCAGCAGCGCCCGGCCGGTGAACCCGTAGGTGCACAGACCGTGCAGGATCGGGCGGTCGAAGCCGCCCATCGCAGCGAAGGACGGGTCGCTGTGCAGCGGGTTACGGTCCCCGTTGAGCCGGTAGAGCAACGCCTGGTCGGGCGACGTGGTGTACGTGACGGTGTGATCGGCCTCACGCACGGGCGGCACGTTCTGGGCGCCGCTCGGGCCGCGGTCGCCGCCCCACCCGCCTTCGCCGCGGATGAACAGCGACGACGACGTCGTGTACAGCGGGCTGCCGTCTTCGCCGGTGGCCGTGGACTCGAGCACGACGACTGCCGCCTTGCCCTTGTCGTACATGGCCGCGACCTTGCCGACGACCGATGCAGTGCCCGCGACCGGCAACGGCTGGTGCAACGTCACGGATTGTGATCCGTGGACGAGCATCGCCGGGTTGAAACTGCCGATGTTGCGCATCGCGCCGGTGCCACCGGGAATGACGACCGGGTAGGTGGGCAGCACCTGCTGGGTGACGCCGTTGGTGTTCTCGGTCGTGTACTGCAGTTCGCCCGTGCCCGCACCGAGGCTGACGGCATAGAGCAAGGTGTCGGTGCTCGTCCAGTTGGCGGTTGTGGCTTCGGACTCGGCGCCGACGGCTTCGGGGTTCAGAGGCATGTCAGTACCTTAGGAACGGCGCGGCTGCGGCCACGAACCGTCCTCACCGTCCATTCCGGCGGCGCGACGCGCACGGCTGACCAGGTCGGCGACGATCGGACCGAGCTTGGTCGGGTCCTCCTCGGGCGCGACGCGAGGACCACGGTGCCAGCCCTCGGCGATCGCGAGCGTCTGCCCGCTGGCCTCGAACACTTGGCCGGTGACCCCGGCGGACTCCATCGAGGCGAGCCAGGTCACGATCGGCGCGATCCATCGAGGCGAGCGCATCTCGCGCTCTTCGTCGGTCTCCGGCGCCGGTCCGAGGCCTTCGGTCATCCGGGTCAGTGCGACAGGTGCCACGGCATTGACGGTCACGCCGTAGCGGACGAGCTCGAGCGCAGCGATGTTGGTGAACGCAGCAATGCCGGCCTTGGCCGCCCCGTAGTTCGTCTGGCCGGGGTTGCCGTAGATGCCCGACACCGACGTGGTGTTGATGATCCGACCGTCGGTCGGCTTGGCGGCCTTGCTGCGCTCGCGCCAGTACGCGGCGGCCCAGCGGCTGGGGCCGAACGTGCCCTTGAGGTGGACTGCGATGACGGCGTCCCACTCCTCCTCGGTCATGTTGATCAGCACGCGGTCGCGCAGGATGCCGGCGTTGTTGACGACGACGTGGAGGTCACCGAACGCCTCGACGGCGGTGTTGATCAGGCGTTGGGCACCTTCCCAGGAGGCGACGTTGTCGGCGTTGGCGACGGCCTCGCCGCCCATGCCCTCGATCTCGGCGACGACCTGGTCGGCCGGCGACGTGTCCCCGCCGGACCCGTCGATGTTGCCGCCGATGTCGTTGACGACGACTTTCGCGCCCTGACTGGCGAGGCTCAGCGCGTGTTCGCGGCCGATGCCCCGTCCGGCTCCGGTGACGATGGCGACGCGGCCCTCACACAGCCGACCGTTGCTCGTTGGAGTGGTCATCATGGTCCCCTTTGATCTTCGAATACCTGGCCATCCTACGACGGCGGTCCGACAGCGGACCAAAGCTCGAACGCCTCCCCCTCGCTCTGGGGACGATCCTGACGAACGGCCGCACGACTACTCTGGCGAGGGTGTGCGACTCGCATCTGAACCGCCGTGAGTTGATCATCACCGCCGGGCTCGTCGCTGCGGCGGCCGCCGCGACGATGACCGGCCTCTCCCCCGGGACCGGCTCGGCGGCGCCGGCGACGATCGTGTTCCCGGTCCAGGTCGCGCCGGGGTTGTTCGTCCTGCCGCGTGACTGCTGGGGTGCAGACCTTCCGCCTCGGCGGGCGATCGACGCCGAGACGGTGCAGTTCCTGCTCGTGCACCACACGGCGTCCTCGAACACCTACCCATCCGGTGGCGCACGCGATGTGATCCGCTCGGCGTACGCGTTCCACACGAGCGCGGCCAAGGGCTGGGCGGACGTCTGTTATGAGTTCTTCATCGACCACGACGGTGTCGTCTACGAGGGACGCGACGGCGCACTCGCCGGGCCGGTCCGCGCCGACGCAACGGGCGGCAGCCAGGGCTTCGCCCAACTCGTCTGTCTCGTCGGCGATTTCACGGACACCGACCCCACTGCGGCGATGACCGACTCGCTCGTCCGGGTTCTGGCCTGGCTCGCCGATCGCTACGCCGTCGACACCGCTCCTGGCGCGATGACCACCTTCGTGTCGCGTGGCTCGCAGCGGTACCGAGCCGGCGTCGAGGTCACGACGCCCACGATCGCGGGACATCGCGACATGTCGTACACCGAGTGCCCCGGTGATCGCGTGTACGCGGGCCTCACCGGCGGGCTGCGCGAGCAGGTTCACGCCCAGCGCGCAGCGTGGCGAGGGGCACTGCTCCAGGCCGAGCGCCTCGGGCCGACCAGGCCGTAGCCTTCGAGATGTGCCTTCGACGCCCGCCCCTGCCGAGACCGCGAGCACGACGGAATCCTCAACGCCGGGCATCGGCCCGACAGGCATCGACACGGACGTTCTGATCATCGGCGCCGGGCCGGCCGGCTCAGCGGCGGCCCGGGTCCTCGCATCGGCCGGACGCAGCGTCACGATCGTCGACAAGTCGACGTTCCCCCGTGACAAGTGCTGCGGCGACGGGCTGACGACGCTCGCCCTGCGCGAGCTGGAGACCATCGGGTTCGATCCAGCCGACGTACCCAGCTGGACCACCGTCGATGCCGCGTGGCTGCGCTCGCCCAGCGGTCGCGAGGTGTCCGTGCCGCTCGTCGGGGAGGGCCAGTTCGCCGCCGTCACGCCGCGCATCGAGCTCGACGACGCCCTGCTCCGCCACGCCACCGCCGCCGGTGCCGCGGTGCGCGACGGTCACGCATTCGTGCGCATCGTCGCCGAGACAGTAGACGCGATCCACGTCGAGATCGCCGGGGTCGGCGTGGTCCGCGCCCGCTACCTGATCGCCGCCGACGGGATGTGGTCACCAGTCCGCAAGGCGCTCGGACTCGGCGAGCCCGGCTATCTCGGTGAGTGGCACGGGTTCCGCCAGTACGCCAACCACGTGACGGGACCGGCCAAGGACCGTCTCCACGTGTGGTTCGATGCCGACCTGATCCCGGGCTATGCGTGGTCGTTCCCGCTCCCCGACGGCCGGGTCAACATCGGCTTCGGACTGTTGCGTGGTGGCCGGCGCAAGGTTGCGGACATGAAGACGATCTGGCCCGACCTGCTCCAGCGCGACCACGTCCGGGCTGCGCTCGGGCCCGATGCGCAGATGGAAGGCCGGCACACTGCGTGGCCGATCCCGGCCCGCATCGACGGGGCGACACTGACGCAGGGTCGGGTGCTCTTCGTGGGCGACGCAGCCTCGGCGACGGACGCACTCACGGGTGAAGGAATCGGTCAGGCCCTGCTCACCGGCCGGCTCGCGGCCGAGGCCATCATCGCCGGCGGCGGTGTCGATGCAGCGTCGACCCGCAGCAACTACGAAGCGCACGTCGCCCACCACCTCTTCGCCGATCACCGTATGTCCGTACGGCTGAGCAAGGTCCTCGCGACCAGCTTCGGGGCGCGTGGTGCAGTGCGCGTCGTCGGGCTGAGTGACTGGGGGCGACGCAACTTCGCGCGCTGGATGTTCGAGGACGAGGCCCGAGCCATCGCGCTCACTCCCTCTCGGTGGCACCGCGGTCTGTTCCGCCGCCCCGGCGCCTACGCCTCCGTCGGTACCGGCACCGACCGCTGACGTGTGAGCCGCTGACGTATCGACCCGCTACGACGGCCGGTTGTACGGTGCTCGTATGCGCACACGCCTCACCGAGTTGTTGGACATCGAGCATCCGGTCATGCTCGCCGGGATGGGTGGGGTCAGCTACCACGCCCTCGTCGCCGCGGTCAGCGACGCCGGCGGCATCGGCACCCTGGGCGCGAGCACGATGCGACCCGGACAGCTGCCCGAGGAGATGGCGCTCGTCAAGGCAGCGACGTCCAAGCCGTTCGGGGTCGACCTGCTGACCGCGTTCACCGGCCAGGTCGAGTCCGGGATCCAGGACGTCATCGACGGCGGCGCGAGCATCTTCGTCGCCGGCCTCGGCGTACCCCGCGAGGTCGTCGACCTGCTCCATGCGAACAACGTGCTCGTCGGCAGTATGTGCGGCAAGGTCCGCCACGCCGTGGCCGCCGTCGCCAGCGGGTGCGATTTCGTCGTCGCCCAGGGAACCGAAGCTGGCGGACACACCGGCCTCGTCGCAACGATGGCGTTGGTGCCTCAGGTCGTCGACGCGGTCGGCGCCCAGGTGCCGGTGGTCGCAGCCGGCGGACTGTTCGACGGCCGAGGCCTGGCCGCAGCGTTGTCGCTCGGCGCCGACGGCGTGTGGATCGGCACCCGGTTCATCGCCACGCCCGAAGCCCAGGCGGTCAACGGCTACAAGGAGGCGCTGCTCGCCTCCCGCGAGGACGACACCGTGATCAGCAAGGCCTACACCGGCAAGACGTGCCGGGTGGTCCGCAACGACTGGACCAACCACTTCGAGCAGAACCCGACCGAGTTGCAGAAGTTCCCCGAGCAGGCCTTCGCCTCCGGGCGGGCCGGGGTCAACCACCTCGGCTACCCGAGTGGCACCGAGGTCGAGGCGAACAAGGAGTTCATGCCCGCCGGGCAGGGCGTCGGAGCGATCCACGAACTCATCCCCGCCGGCGACATCGTCCGCTCGATGATGGCCGAGGCCGAAGCCGCCATCGACCGGCTGATCTCGGCCAGGACATCGCGCCGATGAGCATCGTCGAGACACCGTCGCACTCGGTCATCGGGCAGATCTGGGCCCATCACATCGAGCCCGCCCTGCACGAGTACATCGCCATCCCAAACGTGTCCGAGGCCTTCGACGCGAAGTGGCGCGAGCACGGGCACATGCAGCGCGCCGTCGACCTGATCCGCACCTGGTGCGAGAACCGGCCGATCGTCGGGCTCACCGTCGAGGTGCAGGAACTGCCCGAGCGCACGCCGCTGATCGTGATGGAGATCCCGGCGTTCAACGGCGGCTCCAACGACGATCCGGTGCTGCTCTACGGCCACCTCGACAAGCAGCCCGAGATGGTCGGCTGGCGCGAGGGCCTCGGCCCATGGACACCCGTCGTCGAGAACGGCCGACTGTACGGACGTGGTGGCGCCGACGACGGCTACTCGGCGTTCGCCTCGCTCGCCGCGATCGAGGTCGCCCAAGCGCTCGGTATGGCCCACAACCGGTGCGTCGTGTTGATCGAGGCCAGTGAGGAGAGCGGCAGCCCGGACCTGCCGGCGCACCTCGTCGCACTCCGCGACCGCATCGGCACACCGTCGCTGGTGCTCTGCCTCGACAGCGGCTGCCTCGACTACGAGCGGCTCTGGGTCACCACGTCACTGCGCGGCATGGCCGCGTGCACGCTGACCGTCAAGATCCTGACCGAGGGCGTGCACTCCGGCGAGGCGAGCGGCGTCGTGCCGTCGTCGTTCCGCATCATCCGTCAGCTGCTCGACCGGGTCGAGGACGCGGCGACGGGCCGTGTCCTGTTGCCCGCGCTCCATGTCGAGATCCCCGAGCATCGCGTGCGCGAGGCAGAAGCGACCGCCGACGAGTTCCCCGAGCCGTTCTCGACGCACATGCCGTTCGTCGCCGGCGGGCGACCCGCCGTGTTCGAGGCTGCGAAGCAACTGATCGCACACACGTGGATGCCGACGCTGAGCGTCACCGGGGCTGCCGGACTGCCCGCCATCGCCGACGCCGGCAACGTCCTGCGCCCGTCGACCAGCCTGCAGCTGAGCTTCCGCCTACCGCCGACGTGCGACGACGCGGCGGCGATGATCGCAGTCGAACAAGCGCTGACGTCCGAGCCGCCGTATGGCGCACACGTCACCGTCGAGGGTCAGCAGGCGGCACCCGGTTGGAACGCGCCGCCGTTCGCAGTTTGGCTCGACGACGCCCTCGACAAGGCCTCGACCGAGTACTTCGGCCGCCCCGCGCGGGCGTTCGGCGAGGGCGGCACGATCCCGTTCATGGGGATGCTCGGCGAGATGTTCCCCGACGCCCAGTTCGTGATCACGGGCGTGCTCGGGCCGGGCAGCAACGCCCACGGCCCCAACGAGTTCCTCGACCTGGCCTGCGCACGCAAGATCACCGGGTGCCTCGCCCGGATCCTCGCCGAGCATGCCGGCCGTTCCTGATCGAGCCGACGATGTCAGCTGATCCAACAATCGACACCGCAGCCGACCCCGCCGCCGATCTGGTCGCGTGGCGGTCGCTGTGCCGATCGCTCGAGGCAGTCGGCGAACGGATCTGCGCCGACGACTTCCCATCCGACCCGACGGATCGCGCCGAGGGCTTCCGCCACATCCTGCGGCTGATGACGTTCGCGACGCAGTGGGCCGTCGAGTTCGGCGACCCTGACTTCCCGGCGTTCGTGCGGACCACCGACGATGCGGTGATGTTCGGCGGCCCGAGCGCAGACAACCGCAACGTGCGCGCCCGTGTCGACGGCAGCGGCACGTACCGCATCACCGGCACGATCGGGTCCGCCTTCGACGTCCTGTTCACCGCAACGGGTGGGGACATGGCGCTCGGGCAGCTGAGCGTCAGCGACGAGGTCTCGGCCAGCCAGCTCGACATCGCCGGCGACGGATCCTTCGAGCTGACCGTGAGCAGCACCGAGCATCCCGGCAACTGGCTGCCGATGGCATCGGCGACGCGCCGGATCCAGGTCCGCCAGATCTTCACCGACTGGTCCGCCCAGGAACCGGGCTGGTTCGACATCGAGCGCCTCGACCGTCGCGCTGCATACCCGGCTGCGCTCACCACCGACACGATCGCGGAGATGCTCGGCGAGATCGGCCGGTGGGTGGGCTCGTCGACCACCTACTGGAATGACTACCAGCGCGACATCCGCAGCCGGCTGACACCGAACACCATCGACGCGCCGATCCCCCAAGCGGGCGGCGGGCTGAGCATCCGCTACGGGTTCGGTTGGTGGAAGCTCACGCCGGATGAGGCGCTGCACGTCTCGTTCCCGCCGCCGCGAGCCCGGTACTGGTCGCTCCAGCCGTACAACGTCGGTTGGTTCGAGGCGCTCGACTATCGCAACCGCCAGACCACCATCAACAATGCCCAGGCCGAGATCGGCGACGACGGACTGGTCCACATCGTGCTGTGCGCCACCGACCCCGGCATCGCCAACTGGATCGACACCGCCGGCCACCCCGAGGGTCAGCTGATCCTGCGCTGGATCTGGGCCGACGACGACGCTGAGTCCGTCGCGCCCGCGTGTGTCGTCGCGCCGCTCCAGACGCCCGCCACCGAGTCCGCTGTCCCGCCGATCGACCGGGTCGCGATCGTGCGCGCCCGGCGGATCACGGTTGCCCGGAGGCATCGCCGGTGAGCTGGGGACCGGGGCCTCGGCCGGCGTGGGTGCAGCACGCGATCGACGGTGAGGGCGGGCCGGTCTACGCGCTCGCTGCGCAGCATCTGGCGGTCGACGAGCTGCTCGCCGAGGCGCGGGTGCGCGCCGGCCTGGACGAGTTCGGCGACGACGACTTCCTCGAGCCACTGAGCGTCTTCGTCCACTCGGTCGAGGACGAGGCCGATCTGCACATCGTCGGCCGCTGGCGCGTGCGCGAGGTCATCCTGCGCGCCTTGGAGAACCGCCTGCGCATCCATCAGTACGTGCTCGGCGACCCCGGTGTGGTCGACGAACGCATCGTCGCTCCGGTCGTCGTCACCGGTAGCCCGCGCGCCGGTACGTCGGTCATGCACGAGCTGCTCGCGTTGCTGCCCGGCACGCGAGCACCCCTGGCCTGGGAATACTGGTGGCCCGCTCCCCCGCCGACGCCCGGGGTGCTCGACGATCCGCGCATCCCGCTCGCCGACCGTGACGTGCGCCTGTCCGCTGCGCTGAACCCGTCGTTCGACGGCATGCACACCCAGGGTGCACGCGTCCCACGCGAGGACCCGTCGGCGATGCTGATGACGTTCCGCTCCGACGTGCTCGCTGCCCACTACCCCACGCCCTCGTACGGGCATTGGCTGGCGACGTGCGACATGCGCCCCGCCTACCAATACCACCGTCTCGTGCTGCAGCTGCTCCAACGCCGTCAGCCGCAACGGACGTGGGTGATCAAGGCCCCGAGCCACCTCGCCCACCTCCCGCTCGTACTGGAGATGTATCCCGGCGCGCGCATCGTCGTCTGCCACCGCGACCCACTGGCGATGATCAGCTCGGTCACCAGCCTCACTGCGACGCTGCGCTTCGGCCACGCCAACGGCGTGGACTTCCACGCGCTGGCCCGCGAGAACATGGATCAGTTCGGCCGCAACCTCGACGCGGTGCTCGCCCAGAGGCAGAGCGGGCTGCTGACCGATGCGCAGGTCGTCGACGTCCGCTTCGACGAGTTCATCAGCGATCAGGTGGGCGTGGTGCGCGACATCGCCGGGCATTTCGGCCTCCCCATCGGCGATGCGACCGAGCAGGCGATCACCGATCACCTCGCCGGCAAGCCGGCTGCGCGCAGCGGCGGGCACCAGCACTCCGTCGACGATCTCGGCCTCGACCTCGCTGCCGAGCGCTCGCGCTTCGCCCCGTACATGCAGCACTTCGGCATCACCGCCGAATTCGGCACCGGTTGAGTTTGCCAGCCCGTACGGTACGCAGATGACCACCGCTCGATCGGCTCGGATCCGGTCCGCTGCGCGGATCGTACTCGAGGGCGCGCTCATCATCGCCGGCATCGGCCATCTCACGTTCGCCCGCAAAGACTTCCAGGCTCAAGTGCCGGATTGGGTCGGGATCGACAAGAACCTCGTCGTCATCTTGTCCGGACTCGTCGAGATCGCAGTGGGTTCGGCACTGATCGTCGTCCGCCGCCGCCGGTCCCTGCTCGGCCTCGCTGCGGGCCTCTTCTTCATTGCCGTGTTCCCTGGCAACGTCAGCCAGTTCATCGACGGCGACGATGCATTCGGCTTGAACTCCGACAGCGACAGACGCAACCGATTGTTCTTCCAGCCCGTGCTCGTCGCCTGGGCCTGGTGGTCGACCAACGCGTTCGCCGTCCTCTCAGGGAGCCGGAGCCGACGTCGAGGCGCAGGACGTGTGGGGAGCAGACGCGAGCCCTGAACCGTCGCGGCGGCGATCCCCGTCGCAGCCGGACGGCCCGTAGAGTCTGCGACGTGGACGAACAGGTGATGGTGCAGGATCAGACGGCGGCGACGGCGGCCACCGTCGAGAAGGTGTTCTTCGAGCTGCGCAAGGTCATCGTCGGCCAACCGCGGATGCTCGAGCGGCTCATCGTCGGCCTCCTCTCGCGGGGGCACTGTCTGCTCGAGAGCGTCCCCGGACTGGCCAAGACCCTTGCCGCGGAGACGCTTGCCAAGGTCACCGGGGGCACGTTCGCACGCATCCAGTTCACCCCCGACCTGTTGCCCAGCGACATCGTCGGCACACGCGTGTACCGGGTGTCGAGCGAGAAGTTCGATGTCGAGCTCGGACCGATCTTCGTCAACTTCCTGCTCACCGACGAGATCAACCGCGCTCCCGCCAAGGTGCAGTCGGCGCTGCTCGAGGTCATGGCCGAGCAGCAGGTCACCATCGGCGGCATCACCCACAAGGTGCCCAAGCCGTTCTTCGTCGTCGCGACCCAGAACCCGATCGAGAGCGAAGGCGTCTACCAACTGCCCGACGCCCAGCGCGACCGCTTCATGATGAAGATCCTGCTGACGCACCCGACACCGGACGAGGAGATGGTGATCCTCGACCGGATGACCGTGAACCCGCCGGTGCCCGAGCAGATCATCGATCTCGCCGGCCTGCAAGCGCTCCAGGCCACCGCCGACACCGTGTTCATCGACCGCAGTGTGCAGCAGTACGCCGTCGACCTCGTCCAGGCCACACGCAACCCGGAGCGTGCCGGTCTCGCCGATCTGTCGCCGATGATCGCGCTCGGCGCCAGCCCCCGCGCCTCGATCGCACTCGTGCGTGGCGCGAAGTCGCTTGCGCTGCTACGCGGCCGCAGCTACGCGACACCGCAGGACATCTTCGACCTCGCTCCCGAGGTGCTGCGCCACCGCATGGTCCTGACGTACGACGCGCTCGCTCGCGACATCACCGTCGAGCACATCCTCCATCGCCTGCTGAGCACCGTGCCGGCGACCCGGGTGTCGCCGCGTACGCCGGCCCCCTCGGTGCGTTCCGTCTTCGAGAGCTGAGTCGTGTCCGTTCCCCCTCCGAACTGGGCGAGCTCCACCGATGTCGCCTGGCCGTCCGGTCCGCCGACCGATGCCGTCGCCGAGATGCTGCGCACCCTCGAGCTGACCGTCACCCGCAAGCTCGACGGGTTCCTGCATGGTCAGCACCAGGGCATCACCCCCGGCCAGGGAAGCGAGATCGGTGAGAGCCGGATGTACCAGGTCGGCGACGACGTGCGCCGCATCGACTGGAACGTCACGGCACGCACGCGCGAGCTCTTCGTGCGTGACCAGATCGCAGATCGCGATCTCGAGGGTTGGCTGGTCGTCGACGTGTCCGCCCCCATGCGGTTCAGTACGTCCGGCCCGCAGAAGGCGTCGCTCGCGCTCGGTGCGGCAGCCGCTGTCGGCTTCCTCACCGCCCGCAACCAGAACCGTCTCGGCGCCGTGCTCGTCGCGGGTCCCGAGCTGCGCACGTTCCCACCCCGTCCCGGTCGCGCCCAGGTCCGGGCCATCCTGCACGCCATCAGCATGCCACCCGACTCCGCCGGCCGGGGCCGTGCCGACCTCGGCGCCGCTGTTCGCCGGGTCGGCGCCGTGTCCAAGCGCCGCGGTTTCGTCACGGTCATCAGCGACTTCCTCTCCCCGCAAACCGATCCGGCGAACGCCGACGCCGGCTGGCAGCGTCCGCTCGGGACGATGGCACTGCGCAACGACGCGCTCTGCATCGAGGTCGTCGATCCGCGCGAGCTCGACATCCCAGCCGTCGGCTACGTCGCCCTCGCCGATCCGGCGACCGGGCGGGTGCGCGAGGTGCAGATGACCGCTGCGCTGCAGCACCGCTACCGAGAGGCCGCAGCGCAGCAGCGGGTCGCAATCCGCGACGCGATCCGTCGCGCCGGGTCCGACCATCTGCTCCTGAGCACGGACCAGGACTGGATCGGCTCGTTGATCCAGCACGTACGTCGACGCAAGGTGCAGGTCGCCGGCGTCGGAGGAGGGTTGCGCCGATGATCGCCATCACGTTCCTGAACGGCGGCCGGTTGTGGTGGCTCTTGCTCGTGGTGGTTCTCGCCGGCGTCTACGTCGCCAGCCAGTACGCCCGCCAGAAGCACGTTGTCGCGTTCACCAACCTCGACCTGCTCGACTCGCTGGCCCCGAAGCGGCCGGGCTGGCGGCGCCATGTCGTGGCCGGCTTCTACCTCGTCGCGGCGATCTTCGGCATCATCGCGATCGCCCGCCCGGTCAGTCGCACGTTGGAGCAGACCCAGTCCGGCGGCAAGATCCTGCTCGTCTTCGACGTGTCGTTGAGCATGGAGGCCACCGACGTCGACCCGAACCGGCTCGATGCCGCCAAGCGTGCCGGTGAGGACTTCGTCGACGAGGTCGACAACAACATCCAGATCGGCCTGATCTCGTTCAACAAGGATGTGACGGTCCGGCTGCCGCCGACCCTCGACCACGCCGGCGTGAAGCGCGCCATCGACCGCCTCCAGCTCGGACAGGGAACCGCGATCGGCGACGCCTTGGCGACAGCGTCGGAGATCCTCGGCCCGCCGAGCGCAGACCAACCCGACACGCCGGCCGGCGCGATCGTGCTGCTGTCCGACGGCGAGACCACCCAGGGCCGCGACACCGCCGCCGGCGCCAAGCTCGCTGCCGAGGCGAAGATCCCGGTCTACTCGATCGCGTTCGGTACCGCGAACGGTTCGGTCGCCGACCCGAACACGGGCGAACAGATCCCCGTGCCGGTCAACGGCCCCGAGCTCGAGGCGACCGCAAAGACGACGGGTGGCCAGTTCTACGAGGCCCCGACGGCGTCGGCCCTCCAGCAGGCCTACGACGAGATCAGCAAGAACCTCAACGCCGGTGCCGGCGACCCAGTCGAGATCACGACCGA
>JANXUX010000301.1 GCA_025351965.1 Actinomycetes bacterium | reverse complement strand
CGGGCACAGGCACTGGGCTCGGACTCTCGACCGTGTACGGCATCGCCGGAGCGCGCATTCCAGTGGAGCGCGCAATAGGCGTCGTCGATCACCGCGTTCGAAGCCGAGATCGTGATCGCTCCGTTGGTGGTGCCGGTCGGGATGATCGCGTCGCGGGCGTTGACCACCAAGTTGGTCAGGACTTGATCGAATTGTGTCGGATCGATCCGGACCGGCCACAGGCTCGGGTCGGGCTCCCAGGTGAGCGAGATGTCTTCGCCGATGAGGCGGTTCAACATCGAGGTCATCGCGGTCACGATGTTGTTCAGATCGACGACACGTGGCTCGATGATCTGTTCGCGTGCGAAGGCCAACAGCTGCCGGGTGAGATCGGCAGACCGTTCAGCGGCGCTACGGATCTGCTCGAGATACACACGTGATGGCTCCTCCGGTCGCAGCTCGTGCAGAGCGATGTCCACGCTGGTGAGGATCACCGTCAGCATGTTGTTGAAGTCATGGGCGACGCCGCCTGCCAGCCGTCCGATCGATTCGGTCTTGGCGGCCTGCAGCAGTTGGGCTTCGAGCCGTTTGCGTTCCGTGACATCCTGGAGCACGCCCCGGAGCCGTATCGCGACACCGTTGTCGAGCTCGACGACACCACGAAGTCGGACCCAGATCGAACGTCCCGTCCGCGTCACGAGCGGAGTCTCGAAGTCCCACTCGGCTCCGGCGTCGACCGCCGCCTGCAGTTTCCGCTGGATCAGCTGCTGCGTCTCGGGCGACTGGAACGGGGCAATCGCACCATCCGGAGCCGGCGCGTCGTGCTCGTCGAACTCGAGGAGTCTGCGCACGTTCGCGGAGACCGAAGGCCTCATCGTACGGAGATCGAACGACACCGCCCCGACCTTGGCAATCTCCGCGGTCTGCCTCATCAACTCCGCGGCTTCTGCCAACTGCTGCCGGGTGCGGGCCTGTTCGGTCACGTCGCGAGTGATCCCCAACAGCATCGTCACCCGACCGGTGGCGTCACGCATCGGTGTGGCATGAGTTTCGAGCCGGCGGCGAGTCCCGCGCAGGCCGATCACTTCGAACTCCAAGACGGCGTTCGAACCGGCCATCACGGTCCGGTGCAATCCGACGAACGCCGCCCGATCGGCGGGAACGATGAACGCACTCAACGTGCGCGACCGCACGTCATCGATCGAGTCGGCTTCGAGCATCCCCAGACCGGCCGCGTTCATCTCCAACACGTGCCCGTCTGCGCCGACCACCTTGACGCATTCCGGCTCGGTCTCGAAGATCGCGCGCAGCCGTTCGGCGCCTGCTCGGATCACCTCCTCGGCAGCCTTGCGGTCCGTGATGTCCTGGAGGGCTCCGCGGGCGCCGACGACGACGCCATCGACACTCACGGTTTCACCCTGTGTGCGTACCCAGATCGACCGCCCCTTGGCGGTCACCATCGGTAACTCGAGATCCCATCCTGTCCCCGTGGCGATCCCGTGATCGATCGCAGAATTCAACTGCAGTCGCGCCTCGGGAGTCAGGTATTCGTCCATCACCCGGTCACTGGTCGGCGCGATCCGCTGATCGACCTCGAAGATCCGGTAGATCTCCGACGACCAGATCCGGGTGCCCGTGACCAGGTCGCGTTCCCAGCCCCCGACGCGGGCGAACGCACCGGTGCGTTCCAACAGCGCAGCCGTGGTCTCCAACTCCTGCCGACTTCGATACTCGTCGGTCGCGTCGCTGAAGACCAACACGACGCCCACGATCTCACCGCGCTGATCACGGATCGGGGCAGCGCTGTCGACGATCTGGTGCTCCGGGCCATCTTGCGCGAGCAGCACCGTATGGTTCGCCAATCCAACGACTTCGCCCCGCTCGATCACCAGATCCACCGGATTGGCCACGGGGAGCCGGGACTGTGCGTTGACGATGTGGAAGACGTCCGGGAGTGATCGGCCCACAGCATCGACCGCCGGCCATCCTGTCAAGCGCTCAGCCGTGGCGTTCATCGCGGTGATCGAACCGGAAGGATCGGTCACGATGACGCCGTCACCGATGGAGTGCAACGTGATTGCAGCACGTTCCTCGCTGTGCCGCAGCTGCTCCTCGAACAGCCGACGTCGGGTGATGTCGTGATGGCAGACGACCACTGCGGGCACGTCGTCGTCGCCGGTCAGTGGAGTGACGCTCATCTGGAATCAGCGACGCTGCGCGGGCGAATGACACGGGTACTCCAACTCGAACGTGCTGGCCTCTCCGGACAACACCGCTCGAATACCGGCGGCCGCCGCTGATGCATCGTCGTCCGATCCATCGGTCGCGCGGCCACACACCGACAGATAGTTCAGCCCGACCCAACGTGGCGTCGCCGGAGGACCTCCGTTCGCCGCCGCGAAGTCCCTTCACGCCCGGTTCACTGCGAGGATCACACCGTCGCGATCGACGACCGCGATCTGATCGACGAGGGCGTCCAAAACGTTGCCGACGAGCGCCGTGACGCCGCCAGGATCCACGCCACGATTTCGTCGACGAGCCACCGCCGCAGCCTAGGCCAGCCGGCTCGCCCACCAACTCATGGGACAGCGTGGATCGTCACGGCGAAGTCGGCCCTCGCGACGCGCAGGACTGCGTCTGCCGACATCGACCTCCCGGTTCGCCGGACATCGTAGATTGATGCGGTGCACCGGCTGAGGGGGATCGAACGCTATCGAGCCTCGCTCGTGACGCAGGACCAGTTGTCGGGCGACCGCTCCGTCTCGTCGTGCGGGTTGCGATGACACCGAATGCTCGTCTTGCAGTGGTCATGGGCTCGTCGAGCGATTGGCCGACGATGTCGCGTTCGGTCGCGATCCTCGAGGAGTTCGGGATCGCTCACCATGTGCAGGTGCTCTCGGCGCATCGGATGCCCGACGAGATGTACCGATTCGCCGAGCAGGCCGAGCCGGCGGGACTGCGCGCGATCATCGCCGGTGCGGGCGGCGCGGCGCACCTGCCGGGCATGCTGGCGGCCAAGACGCTCGTGCCGGTGTTGGGAGTTCCGGTGCCCTCCCGGCACCTCGGCGGACAGGACTCGCTCTACTCGATCGTGCAGATGCCGGCGGGCGTACCGGTGGCCACCTTCGCGATCGGCGATGCCGGCGCGACCAATGCTGCCCTCTTCGCTGTGGCCCTCCTGGCCGCCGATGACGATGTGCTCCGCGACCGTCTCCACGCGTTCCGTCAGCATCGCCGCGACGAGGCGGCCGCCAGCACGCTGCCTCCCGGATGAGTCGAGTGCCGGATCTTCCTGCGGCTCCGGTGTTGCCGCCGGCCACCGTTGGCATCCTCGGTGGCGGCCAACTCGGCCGCTACTTCGTGATGGCGGCGCGCACCATGGGCTACCGGACGGTGGTCCTCGAACCCGATCAGTTCTCACCGGCCGGGGCCGCTGCCGACGTGCACCTGACCGCGCCGTACGACGACGCCAGCGCGCTCGCGACGATGGCCGCCGAGTGCGCCGTGGTGACCACCGAGTTCGAGAACGCCCCTGCGTCCGCGATGACGGCGCTGGCTCGGCAAACCTTGGTCAGGCCTGGTGCTCGAGCCATCGAGATCACCCAGGACCGGCGCTCGGAGAAGCGGTTCCTCGAATCGGTCGGCGTACCGGTGGCTCCCTACACGGTGATCGAGACCGAGGATGACCTCGTCGCTCCCACGCAGGCCTTCCCTGCGATCCTGAAGACGGCCCGTCTCGGCTACGACGGCCTCGGACAGGTCTCGGTCGCGGGTCCGGCCGCTCTCGCCTCGGCGTGGGATCGCCTCGGCCGCGTGGCGTGCGTGCTCGAACAGCGTCTGGCGTTCGAGCGCGAGGTGTCCGTCGTGCTCGCCCGAGGGGTCGATGGTTCCCTCGCGGTGTATCCCGTCGCGACCAATGTGCACGTCGACGGCATCTTGGATCTCACCACCGTGCCGGACACGGGCGTCGGGTCCGATCTCGCCCCGGCGTTGGCCGGCCGGATTGCTGCCGCGCTCGATTTCGTCGGAGTGCTCGCCGTGGAGTGCTTCGTCGTCGACGGCCGCCTCGTGGTCAACGAGATCGCTCCACGGCCCCACAACAGCGGGCACTGGACCCTCGACGCAGCGATGACCAGCCAGTTCGAGCAACAGGTTCGTGCGGTGTGCGGCCTACCGCTCGGCAACGCTGGTCTGACCGGGGGAGCGGCTGCGATGGCCAACCTGCTCGGCGACCTCTGGCAGCCCGATCACCCGGACTGGGTCGCAGTACTCGCCGATGACTGCGTGCACTTGCACCTGTACGGAAAACGAGAGCCACGCCCCGGCCGCAAGATGGGCCACCTCACCGTCACCGCCGAAAACGCCGATGAAGCCGGCGCACGGGTACTCGAGCAACGTGCTCGGGCCCGCAGCGTTCGCCCGGCCCGTCACTGATGTCGATCGGCTGATCGACCGGCGGTGTCCTGTACTCTGGCGACGAGGACGAACCACGGGGGGACGAGATGACGAGTGAGCCGGTTTTCCCGCGTGAGGAAGTCGAGGCTGCGTACCGCGCGTTCGTCGCCGCAGGCGATGCGGGCGACTGGGAGCACTGGGCCGATCTGCACACGGTCGACTGCGAGTGGCACGAGTGCAACTACGGCGTCATCCGTGGCCGAGAGGCGATCAAGGCCAAGATCACCGAGCTGATGGCACCGATGTCGATGATGCAGTTCCCGGTCGAGTGGGTGGCCATCGACGGTAATCGCGTGGTGTACTACCCGTCGCAGGTCATGCCGGACCCCACCGGCGGCGACGTCGTCCATCGGTTCGGATGCGTCACGATCCTCGAGTACGCGGGCAACGGCGAGTTCTCCCGCCAGGACGACATGTACAACCCGGCCGAAGGCGAACGGGTGATCGGCGAGTGGATGCGAGCCGGGGGTACCTTCACACCGCCCATCCATTAGTTCGACGAACGAACGAATCGGGTAGCATGACGCCATGGCCATCGTTCATGAGCAGCTCAGCCCCGCCGAACTGGCCCAGAGCCTCCGTCTGTCCATCGCCCGCCTCGCCCGCCTGTTGCGTCAGCAGGACGGCAACAGCCACGGGCCGACGCTCACGGCCGCACTCGCCTCGGTGGCGCGCCTCGACGGTCCGACCCACGGCGAGCTCGCGGCGCGAGAACAGGTCGCCCCGCCCACCATCACGGCGGTCGTCACCAAGATGGAGGCGCTCGGTCTGGTCGTCCGCGAGCCCGACACCAATGACCGGCGGGTGACCCGGATCAGGATCACTCCGGCCGGCCTCGAGGAGCTCGAGGACGTCCGCAGCCGCCGCACGCAATGGCTGGAAGCCCAGATGGGCGAGCTCTCCGCCGACGAACTAGCCCGGCTGTCTGCAGCTGCCGACGTGTTGGTCAAGCTCACCCTGGCACCGGATCTCGCGATGGTGGTTGCTGCAAGCGAAACGGGGCGTCGCTGATGAGCGAGCTCGACACGGCGACCGCCGGTGGGCCGGACGACGACGCTGCACCGATCGTTGCCGAGC
>JANXUX010000259.1 GCA_025351965.1 Actinomycetes bacterium | reverse complement strand
GCAGGTCGGGGCTGCGTACGCGACGACGAGCGCACGCAAGCTGTTCGCCAACACCGAGCGACGGATCGAGCTCGACAATGAACGCGAGCTGAAGACCGCCGAGCAGATCGCCGACCGCCTCGGCCAGATGAAGGGCGCATTGATGAAGCTCGGCCAGATGGCGAGCTACCTCGACGAGGGGCTGCCCGAGCCGCTGCGCCTCGCCCTCGCGACGCTGCAGTCGAACGCCCCGCCGATGAGCTACGAGCTGGCCAAGGGCGTCATCGAGCGCGAGCTCGGCCGGCCGATCGAGGACCTGTTCGTGACGTTCGATCCCGAACCGATCGCGGCTGCGTCGATCGGCCAGGTGCACCGCGCGATCATCGTCGATCCTGCGACGGGCCAGGAGCGCGCCGTTGCGGTGAAGGTGCAGTACCCGGGCGTCGACACCGCGATCGAGAGCGACCTGCGCAACACCGAGCTGCTCGGCGCGATCCTCAAGCAGGGATTCGGCGGTCTCGATCCGGCAGAGATGGTCACCGAGATCAAGAGCCGACTGACCGAGGAGCTGGACTACGTCCTCGAGGCGCGTAACCAGCGCGCATTCCACGAGTACTACCGCGACCATCCCTACTTCCACGTGCCGGCGGTGATCGATCAACTGTCCACCGCGCGGGTGCTGACCACCGAGCTGGTCGTCGGCTCGACCTGGAAGGAGCTGCTGACCTGGGACCAGCACGAGCGCGACCTCGCCGCCGAGGCGATCTTCCGGTTCGTGTTCCGCAGCCTGTACCGCTTTCGCGCGTTCAACGGCGATCCCCATCCGGGGAACTACCTGTTCCTCGGCAACGGCAAGGTCACCTTCCTCGACTTCGGCCTCGTCAAGCACTTCAGCGACGACGAGCTGCACACCTTCGAGTCGATGGTCGAGGCCGCCGCGATCGACCACGACGACGTTGCATTCCGGCGCATCGTCGAAGACGCCGGTCTGCTCCAGGCCGGGGCGCCGATCGACACCGCGGAGGCCGGCGAGTACTTCTCCCACTTCTATGAGCCGGTCCGCGAAGACAGGCTGATGACGTGGACGCCCGAGTACAGCTCGGCCATCGTGCGCCACACCTTCGACCGTGACAGCCCGATCTCGCAGTACGCGACCGTGCCGAGATCATTCGTGTTCATCCAGCGGATCAACCTCGGCCTCTACGCGATCCTCGGCGAGCTCAACGCGACCGGCAACTACCGGCGCATCGCCGAGGAGCTGTGGCCAATGGTCAACGGTGGCCCGTCGACGCCGATGGGCGAGGCCGAGGCGGAGTGGCTGCGCACGCGCGGGCCGGGCCACGACCCCGTCGACACGGAGCAGCCGAACCCAGAGCTGGCGAACCTGGATCAGCCGAAGACCGACTCCGTCAACCGGCCGTAGCGGTGGGTGGTCTCGCTAATCGCCTGCTCCTTGAGCCAGCGTGCGAGCTCGACCCGGCCATGGGCAGCGACCGGGGCGGTGTCGAGGCCGATCGTGTGCTCGAGCAGCCACAACCGCATCTCGTCGCTGACCGGCACGAGCGCACGCACCCGTTCCACACCGCGAGCCCCGAGCCGGGTCCGCAGCGTGTCCTCGGACTCGGTCCCTGCGTTCGAGACGATCAGCGTCGTGCCGCACCGCGCCGCCGCAGCGCGGGCCGCAGCGATCTGCGCGGCCGGGGTCGAGGGATCGACGCGGAGCACGACGCCTTCGAGCGAACGATGGCGGAGGACGTTGCGCTCACTCCGCAGACCGCTCGGATCGTGGTCGATGCCGAACCAGGCCGTCCACCATGCATCGTAGGAACGGGCGGCCGCCGACGCGTCGGCGACGGGTGATGCGATTGTGCTCAGGCCGAGCACGTAGTCCGGACCGCCGGCCTTGGCGCCGCACCCGATCGAGGACCGCTTCCAGCCGCCGAACGGCTGACGCTGCACGACAGCCCCGGTGATGTGCCGATTGACGTAGGCGTTGCCGACCTGGACGCGGTCGAGCCAGTGCGTGATCTCGGCCGGATCGAGTGAGTGGATGCCGCCGGTCAGGCCGAACGGCGTCGCGTTCTGCAGTTCGATCGCATGGTCGAGGTCACGGGCGCGCATCACGCCGAGCACCGGTCCGAAGCACTCGGTCAGGTGGAACCACGATCCCTCGGTCACGTCGAGCTTGACGCCCGGTGACCAGAGGCGGGTGTCGCTCGAGGCCAGGCTGCCCGTTGCTCCCCCGAGGGCCGTCGGGTCGTCGAGCGGATGCGGTTCGACGATCCAGCGCTCGACGCCGTCCAGCGTGGTCATCGCGCGCAGTAGCGGCCCACTCGGCGGGTTGATCAGCGGACCCATGATGGTCGACGGTGCCTGCGGCCAACCGACGACGAGGCTGCCAACCGCATCGGCGAGGCGCTGCGCGAACGACGGGTCGTCATAGACGGAGGCCTCGACGATGGCCAGGCTGGCCGCCGAGCACTTCTGCCCGGCGTGACCGAACGCTGACTTGACGAGGTCCCGCAAGGCCGCGTCGATGTCGGCGGCGGCGGTGATGATCAGCGCGTTCTTGCCGCTCGTCTCGGCGAGCAGGTGCATGTCCGGCTTCCAGCGGATGAACAGCTGGGCCGTGTCGTAGGAGCCGGTCAGCACGACGCTGGCGACGTCGACATGGGTGACGAGGTGCTGGCCGACCTCGTCATCCGCGCAGGCCACATACTGGAGCAGGTCGCGGGGCACACCGGCCTCCCACAGCTGCTCGGCCAGCGCCCAGGCGATGCGGCGGGTCTCGGGCGCGGGCTTGAGCACGACCGCGTTGCCGGCCGCCAGTGCCGCGCACACACCGCCGGCGGGGATCGCGTACGGGAAGTTCCACGGCGCGACCACGAGCACCACCCCGCGATTGTCCACGATCACGCCATCCGCACGCAGCTCGGCGATCAGCGCCGTGCCGACGGTGCCGTAGTAGCGAGCGAAGTCGATTCCCTCGCTGATCTCCGGATCGCCCTCGCGGATGGTCTTACCGGCCTCTTCGGCCATCACCGCGAGCGTCGTCGCGCGATGGCCGGCCATCGTCGTGGCGACGTTCTCGAGCAGCTCGCGCCGATCCTCGAGCGAGGCACCGGCCCACTCTGCCGAGGCGGCAGATGCCCGAGCGAGAACGGCGTCGATCTCGGCGATGTCGGTGATCAGCGGCGGGTCGGCGACGGGGACGGCGTCGGCGAGCGACGCGCGGACCGACTCCATCGTGAAGTCCGAGTCCGGCGCGTTGTCGAACCCACGGTGAGCTGCAGGCGCGGCCTGGGCACGACGGCTCCGCGTGGTGATCGTGGAGCGGGCAGCGACACTGGTGCGGAAGCGCTCGGCCTGCTCGGCGAACTCGGCGGTGCCCGGCCGCAGTGTGAACAGGGCGCGCAGGAAGTTGTCCGGCGAGGTGTTCTCGTCGAGCCGCCGGGACAGGTACGCAATGCTGGAGTCGACGTCGTGCGGAGCGACAACCGGCGCGTAGAGCAGGAGCCCCTCGGCAGCGCCGTTGACGGCGCGCGCCTGTGCGGGAGCCATGCCCTCGAGCATCTCCAGCTCGATCTGGTGCGGATCGGCGAGGCCTTCGCGCAGCACCAACGCCCAGGCGATGTCGAACAAGTTGTGACTTGCCAGGCCGATCCGCACGGCTGCGGCCCACTCCGGACGCAGCGCGGCATCGAGCAGCCGCTTGTAGCTCGCATCGACGTCGGCCTTGGTCGGGTACGGCGCCTGCTGCCAGCCGTGGGTCTCGGCGTCGACCTGCTCCATCGCCAGGTTGGCGCCCTTGACGATGCGGATCTTGATCCGGCCACCGGCGCGTGCGTGACGCGCCACGGCCCACTCGCCGAGGTGCTCCAACGCTGCGTGGGAGTCGGGCAGGTAGGCCTGCAGCACGATGCCGGCGTCCATCCCGGCGAACTCCGGCTCGTCGAGGACGTTGGTGAACGAGGCCACGGTGAGGGCGAGGTCCTTGAATTCCTCCATGTCGAGGTTGACGAACTTCGCCGGGCTCGCCGAGGCCGCGTCGCGGTACAGCACGCGCAGTCGCTCGCTGACCCGGTCGACGCTGTCGTCGAACGCGAGCGGATCGAGGTTCGCACAGAGTGCCGAGATCTTGACCGACACGTAGCTGACGTCGGCCCGGGCCAGGCGGGCGCGCACCGACGCGAGCCGGGCGGCTGCCTCGGCGTCGGACAGGATTGCCTCACCGAGCACGTTGATGTTCAGTCGCACACCCTGCTCGGTCCGCGCCCGCACATGATCAGCGAACGCCGGGTCCTGCGAGGAGAGCACCACGCCGCGGGTCTCGTTGCGGATCCGGCGCCCGACGAGCAGCATCAGCAGCCTCGGTGCGAACGGCGCAAGGAGCGATCCGACGCGCAGCATGACGGCATCGAGGACACCGAGCGACGTCGGGACGCCGACGGTGCGCACCACGTCGCGGAACCGCCGAGCTGCGCGACGCCGGTCGTGGATGCGCAGGACGTCGTCGGTCAGCAGCTGCACCAACTCGCGGCCGCGCTCGTCGTTGATCAACCGGCCGAGCCGGCCGAGCTGGGCCTGCTCGGTGCGGGTCGCGATCTGCTGCGATTCGGCGAGCAGCCGCTCGGCGAGCGCGATCGCTCGTTCCATACGGGCATCGTCGGTCGCTGAATCCGGGGTCCCGGGGTCGGTGTCGAGCAGGATCAGGTCCGCTGGGTGGTGCTCCATGCAACTATTCGACACCCGCCGTCTTGCACGGTTCACGCGCCCACGGTGCCGAGTTCGTACATCCCGGCCGCCGTGTCGACAAGGATGGGCCGCGTGTCCGACCCCACGCTCGACGCGCTGACCGACCTGCTCACCGATGTGCCCCACGTGATGTTCTGCGCCAAGGACGCCGAGGGCCGGTACCTCGCCGTCAACCAGGCCTTCGCCGACCGAGCGGGTCGGGCCACGCCGGCGGACATCGTCGGGCTCGTCGCCGGTGACCTGTTTCCGGTCGAGCTCGCCGACTCATACGCCCGCCAGGATGCTCGCCTGCTCGCCACTGGACAGCCGCTGCGTAACGAACTGGAGCTCATCCTGCGTCCGGACGGATCTGTCGGGTGGTATGTGACGAGCAAGACGCTGTTGCATCTCGGCCGGGGGACCCGTCGCGCGTCGACTGCGATTGCCAGCGTGTCCGTCGATCTGCGTGCCCCTGCCGAGAGCGCCGGCATCAACGCCCGAGTCGCCGCAGCGGTCGCGTTTGCACGGATCCGTAGCACCGAGCCGGTCACTGTCGGCGAGCTCGCCGCCGCCGCGGACCTCACCGTGACCCAGCTGGAGCGGGCCATCAAGCGCGCCCTCGGCCTGAGCGCCAAACAGCTGATGCTCCGTCTCCGCCTGGAGGAGGCGATCCTGCGCCTGCGCACCACCGACCATCCCGTCGCCCAGATCGCGACCGAGTGCGGGTACTACGACCAGAGTGCGTTCACCCGCCAGTTCCGCCGGGTGGTGGGGATGGGCCCCGGCGCATACCGGGCCGCGCTGGGGTGAGGCGCTGGGGTGAGGCGCTGTGCCGTACGGCGCCTTCGGCCTGCACCCCGACCCGGTCGCACTGCAGATAGCGTCGCCGCAATGCGCCGCCTGCTGCCCGCCTTCGCCGTCTCCCTCGCCCTCCTCGCCAGCTGTGGCAGTGATGCCTCCAGCTCGAGCAGCTCCGATGCGTCGACCGCCACGACTGCGGCGGGCGGCAGCGATGTCACGACCGCCACCACGACTGGCGGCAGCGATGTCACAACGACAGCGGCCGGGGCGAGCGAGAAGCCGACCGTGAAGATCCCAGCGACGCTGCCGACGAAGCTGGTCATCACCGACCTCTCCGATGGCACCGGCGACGCCGCCAAGATCGGCGACACAGTCAGCGTCAACTATGTCGGGGTGCGTTCCGCAGACGGCACCGAGTTCGACAACAGCTACGACCGCGGCCAGCCGTTCGACGTCGTCCTCGGCCAGAACAGCGTGATCCAGGGCTGGGAAGAGGGTCTGATCGGCATCAAGGTCGGCGGCCGCCGCCAGCTCGACATCCCCGCCGACCTGGCCTACGGCGATTCGCCCCAGGGTGAGATCATCAAGCCGGGTGACGCGCTGACGTTCGTCATCGATGCCGTCGCGATCACGCCCGGCATCGACGTGCCGACCGCGAGCGTCGACGACAAGCCGACCGTCGACGTCCAGCCGAGCGTCGGCGCGACCACGACCACGTTCACCGACCTGGTCACCGGCGACGGCCCAGAGGCAGCTTCCGGCGACACCGCGTACCTGCAGATCATCGCCTACCGCGGTGACACCGCCGCCGAGATCCAGTCGACGTGGGAGACCGGTACCGCGGCGAAGATCACCCTCGACAGCCAGACCGTCACTGGTCTCGTCACGGGCGTGACCGGGATGAAGGTCGGTGGTCGTCGCCAGATCATCGTCCCGCCTGCCGACGCATTCGGCGACGCCGGCAGCGACTCGATGGGCCTGCCTGCCGGAGCCGACCTGATCCTGGTCGTCGACCTCGTGCTCGTGACCCCAGCCACCGGCGGCTGAGACCACCGCTGGTCACGCCGGACGGCACGGCCGCTGCCCTGCATAGGCTCGGGGCATGTGCCGGAACATCACCACCCTGCGCGGCCTGGAACCGGTCGCAACACCGACCGAGATCGAAGCCGCCGCGCGCCAGTACGTCCGCAAGATCAGCGGGGTGCAGTCGTTGTCGGCGACCACCGAAGTTGCGTTCGAGCGCGCCGTGTTCGCGATCACCCAGGCCAGTGCGTTGCTGCTGAGCGAGCTCCCGCCGCGCAAGCAGCCACCACCGACGCTGCCTCCGCTCCGGCGCATCGCGGCCCGCGGCGCTCCGCCGGTCAGCTGACGGTGCGCAGGTCCAGGCCGATGTCGAGGACAGGCGCACTATGGGTCAGGCCGCCCACGGCGATGTAGTCGACGCCGGTCTCGGCGACGGAGCGGGCGACCTCGATCGTCAACCCGCCGCTGGCCTCGAGCAGCACCCGTCGGCCGGTCGACCGCTCATACTCGCGCATCGCGGCCACGCCCTCGCGCATCTGCTCAACCGAGAAGTTGTCGAGCAGGATCAGGTCGGCGCCTGCGTGCATCGCCTCGGCGAGGTCGTCCAGAGAGTCGACCTCGATCTCGACGGGGATCGTCGCCGCCAGGGCGCGCACTGCTGCGAAGGCCTGGGCCACTCCCCCGGCGGCGAGCACGTGGTTGTCCTTGACGAGCGCTGCGTCGCTGAGCGCCATGCGATGGTTGACACCGCCGCCGCAACGCACGGCGTACTTCTCGAGGAAGCGCAGCCCGGGCGTGGTCTTACGCGTGTCGCGCACCCGGGCCGTACTGCCCTGCAGCGCGTCGGCCCACCGCTTGGTCAGCGTCGCGACACCCGAGAGGTGGCAGAGCAGGTAGCGCCGACCGTTCGGCGGTCAACAGCAGCCGGGTCGGTGCCTCGACCCGGGCGACATCGGTGCCGGCGACGACCTGGTCGCCGTCATCGGCGAGGTAGTCGAAGTCACTCGCGTCCGCGCCGCACACGGTGTCGATGACTGCCGCCGCAACAGCGATCCCGGCCAAGGTTCCGGTTCCGCGGGCGCCGAACGTGGCCACAGAGCGTTGACCGGCAGGCACGGTCGCCGTCGACGTGACGTCGAAGCCGCCGGCGAGGTCCTCGGCGACGGCCATCCGGACGAGCGCCGCCACGGAGTCCGGGTCCACCCCATCGCCGATCAGACGCCGGCGGGTGGATTCGGCGAGCGGGTGGAACGTGAACACCTAGGCCTCGTCCGGGCGGCCGAGGACGAGGGCTTCGCCGGTGCCGTCGAGGCGCACCGTCAGATGGGTCACCCAGACCGGCCGCGGCTCGGTGTAGTCGCTGCGCCGGTGACAGCCGCGGCTCTCGGTCCGGCTACGCGCCGCCTCGATCACGGCCGAACCAATGGTGATCAGGTTGGTCGCCTCGTACGCACGGCGGTGCGGGGCGACATCGGGCGAGATCGACCCGGCGAGCTCTTCCAGGGCCTCGGCGGCGGCGGCGAGACCCTCCGGGCGACGCATCACACCGACGTGTCGAGACATCGTCGAGCGGACGCCGGTGCGCATCTCGGCCGGCAGCAGCCCGGCCGCACCGTCGACGTCGATGCCCGCCGGCTCGACCAGCTCGGGCAGCTCCCAGGCAAGGTCGCGACCGACTCGCGTCCCGGCCACGACACCCTCGGTGAGCGAATTGCTGGCGAGGCGGTTTGCGCCATGCACACCGGTGCAGGCGACCTCGCCGACGGCGTACAGCCCGGCCATCTCGGTGCGTCCGTCGAGATCAGCGCGCAAGCCGCCGCAGACGTAGTGCGCAGCGGGTGCCACCGGGATGCGGTCGACTGCGGGATCGATGCCGATCGCCTTGCACGACGCAGTGATCGAGGGGAACCGCTCGTAGAACCGGGTGCCCATGTGCGTCGCGTCGAGGTAGACGTGGTCATCGACACCGGCCGCTCGCGCCGCCATCCGGTCGCTGATCGCACTGGCCACGACGTCGCGTGGGGCGAGGTCCTCCAACGGATGCACGCCGACCATCACCCGTTCGCCGGCTGCGTCGTAGAGCTTGGCGCCCTCGCCGCGCACCGCCTCGCTGATCAGCGCCTGCTGTCCAGTGGCGTCCGCGCCGACCCAGAGCACCGTTGGATGGAACTGGACGAACTCGACGTCGCGCGCCGGCAGTCCCGCCCGCAGGGCAAGGGCGAGTCCATCGCCGGTGACCGCCGGCGGGTTCGACGTCGAGGCGAAGATCTGGCCGTAGCCGCCCGTCGCGATGATGACCGCTCGGGCCGTCACGACACCGACTGACTGGACCGCGCCGGTCTCGTCGGTGATCGCGATCCGCACCCCGGCGGCCTGGGGTCGGCCGAGCGAGTTGGTGCCCATCACCAGGTCGAGCGCGAACGCATGGTCGAGCACGTCGACGCCGGTCGAGATCGCCGACTGGTCGAGCGTGCGCTGCACCTCGGCTCCGCTCTGGTCGCCACCGGCGTGGACGATGCGGCGGTGCGAGTGGCCACCCTCCATCGTCAGCGCGGGGCCGTCGCCGTCATGGCCCGGGTCGAACGCAGCGCCGAGCCGCATCAGGTAGCGGATCGCCTTCGGCGCCTCGGCGACGAGCTGGCGCACCGCACGCTCGTCACACAATCCGGCTCCGGCCTCGAGTGTGTCGTGCACGTGGTTCTCGAGCGAGTCGGTCGGGTCCAGCACGCCGGCCAATCCGCCCTGGGCCCAGGCCGTACTGCCCGCGTCGAGTGTGTCCTTGGTGACGATCAGGACCGAACGCACGGGTCGTACTGCGATCGCTGCGGCAAGACCGGCCGCGCCGGAGCCGAGCACGACGACATCGACATCACGCTGCCAGGTCACGGCCGGCGCGGCGAGCTGGAGCGGTACCACTGCGGTCATCCGCTCACTCCCCGGTACGAGACGGCTTGCCGATGGCGATCATCCGCTCGACGGAGAGCCTCGCCCGATCAGCGATGTCGCGAGGCACGGTGACCTCGTCGGTGCCGTCGCGCAGCGAGCGGAGCAGCTTGTCCGGGGTGATCATCTTCATGTACTTGCACACTGCGGCGCGATTGACGGGCTCGAAGATGACCAGCGGGTTGGCCTTGTGCAATTGATGGAGCATGCCGGTCTCGGTGGCGACGAGCACCTTCTTGGCGGTGGTGTTGCGGGCCGCATCGACCATGCCGGCGGTGGAGAGGATCTTGGTGCGCTCGGCCGGGACGACGCCGGCGCCGGCGAGATACAGCGCACTCGTCGCGCACCCGCACTCGGGGTGGATGAACAGCTCGGCATCGGGTTCGGCTGCGACCCGGGCCTTGAGATCGGCGCCGTTGATGCCGGCATGCACGTGGCACTCGCCGAGCCAGATGTGCATGTTGTCGCGCTGGAGCGTGCGCTGGACGTGCGCGCCGAGGAACTGATCCGGGCAGAACAGCACGGGCCGATCAGCGGGAATGCTGGCCACGACATCGACCGCGTTGGACGACGTGCAGCAGATGTCGGTCTCGGCCTTCACTGCCGCCGTCGTGTTCACGTAGCTGACGACCACGGCGCCGGGGTGTTCGTGTTTCCACGCCCGTAACTGGTCGGCCGTGATGGTGTCCGCGAGCGAGCAGCCGGCGCGCTCGTCAGGGATCAGGATCGTCTTGTCGTAGCTGAGGATCTTGGCGGTCTCGGCCATGAAGTGCACCCCGCAGAACACGATCGTGGACTGCTCCACGGTCGCTGCGATCCGACTGAGTGCGAGGGAGTCGCCGACGTGGTCGGCGATGTCCTGGATCTCGGGCAGCTGGTAGTTGTGGGCGAGGATCACGGCGCCACGTGCGGCGGCGGCCGCACGGACCTCGGCCGCCCACGCTGTCCGATCGAATCCCGTCGCCGACCCTGCCTCTGCGGTGATGTCGCTCACGAGTCCAACACTAGCCCGGCTGTTTCAGGAGGGCCCCGGCGGTACGGCGCGTCTGCAGAGCGGTGCGGAATGTCAGTACCTGAAGTGGCCGACCAGGGTCTGCAGATCAGCCGACATCCGGGCCAGTTCGGTGGCGGCGCGCTGGCTGTCCGAGGCGCCGGATGCAGTGCTGTCCGCAGCATTGGCCACCACTTGGATGTTGGTCGCGATCCTGCTCGAGCCGTGGCTCGCATCCGACACATTGCGCGAGATCTCGCTGGTCGTTGCCGCCTGCTCCTCCACGGCACTGGCGATGGCGTCCTGGTAGTCGGCGATCTGATGGATGATCTCGAGCACCCCGCGAATGGAGTCGATCGAGAGCCGGGTGTCTGCTTGGATCGCCGAGATCTTCTGGCTGATGTCCTCGGTCGCAATCGCAGTCTCCTTGGCCAGTTCCTTCACCTCGTTGGCCACCACGGCGAAACCCTTCCCGGCCTCGCCCGCCCGGGACGCCTCGATCGTTGCATTCAGCGCGAGGAGGTTGGTCTGCTGGGCGATGCCGGTGATGACCTTGATGATCTCACCGATCTCGGCCGAACTCTCGCCGAGCTTGGCGACCGTGTCGTTGGTGGCCTGCACTGCAGCGACGGCATGGACGGCGACCTTGGCAGCATCGCTTGCGTTCTTGGCGATCTCCTTGATGGACGCCGGACTAAGGACGGCGCCGACATCCGCCTCGGGTCGTGCGCAGGTTCACCAACTCGCTGTCGTCGCCGAACCACATCGCGCTGAGCGCACCGACCATGTCTCCGATCATCTGCTCGGGCATCGGGACGGGCGTGTCCGGATCATCCTCGAAGCGCAGCACACTCGCGATCCCGGCGTCGTCGACAACGGCGAGGGCCCGGACCCGACGGCGGTCGGGGTGTCGGCTCGGGCGATGCGTCATCGTACCGTCGTCCAACATCGGCGCTGCCCACCCACCGGTCACGACTGCCGCGGCATCGAACGAGCGGGCGAGCACACCGAGCGATCCGCTGATCAATGCGTACACGTCGCGGCCCTCGCCGATGAAGCTGCTGCGCGCCGCGTTCGCACAGGCCGACGGTGGGCCGTCGACGAGGCCGAGCGGATCGTTGACGACAACGCCGTAGAGGCGGGCTGCCGGGAGGTGGAAGCCGAGTGAGGTGTCGAGTCGACGCTCGAGCCAGGTGGCGATGTTCACGGTGATTGCGGTCATGCCGAATTGAGTGCTTCCAGATGTCGATTCTGGAAAACGAATCGGGCCGAGGAGGTGTCCGTGACGGTGGCTGAGCGCGCCGGGCGCGTAGCGTCGGTCGCGCGTGAGACCTCGAGCGGACCGACGACCAACGCGATCGACGATGCGCCTTGCCGCGCTCGCCGTCGCTGCGGCGTCGATTGCGGCGTGCACATCCGCACGCGCCGAGCGCAGTTCCGATTCCCTGAGGATACCGCCGCCGGAGACGACGCATCCAACGACGAGCGACGCGCCGGACACGACAGTCGCAGACACCAGCTCCCCCGAAACCAGCGCTCCGGAAACCAGCGCTCCGGACACCAGCACCCCAGACACCACGACACCCGACACCAGCGCACCGGACACAATGACGCCCGACACGAGCGCCCCGGACACGACAGCTCCGAACACCACCTCACCGAACACCACCTCACCCGACACAACGATGCCCGACGGCGGTTCGCCGTCGACCGACGATCCCGGCGTCGCACCACCATTGCCAGCGCTCGACGCCAGCTTCGACCGCCTTGCCGTCGGCAACGCTGCTGCGTCCCTGACCGTCATCCGTGACCATGTCGAGATCTACGGCCGGGCATCGGGCGCGACGACCGGCGGGACACCGATGACACCGGACTCGCCGCTCGTGCTCGCCAGCGTCAGCAAGCTGGTCACCGCGCTCACTGTCGCCCGCCTCGCCGAGGACCACGAGATCGATGTCGCCGCACCTGTGCCGTGGGACCAACTCTTCATCGCCCACGATCCAGCGTGGAACGACGTCACCGTGCGCGAGTTACTCGACCACACCGGGGGGATGCCCAAGGCACAGGCCAGCTGGCTCAACCAGCCGGGCTCGTGCGCCGTCCCGCTCGGGGCTGCGATCGCCCGTCCACCCACGGGCACGCGCGGGAAGTGGAGCTACTCGAACGGCAATTACTGCGCGCTCGGCCTGCTGATCGAGTCCGTCACCGGCCAGAGCCAGGCCCACGCCGCCGATGATCTCGTCTTCGGCCCGATCGGTGTGACCGGACCGCACCTCACGACCGACGGCCTGCTCCCCGGCGACGGCCCGTACACCCAGGGTGTTGTCCGCCTCGACCGCTTGGGGGGCGCCGGCACATGGCTGGCGTCGACGCACGACATGGCCTCGATGCTCGATTCGGTCACCCCGGCCGACCTCGAGACCTTGCGCTACCCCGGCATCATCACCGACCAGTACGGGTGGGGCCACACCGGCACGGTCGATGGAGCCAAGGCGTGCGCATGGGTGATGGATGGTGCCCGCACGGTCGTCGTCGCGATCGTCTCGGGCAACAGGCCGGCAACGGGCGGCAAGGTCTGTGATGCCGTGATTCCCTCGCTGGCAGCGGATCTCGGGATCTGGGCCGGAGAGCCGATCCGCGTCCCCGCCTGAACTGCCCGAACTGCCCGAAAATGCCCGCAGCGATCGCAGTCAACGTCCGCAGCGATCGCAGTCAGCGTCAGAGGCCGGAGTCGGCGAGCGCCCGTCCGAGAGACATCGCACAGCCGACAACGGCCCTTCCGAAGCGCCGGCCGGGATCGCGCGTCAGCCGCTCGACGGGGCCGCTGACGCTGACGGCGGCGATGACGAGGCCCGAGCTCGACCGAACGGGTGCCGAGACCGAGGCCACACCCGGCTCGCGTTCTTCGACACTCTCGACGTACCCCGGTCCGGGTGACTCCGTGTCGAGCAGGACCCGACCGGCCGAACCGGCCTCGAGCGGTAGGCGGGCGCCCTCGGGCACGATCCAGCGCAGGCCGTGCGGCGATTGCAGCGACACGATGCAACGGCGCTCGTTGCCCTCGCGCACGAACAGCTGCACGCTTTCGCCGGTGTCGTCGCGCAGACCGACCAGCAGCGGTCGGGCGATGTCGCTGACCGGGAACGCGTCGGCGGCCGCCCGCCCCATCGCGATCAACTCGAAGCCGAGGCAGAACCGGCCCGATGCGTCGCGACGGACGAGCCCGTGCTCCTCCAACGCCACGGCGAGGCGGTGAGCCGTGGCCCGGGGCAGCCCCGTCGCCTGTTGCAACTCGGCCAGACCGAGGGGTCCGGACTCACGCAGGGCGCCGAGCACGGCGACCGCTTTGTCGAGAACGCCGACACCCGATACGCTGTCCATCCAACGAGAAGTCTATCTCAGAAAGTGAGATGCCGACACATGTCCGACACGAACACCCCGGCGACCAAGCCGGCTGCAATCCCGGCTGGAATCCCGGCCGGAACCGCCGCAAGCGCGCCGCAGACGCTGCCCCAGAAGGTCTGGGAGCGTCACGTCGTGCACAGCGGCCTCGACGAGCCGGACTTGTTGTACATCGATCTCCACCTCGTCCATGAGGTCACCAGTCCCCAGGCGTTCGACGGCCTGCGTCTCAGCGGCCGCACGATCCGTCGGCCCGATCTGACGATCGCCACCGAGGACCACAACGTGCCGACCGAGCACATCGACCAGCCGATCGCCGACCCGATCTCGGCCCGCCAGGTCGAGGTGCTGCGCGAGAACACCACGGCGTTCGGCATCACCAACTTCCCGATGGGTGATCCGCTGCAAGGCATCGTCCACGTCATCGCCCCGGAGCAGGGTCGCACCCTGCCCGGTATGACCGTGGTGTGCGGCGACAGCCACACAGCCACCCATGGCGCGTTCGGCGCGCTGGCATTCGGCATCGGCACGAGCGAGGTCGAGCATGTGCTGGCGACCCAGACGCTGCCCCAGACCCGTCCCAAGTGGATGGCCGTCAACGTCGAGGGCGAGCTACCGGACGACGTCACGGCCAAGGACGTGATCCTCGCGATCATCGGCGAGATCGGCACTGCCGGAGGCATCGGTCACGTCATCGAGTACCGCGGTTCGGCCATCCGTGGGCTGAGCATGGAGGGCCGGATGACAGTCTGCAACATGAGCATCGAGGCGGGCGCCAAGGCCGGCCTGATCGCCCCCGACGACACGACGTTCGCCTACCTCGACGGCCGGGCCAACGCCCCGAAGGGTGCCGATTGGGACGCCGCCGTCGCCGACTGGAAGACGTTGCAGACCGACGAGGGCGCGGTGTGGGACAAGGAGGTCACCATCGATGCGACGAAGCTGACGCCGTACGTGTCGTGGGGCACCAACCCCGCCCAGGTCCTGCCGATCGATTCCGTCGTGCCGGCGCCGGAGAGCTACGACGACCCGACCACACGGG
>JANXUX010000254.1 GCA_025351965.1 Actinomycetes bacterium | reverse complement strand
CCCCACCACCAAGGCCGTCACCCCGACGACGGCCAAGGCCCCGACGACCCCGACCACCAAGGCCGTCACCCCGACGACGGCCAAGGCGTCGACGACCGCCACCACGGTCAAGCCGTAGCGGGCAGCGGCTGCCGCGTCCGGTCGTCACCGCATCAGAAGCGGTACGGCCGGTACGTGTTGGTGCACGGACTGCCGACCAGCATCCACGCAGTGGGCGTGGTGCCGGCCGGCAGTTCGGCGATCATCGACGCAGTCGTTGCCTCCTCGTCGCCGACGTGCATACAGACGCTCCATCCCGACTCGGTACACGAGTCGTGCGAACGCAGGTGCTCGGCCAGCGCGTCGAACGTGACCGGCCGTTGGTCGAGCACTGCGTTCGAGGCCGCGAGCCGGGGATCGATGAGCCGCTCGACGGGTTGACCCGGATGGCGGTGCAGCGCATCGAACGCCGGGATCGCGGTCCGGTTCGACATCGTCGCCGATCCCTCGACGCGCAGCGCCTCCCAGGTCGTGCCGCTCGTCTCGACCATCCACGCCTCGACCGGATCGGCGACCAAGAAGCTCGACCAGTACGGCCGTTCCTTGCCGATCAGGGCGACCTCGTGACCGGTCCCGCCCTGCCCGTACCGCTCCAACAGGCCGGTCATCACCTCGACGGCCGCCACCGCACTCGCGGCTCGCTCGAGGCCGAGGCGGACCAGATCCATCCCGATCAACGCCGGCGGGAACGAACGGGGATCGAGCGTCGTGTAGATGCTGTGGTTGCCGATCGCAACCCCGGCCGCGTTGACTCCGTGCTCGGCTCCCCAGCACCAGCGTGGCCGGGAGATGATGCTGTGGATCGTGTCGCCCGAGGCACCCTCGATCGCGATGTGGGTCACCCGTGTCGCGCGCTCACTCCGCGGCGCAGACCACTCGATGTCCTGCGCCTCCAACGGTGGGCGGTCGCTGTTCTTGGCGAACAGCGTGACACCAGCTGCGGTCACGGGCGCCAGCGCGACCAGTGAGTCACACACGGGTCAGTTGAACGAGATGTCGCCGGTCGGCATCGACGTGATCGCCGATGCACCCACCGGTGCCGGCCACAGCGCCTCACCCTTGGGCTCGGCGGTCGACCACTCAGGGGCGATGACCGATGCAGTCAGCGGCACTGTCGGACCGTCGGTCTCCCACAGGATCGCCGGCCGGTCGCCGTGCCAGCGCACTGCGTACGACACCGTCGTCGACGGACCGATCGGTAGGCCGTAGACCTCGAAGTTCGCGCCGAGCCACGCAGTCGGGATGCCCGCACCGAGCAGATCCGCCGTGCCGATGCCGACCGTGCGGGCGAGGCGTTGCTCGATCCACAGCAGTTCGCGACCGTCGGGTGCAGCGGTCGGCAGCGACGTCGGCGCCGCGGAACGCAGCCGGATGAGATCGCGCAGGGCGCGGGTCTCACCCGCACGGGCCAGTACCACCCCGGCCGCGTCGAGTGCCGCGGCGGAGTCCCAGGTCGGGTCGAGCCGAGCAGCACGGGCGACAGCGGTCGCGACGTCGGGCACCCAGGGGTCCGCACGCTCGCCGAGGCGGACGAGCTGGCCGACGTCGACCAGGAAACCAATGACATCCTCGTCCGGCTCGACCGGACCGTTGAGGGCGAGCTCGCCGCGCAGTTCGGCGACCCGGTCGAGCAACCCGTCGTCGGGCAGCACCATCCGTCCGGCGGCGTCGATGACGGCGGTCCAGCCGCGCGCCACCTGCATCGGCGACGACAGCCGCTCGGGCAACGGCCCGGCCGCTGGGGCCTCGTGCGACAGCGCAACGCGCACGGTGGACTTGTGCCCGACCGGCAGCACGACCGAGTGCTCGGGCAGCTCGATGCCCTGGATCGGCACCGCAGCCGGCGGCCGACTCGACAACAGGTCGGCGCGGTTGAACGCCACGGCGAATGGCAGCGAGGAGTCGTTCTCGATCTCGACGACGGTGTAGCCGCCGCCGTCGGCGACGCACCACACGCGATGGATCGCGTCACCGTTGGGCACTTTGATCCGGGTTTCGATGACGGGAGCACCGTCGATGCGTCGCTGGCGAACCGTTGGTTCGTCGGACGGGATATGCCAGCGATCATCGGCGGCGATGAACCAGTCGAGCGCTGCCGAGCCGTCCCACGGCTCGACGCCACCGGTCGCCGACACCGATGCCCGCCACTGGCCGCCGAGGACCCCGATGGTGCTCGTGTGCTGGGTTGTACCGGTCATCTGCGACTCAGCCGAGCTCGGACTTCGTGGAGCGCTGCATCAGTGCGGAGAGCGCATCCGATGCGGAGCGGCCCTTGTGGCAGACGGCAACGACCTGTTCGGTGATCGGCATGTCCACACCGTACCGGTGGGCGAGGTCCAACACTGGGGGCGAGCTCTTGACCCCTTCGGCCACCATGCTCATGCTGGCGAGGATGTCCTTGATCTTACGGCCGGCCCCGAGCTCGAGGCCGACGGTGTTGTTGCGGCTCTGCTTCGACGAGCACGTCGCGATGAGGTCTCCGATGCCGGCGAGTCCGGCGAACGTCCCGGCCTGGCCGCCCATCGCCATTCCCAAGCGGGTCATCTCGGCCAGGCCGCGGGTGATGATGGTGGCCCGGGTGTTGTCGCCGAAGCCCATCCCTTCGGCCATCCCCGCCGCGATCGCGATGATGTTCTTGACGACGCCGCTGACCTCGCAGCCAACGACGTCGGGGTTGGTGTAGATGCGCAGGCTCGGTCGGCTGAAGATGCGCTGCAGCTCCGTGGCGATCGTCTCGTCGTCGATCGCGACGACGCTCGCTGCCGGTTGACCGGCGAGGATCTCCTTGGCCAGGTTGGGTCCAGTGAGCACTGCGACCGGATGACCGGGCATCTCGTCGACCGTGACCTCACTCATCCGTTTGAGCGAGCTCTTCTCGACGCCCTTGGCGAGGCTGACGATCGGCACCCACGGGCGCAGGTACTGGGCGGCCTCGGCGGCCACCTCGCGGTAGCCGTGCGACGGCACCGCCATCACGAGCACGTCCGCGGCGCTCACGGCTTCGGCGAGATCGTGCGTCGAGCGCAGGTTCTCCGGCAGCGTGAACGTCGGCAGGTAGTCGGCGTTCACGTGGGTCGCGTTGATCGCATCTGCCAGGCTCGCACGCCTCGCCCAGAGCACGGTGTCGGTGTTGCCGGCAGCCAGTGCGGCCACTGTCGTACCCCAGGAACCGGCCCCGATGACGGCGACGTTGATGCCCATCAGTTGTCACCCATCAGTTGTCACCCATCAGTCGAGGATCTCCAGCAGTGGGGTCAGGTCGAGCCGCTCGGCGGCCGGCAGGCACATCGACACAGCTTCCTGCTGCAGGCGGTGCCAATACATGGGCTGGAAGAAGTTGTCACCCTCGCGCACGACGTAGTTGAGGATGAAGAACCGGTACACCTCGCGCAGGAACAGGATCTCGTTCTCGTTCAGCGGAAAGATCCGGTGGTAGGCGGTGAGCAGGTGCTTGAACCGCGGCTCGAGGAGCGGATGCGGTGAGTACGAGAACACCGTCTTGTCGCCCGTCGCGCTGGCCACACGCGACAAGAAGTACATGTCCATCATGCGCGGTTCGATGCGGAACCAGTCGTAGTCCCATCGGCTGAACAGGCGCACCTGTTGGCGAGCCATCGAAACCGAGAAGTTGCCGAGGTTCCAGTCAATGAGCACAGGGATCCGGGTCCAGTCGTCGTAGCCGAACCGGTCGAGCTGCTCCAGGAACTCGTGGCACTGGCTGCGCAGGTACTGCTTCTGCGCGGCGTCGTACTGGAACTTGACAGACGAGTGCTTGTCCGAGAGCAGGTCGAGGAGGTGGATCGCATCCGATTTGATCGACTTCGACGACGGCGGGATGCGCCGCGCTGCATCGGTGCAGTCTCGGTGCAACAGACCCATCTCCTCGCCGAGGTCCGCGACCTGGCCGTCGCTGAGGATGCGCGGCAGCGCGAACTGTTGCGGCACGTCCTGGTAGAACGCCGTCCACAGACCGCCGTCGTAGAACGTGAAGACGTGCGGACGCTGACCGGCCCGCACCGGCCCGTACCGACGGGGCCCGACCTTCCACGTCTCCTTGTGTGGCGGCTCTCCGGGGCCGGGTTCGGGCTCGGGTCGCTCGGTGAGGACGTCGGCGAGCAGACCCGCCCAGCGCGTCTCCTGCAGGGCTTCGCGGGTGCGATAGATGCGGTCGTGGTCTTCGCGGAACAAGAAGTAGGACCCGTACGACGACACCTTGGCGATCACGCTCGACTCGTCGTCGAGCTGCAGCCGATACACCCGGTTCGTCGACACCTTGGCGCTGACCTCGAGGACCGTGACGATGGCACGAGGATCGCCGTTGGCCGCCCAGGCGAGACGCAGGTGGGATTCGTACTGTTCGTCGAGCACGTTTTGGCGGAGCTCACGGATGTAGGCGTACCACGCGATGGCAAAGCCGGTCAGCATCACCGTGAACGGCGCCCATTTCACCCAGTCCGGCACGGCGTGCATGACGATCATCACGCCCATGCGGCGCACGACGACGGCACCGCCGGCTATCACCCGCACGAAAGCCCGCTGACGATGCTGATCCCGCTCGGCGTGCTCAGCCTCGGCGCGGTGCTCGCCGGGTTTGCGTTCCATCAC
>JANXUX010000209.1 GCA_025351965.1 Actinomycetes bacterium | reverse complement strand
GCCGTCAGCCGGCTGACGGCGCGATCGTTCTTGGCCAGCCAGCCAGCGACGTCGGAGCCGGACCGGATCACGTCCTCGGTGAGGTCGGCGAGGCCGATCAGCAGATCGTCGCGCAGCGCGGATCTCGCCTGGGTCTCCCAGCGCGTCGAGCGCGGCAGCGCGCCGACGCCGTCCCACAGCCAGAGCACGTCGAGCGCGTCGAACAGGTGCCAGTACAGCCCGGCAACCGACACCAGATCGTTCTGGAACCTCGCCGAGATGTCGATCACATCGAACGCAGTGTGCAGCAACGGCCACACCGATGACCGTTCGGCGAGCGACTCGGGAACACTCGCGGCGAGGCGGCTGGCCCACGTCGAGTGGGTGATCGCTCCGAGCTGGCCGCGCAGCACATCGTCGTAGCGCGTCGAGAGCACCCGCATCGGACCACTGAACTCGCGAACCGTGGTCTCGATGTCGATCGGCGGGCGACGTCGGCGAAGCAGCCAGAGCACGCCGCGCTCGGTCATCCGCCGGGCTTCCAACAACAGGTCGAGCTGAACGTCGAGCTTGACGTCGGTACCGAGAGACTCGATCTCCTCCCACAGTTGAGGCAACCCGAAGATGTCGCGGGCTGCGATCCACGCCCGAGCGATGTCGGTCACGTTCGCCCCGCTCTGCTCGGTGATGCGGTGATCGAACGAGATGCCGGAGAGGTTGACCATCTGGTTGACCAGCCGGGTCGTGACGATCTCGCGGCGCAGCTGATGGTTGTCGATCTGAGTCGGGAAGCGCTCCTGCATCGGTTTCGGGAAATAGCTGACGAGATCGGCGTGCACATACGGATCGTCGGGCAGATCGCCGGCAAGCACCTCGACTGCATTCGCGTTCTTCGTGTACGCGAGCAGCACCGAGAACTCCGGCGTCGTCAGGCCTTGGCCGTTCGCCTGACGCTCGGCGAGCTGTCGATCCGTCGGGAGGAACTCGAGCGACCGGTTCAGCCACCCCTCGGATTCGAGCGCGTGCAGGTAGCGGCCGTGCACGTTGAGCATCGCGTAGGACTGCTTGCGGGCGATGGTGAGGGCCATCGTCTGGGCCCGGTTGTCGTCGAGCACGAGCTCGCCGACCTCGTTCGTCATCGAGGCCAGGAACGTGTTGCGCTCATCGACGGTGATCTCGCCTCGCTGCACGCACGCGTTGAGCAGGATCTTGATGTTGACCTCGTGGTCGCTACAGTCGACGCCCGCCGAATTGTCGATCGCGTCGGTGTTGATCAGCCCACCGGACAGTGCGTACTCGACCCGCCCGCGCTGGGTCAGCCCGAGGTTGCCGCCCTCACCGACGATGCGGCAGCGCAGCTCGCCACCGTTGACTCGCACGGCATCGTTGGCCCGGTCGCCGACCTCGGCGTTGGTCTCGGTCGCGGCCTTGACGTACGTGCCGATGCCGCCGTTCCAGAGCAAGTCGACGGGCGCGCGCAGGATCGCCGAGATCAGTTCGTTCGGGGCCAACTCGCTGTCCTCGATACCAAGGCGTTGCCGGACCGCACCGGAGACGGTGATCGACTTGTCGGTGCGCGGGTACACACCGCCGCCGGCGCTGATACGCGCCGGGTCGTAGTCGCGCCAGCTGCTCCGTGGTAGCGCGAACAGGCGCTGCCGCTCGGCGAACGCAGCTGCCGGATCCGGGTCGGGATCGAGGAACACGTGGCGGTGGTCGAACGCAGCGATGAGCTTGACGTGCTCTGAGCGCAGGAGTCCGTTGCCGAAGACGTCTCCGGACATGTCGCCGATTCCGACGACGGTCAGCGGGTCACGGTCGGCGTCTCGGCCGAGCACTTGGGCGTGGCGGCGCACGCTCTCCCAGGCGCCGCGGGCGGTGATGCCCATGACCTTGTGGTCGTAGCCGACGCTGCCGCCCGACGCGAACGCGTCGCCGAGCCAGAAGTCGTAGTCGGCCGAGATGCCGTTGGCGATGTCACTGAAGGTCGCCGTGCCCTTGTCCGCGGCAACGACGAGGTATGGGTCGTCCGCGTCGTAGCGCACCGTCGCCGGTGGGGCGACGACGGCGCCGTCGACGATGTTGTCGGTGAGGTCGAGCAGGCCGGCGATGAAATCGCGGTAGCAGGCCACGACCTCTTCGCGCAGCGCATCACCGGTGTCGATGACCGACCCCCGCGGGCCGATGGTCGGCGGGCGCTTGACGACGAAGCCTCCCTTGGAGCCAACGGGCACGATCACGGCGTTCTTGACCATCTGGGCCTTCATCAAGCCGAGCACCTCGGTACGGAAATCCTCGCGCCGGTCGCTCCAGCGGATGCCACCGCGGGCGATGCGACCACCGCGCAGATGCACCCCCTCCACCCTGGGTGAGCAGATCCAGATCTCGAACATCGGCTTCGGCAGCGGGAGGTCGGGAACCTTCTGCGGATCCAGCTTGAACGCGAGCACATCGCGCGTGGCGCCGCTGCGACCGGGACGGAACGCGTTGGTGCGAACCGTGGCGAGGATGACGTCACCGATGGTCCGGCAGATGCGGTCCTCGTCGAGGGACGGAATGGCCTCGAGCGCCGTCTGGAGATCCTCGACGAGCACCCGGGTGATGTCCTCGCGCTGGACCGCTGCCATCGCGACGTCGAAGCGGGTGTTGAACAGCCGGGCGAGCAGGCGCACGACGTCAGGGTGTTTGGCGACGGTCGACTCGATGTACGCCTGGCTGAACGGGAATGCCGTCTGGCGAATGTACTTCGAGTAGGCCCGGATGACCTCGACCTCGCGCGCCTTCAGCCCCGCGGCGAGCACGAGCCGGTTGAAGCCATCGCTCTCGACGGCGCCGGCGAGCAACTGACGGAAGGTGGATTCGACCTCGGCGAGCGAGTCCTCGTGCACCGCTCCCTCGATCGCGAACCGCACGCCGATGTCGTACAGCGAGACGGTCTCGCGACGCCCGAGATCGAGCACGAACGGGCGCTCGTCGATGGCCTGCATGCCGAGCTGGTCGAGCAGCGGCAGGAGTTCGGCGAGCGTCAGGGCCTGGTTGCGGCGATAGATGCGGAACCGTCGGCTGTCGTCACCGAGTTCGGGGGCAGCGACGAAGGTGGTGGCCATCGAGTCGTCGCTGGCCAGCAGGCGGTCGATGACCTGCAAGTCGACGACCGCGACGGCGGGGTCCGTCACCGACCGGTAGTCGACCGGCAGTCGAGCGATGTAGGTGTCGGCGAGGCGGGCGGCCTCGGTCGCGTCCAACGTCGCGGACAGCGCCGAGCGCACCCGGTCGTCCCATCGCTTGGTCAGCTCGTCGATCTGGCCGGACAACTGGGTCAGCTCGACCTCGGACACCGGCGTGTTGCGTCGGATCTCGACGGTGACCCGCGCCAACGGACTGGTGCTCACGAACGTCTCGAACTCGATCCGGCTCGCTCTGGTCGCGGTCGCGATGTGATCGGCGATCCGCTGCGGCGTCTCCGGCGCCAACCGGCCCCGGGGCAGGTACACGGCGAGCGTCTGCCAGCCACTGGCGGGAGCACGCAACTCGAGCACCCGGACCAGCGATCGCTCCTGCAGGCCCACGATCGCGGTGGTGACCTCGGCCAGTTCGTCGCGTCCGATCTCGAACAGCTCGTCGCGAGGGAAGGTCTCCAGCACCGTGCGCAGGGCGCGTCCGGAGTGGCTGGACGGATCGACCTTGCTGCGGGCTGCGACCCAGGCGACGCGCTCGCGGATCAGCGGGATCGTCGTGACAGACGAGCGGTATGCAGCGGCCGAGAACAGGCCGAGCAGACGTTGCTCACCGATGACGTTGCCGTCGCCGTCGAACTCGCGCACGGTGATGCACGCCGGACGCGCCCGACGGTGGATCCGGACCTCATTGTCGACACGGGTGACCGAAATCAGTTGGTGGTCGCGCCCGGCCGGCAGATCGAGCGCGACACCCAGTCGCAGCAGCCCGAGCTGGGTGCCGTCGACGATCTCGAGCGCGCCGTCTGCGACTCGGTACGTCGCGGCGCCGAGGAACACGAAGTGCTGGCGCACCAACCAGCCGAGGAACTTCGCGACCTGGTCGGCCTCGGTCGCCGTGTGGCCCTCGACATGGCGCTCACCGACGGACTCGGCGATCGACTCTGCTCGCTCGCGCATCGCGTCGAAGTCGCCCACCACGCGATGCACGTCGGCGACGACCTCGCGGACGTCATGCACGATTGCCGCGGCCTGGTCGGGCCGACACCGGGCGATGCGCAGTTGGGTCCACGCTTCGCGGATGCTCGGGTGATCGTGACCGTTGGTGTCGCGAGTCGCGACCAGTTCGCCGGTGGGGTCCCGCACGACATCGATCATCGGGTGCACCATGAACGCCACCGGGGCGTCGTGGCGTTCCAACACGAGCCGGATCGTGTCGACGAGGAACGGCGCGTCCTCGGTCAGTACGGAGAGCGTCGAATCCAACGCGTCGGTCGGGCTGTCGATCTCGACGAGGATCTCGCCGGGGTTGCGACGGCGGCCGAAGCGCAGCTGGGACAACGACCGCTCGGCGATCTGCTGGGCGTGCTCGACGAGGTCGTCGTCGTGGATCTCGGCGAGGAACAGCGGCACGAAGCCGGAGACGAGTTCGCGCTCGCTCGGCTCGGCCAGGGCGGACGCTCGATCGACGACGTCGGCGAGGGCGGCGGACAGGACTTCCCGGTGAGCCATCACGTTCTCTTTCTGCTCCGGCAACGCTGGCGGAGCGGGCGGACCAGCGAACTCCGGCCCGACGCACAGAGTAGCGCCGCCCCGGCGTTGCACAGGTCAGGCGGGGTGAGCGAGCGCTGTGACGCAGAACCTCTGCGTCACGCCGCCAGACTCTGGCGAATGTCGTGACGCAGACGCTGTATGTCACGAGCGAACGGGTCGGTGATCGAGGCCGAC
>JANXUX010000138.1 GCA_025351965.1 Actinomycetes bacterium | reverse complement strand
CTTCTTCCGCTCGTCGATCGCCTTGCTGAGCTCACCGACCACCACAGGGTCGCCCTGTCGGTGGCTCTCGGGATGAGCGACGGGACACCTGCCGGGCGCCTCGTCGTCGCAGCTGCCGTGCTCGCGCTGCTTCGGTCTGCCAGTGCGGATCAACCGTTGATGATCATCGTCGACGACCTCGCCTGGATCGATCGGCCGAGCGCACAGGTGCTCGGATTCGTCGCTCGCCGGCTCGAGGGCACGCGTGTTGGTTTCCTGGCTGCACTGCGCACGGCGGAGCAGAGCTACTTCGAGCAAGCCGGAATCCCGCTGCTGCAGGTCAGCCCGCTCGACGAGTCTGCCTCAGCTGATCTTGTTCGCCACGCGTTCCCGGCTCTCGCCGATGGCGTCTGCAGACGTCTGGTTGCCGAATCCCAAGGCATACCCCTTGCCTTGTTGGAGCTGCCGCGCGAGTTGAGCGACGAGCAACGCAGCGGCGTGGAGACACTTCCGACGACGATGAGGTTGGGGCGCGAGCTCCGAACGATCTTCGCTGCGCGGGTGGCCACGCTGAGCGAGCCGACCCGGCGGCTGCTGCTTCTCGCAGCGTTGGACGGGAGCGGCGACTTGCGGATTCTGCGCCAGGTCGACGGTGCCGGCGAGCACGACGCCCTCGGGTCAGCTGAACGAGCGCGACTCGTCTCGGTCGATGCGGACTCGCACCGGCTCGTCTTCGCGCATCCACTGATCCGGGCTGCGGTGGTCGCCCTCGCCACCGCGTCCGAACAGCGTGCGGCGCACACGACACTCGCGGACGTGTTCGACGACGACCCGGACTTGCATGTCAAGCATCTCGCCGCGGCAACGACAGAGCCCGACGAGGAGGTGGCTGCCCTCCTCGAACAGGCGGCGTATCGCGTGCTGGGTCGGGGCGATCCGGTCGCGGCCGTGGCGACGCTGCTGCGCTCGGCTGAGATGAGCACCGCTGGCAACGAACGGGCGCGGCGACTCACAGAAGCCGCATGGATCGGTGCGGATGTCACCGGCGCTCTGGGTGATGTCGCATCACTGTTGACCCGGGCTCGACGAGCGGACCCGTCCCCAGAACGCTCGCTGGCCACGGCGGTCCTCGCCGCCTTCGTACTGCTCAACGGCGACGGTGACGTCGACACCGCGCACCGCCTTGTCGTCACAGCACTCCAAGGAACGGAGCCAGGCACTGTTCCTGCCCACATCCTCGGCGAGGCTGTGCACACCCTGATGATGGTGTGCTTCGTCGGCAACCGCCCCGATCTCTGGCGTTCCTTCGACGTTGTGCTGCAACGATTCGGTTCGCACATTTCGCCGATCCAGACCGTCGCGGCGACGACCTTCGGCGATCCGCAACACGCCGATCCGCACACACTTGCCCGGCTCGATCAGATCATTGCCGGACTTCACGACGAGACGGACCCGGCTCAGATCGTGCGCGTCTCGATCGCTGCCAACTTCGTGGGCCGCATGGGCCGCTGTCGAGGCCCGCTGCAGCGCGTCGTCGCCGACGGGCGTCGCGGAGGGGCCGTGGCGTCGGCGGTCACGGCTCTGCTGATGCTCACCGACGACGAATTTCTCGCCGGACGGTGGGACGCTGCGCGACGACTCGCAGAAGAAGGAATCGCGCTCTGCGACACGCACGGCTACCCACTGCTGGCGTGGCCAGGTCGCTACGCCCTGGCGCTCATCGCGGCCGCTGTCGGCGACGTGGAGCGCTGTCGCGCACTGGTCGCAGACATGCTGCAATGGGCCACGCCACGAGGCGCACTGATCGTCGAGACCTATGCCCGGCACACCGCAGGCATGGCCGCGCTGGGCAGCGGTGACTGGCAGGAGGCGTATGCACCGCTCATCTCCGTCAATGCCCCTGGGGTATTCGGTTCGCGGGAGGCCTACGCGTTGTGGACCATGTTCGACGTGGTGGAAGCCGCAGTTCGATCCGGACACAGGGCCGAGGCATCCGCCCATCTCGCAACGGCGGTCACACATCATCACGCTGCGATCTCCCCCCGCCAGGCCTACTTGTGCGCCGGAGCAGCAGCGATGATTGCCGACGACCACGATGCGGCCGGCCTCTTCGACACCGCAGCGGCCATGGTCTCGCCCGACCAATGGCCATTCGAACACGGCCGCCTGGAACTGGCCCACGGGGAACGCCTGCGCCGACAGAACCTCGTGACCGCAGCCAGAACCCACCTGAGCTCCGCAGTCGAACTGTTCGACCGACTCGGCGCCGAGCCCTGGGCAGCTCGAGCTCGGACCGAGCTGCAAGCGACCGGGCAGCACCGCCGATCCGGCTCGCCCGGTGCGACCGAGCTGACCCCCCAGGAATTCGAGGTCGCCCAACTCGCAGCGACCGGAATGACCAATCGGCAGATCGGCGAACGGCTCTTCCTGTCCCCGAGAACCATTTCCGCACACCTCTACCGGACGTTCCCGAAACTGGGTGTGACCTCGCGTGCGGGCCTACGCGACGCGCTTCACGGACACGAAGACAGACGACGTTCAACTGCACCACAGTCATCTGACTGAGGCTGTGCCCCGCTGTATGCCGCATCGTTGCATACAGCGTCACGGCATCAGTTGAGGAGCGCATCGCATGCCAACCACCAGGATTCCGCTCAACTTCTTCGGGATGGGCTTCGGCCTTGCCGGCCTCGCGACCGCCTGGCGAATCGCGGTCGAACTCGGGCAGGCCCCGCACTGGGTCAGCGACACGCTGACCGCTGTTGCGACCCTCGTCTGGGCGATCTCTTGCGTGCTGTACCTCCGCTACGCGCTGACCACACGCCGTGCCTTCATCCGTGATCTGCAGGACATGACCGCCGGCCCCTTCGCATCGCTGGCGTTGATCACCCCGGTGCTGTTGGTCGCGGATGGCCTCGCGCCGTACGCCCACGATCTCGCCGTCGTCCTGATCGACATCATGGCCGTCGCCATCGTGGCGCTCGGCGGTTGGTTCACCGGCTTCTGGATGCACGGCGGCGTCGAACTCGATCGACTGCACCCCGGCTACTTCCTGCCGACCGTCGCCGGCGGACTGGTGGCCTCCGCCGGCGCCGCCGAAGTCGGCCAGATCCGCCTCGCTCAAATCCTGCTCGGCCTCGGTCTGATCTGCTGGGTGATCGTCGGCTCGATGATCTTGGGACGGCTGATCTTCCGGCCCCCATTGGCGGACGCGTTGGCACCCACGATGGCCATCGAGATCGCCCCCGCAGCAGTGGCCAGTGTCGCCTACCTGTTCAGTACCGGCGGCCGCGTCGACCGCTTCGCTGCGATCCTGGCCGGGTACGGACTGTTGATGGTCGCCGCTCAACTACCACTGCTCCCCCGGTATCTGCGCCTCAAGTTCAGCCTGACCACGTGGGCATTCACGTTCTCCTGGGCTGCCGTTGCCTCGACAGCGCTGTTCTGGCTCGCATCCGGTCACCCCAGCGGCGAACGGATCTACAGCTATCTCGTGCTCGCCGCGATCACCGCGCTCATCGGCGGTGTCGCCGTCCGCACGATCATCGCGATCGGACGCCATGAACTGCTACCACCGGCCCCGAGCGCAGCCGCAGAGCTCGTCGACCAATACTTCGAGGCCGCAAGTACCCACGACACAGATGCAATCGTCAACCTGTTCACCGCGGACGCCTTCGTCGTGGGCGACGGCACGACCCGCCGTGGAAGCGCCGAAATCCGTGACTGGCAAGACCACGCAGCGTCGGAGTACGAGTACACGACCACCGTGCTCGCCCGGGTGCCGGCAGGTGATTCGGCTTGTGCTGTCACCGTCCGGCTCGAAGGCAACTTTCCGGGTGGCATCGCGGACCTCAACTTCGACTTTCTCCTCGCGGACGGCCTCATCAGCGGCCTGACGATCGCACCATGAACCCCGCTCGGCTGCGGCAGTCACGACCGGTCACGTATCGCAGGCAGACCGTTGGCGATGTCGACATCTTCTACCGGCAAGCCGGTCCGGTTGATGCACCCGTCGTGCTGTTGCTGCATGGCTTCCCGACCAGCAGCCACATGTTTCGCGACCTGATCCCGGAGCTGGCCACGAGGTATCACGTCATCGCACCCGACCTGCCCGGTTTCGGACAGTCGAAGGCGCCACCGCGGAGTTCTTTCGAATACAC
>JANXUX010000083.1 GCA_025351965.1 Actinomycetes bacterium | reverse complement strand
AGCACCCACGAGATCTCAGCGACGCCGATGTCGAGGCGATGGTCTCGGCCTTTGACGCCAACGCTGACGATGCCTATTCCGTCACCGAGTCCGCGACGCTGGCAGAGCTGCGAGCAGCGGCATCGGCACGGCGGGAAGCAGAGGGCCGGATCGAGGCCGCCGCGCTCGCAGCTCAGCCAGCGTCGCGGACTCGGTGACGGAATAGGCATCGTCAGCGTTGGCGTCAAAGGCCGAGACCATCGCCTCGACATCGGCGTCGCTGAGATCTCGTGGGTGCTTCTTGGTCTTCATTGCTGGCTACCTCGTTTCGGCTTGATCATCTTCACGTACTTGGCGCGCGCCGGCATCGCGTGGATCACGTAGTCGTTGTCGTCTGCGGCGACGACTCCGATCTCCAACAGCTGCCCGTTCGAGTCGGCGCCCACGATCATGGTGAAGTCGGGCTGGTCTGGTGCGGTGATTGCGGCGACCGCGTTGTTGAATCCGTGCCGGATGTCGTCGTCGGAGATCCCGTGCTTGCGAGCACTCGGCAGGATCTCCATGGCGACAATGTTAGTTGTCGGCCGGAGGTTTGACAACTGGGTGTGGCCGCCGGCCCGACGTATCGGTCAGAGAGCGCCGATTGCCCGGTCCGGCTCCTCGACGCAAGCGCAATGGTCGCCGCAGAACGACGGCCGCCGAGCGGCAGATCGGCGTGATCCGCCGAATGCGGGCCCAGGCAGCGATAGATATCGCTCAGCATCTGGCGGGCGTCCGATGCCTGGTTACGGTGACAGCCCTGACGTCGTCAGGATCGACGCCGTGACGCCGGCGTTTCAGTGTGGTACTCATCTGGGGGATGAATCCCGATCCGAACCTCGTCGCCCAGCAGCACGGCCCTGCGCTCGTCCGCATCCGGGGCATGGCCCGCTCGATGTGCACCCAGCACACCGACCCTGCGTGGCACGAGCCAGTTCCCGTCCTCGTCCATGAGATGCAGGTCGAGCACTTCGTCGGCTGGTGCGGCGAGCATGCCGTGGACCCTCTGTGCGAGCTGATCCTCGCCGCGGCCATCGCGACTCAGCGGTCGGCATCAACTCAGCTCGAACGATGTGCGGTGTTGGACGTCGCGCACCCGATGACCAAGCACCTGCGGCCGAGCCTGCACTCGTGGGCTGTGCGTGAGGTGCGTGATTGCGTCCTTGACATCGCGACCGCTGATCCGCCGACCCCGCCAATGGCCCTGACGATCGACGACGATGAACACACCGACGAGTTGGCAACCGCTCTCGTTGCGTGGCTGGCCGCGATCGGGTCGGCTCATGCAGCGATCGCCGGAACGACGATCGACGAGGCCCTCTGCCGTCTTCTGCCGGACCACCCGAACCTCTAGCTGTTCGGAACAGGTCCTGTCGCGCTGGTTCTGCAGTAGTCGTCAGGTGCACGGCCTTGCTGAAGACGGCTCATCTACCGCTGCATCAGTGAGCATCAGGCGGGAACTCGGGCAGGGATGAGTGTTCCGCACATGCGCGGAGCAAGAGCGGAGCTTCGGAATCGGTGGTGATTTTCACCGTCACCTTGCCGGGGCGCACCATCCCGACCCAACGCGCATTCGCCGCGATGCGCATCCCGGGCACGCTCAGCAGCTCGCCCTCGACGGTGATGATCCGGTCGTCGGACTCGACACTCATCGAGTACGGAAGAGCCAGCCCGCCCTCGCTCGCCAAGACGTGGTGCCACACCAAGTCCGCGTCAGCCAGACGCCGACGAACGGCATCTGTCGGACCGCCTTCGGCACGGCAGCTATCAACCCAGGCTTCGTCGCAATCCACGATCACCTCGATGTGGCTGCTGTCCGAAGAGAAACCGCCCGACTCACGTTCACCGCCGTTGCTTGCCTGGTAGAACGGGGAGGTTGCCGGTGCCGGCGCGTCCCGCTATCGCCGAACCGAATCGTGACGACTCGCTCTCGCGCACATTGCTTGATCGTCGCGCCGCTGTCCACAGCCGAACGGCAGATCGGAGCTAGCTGTGAGCGATCGAAGGCGACGACCGCGGCAGGTAGCGCTGCAGAGAATCGAGGCCCGCACGTAGCTCGTCGGGACTGATTCCGGGCACTGCGAACGCACATTCGCCGTCCTCATCTGCAACCAAGAGATGCGCCGCTCGCGATGTCTTTCGGAACACCAACGCCCAAAGGCCCAGGAGCATCACTCGTGGTGCAGTGATCCGCCGCTCGACCGACTCCCAGCTTGCAGCGCTCAAGGTACGAATGTGCTGCCACGGCAGCGTCCCGAACTCTCGGCCACCTCGAATCATCGAGATGCCATCCGTAGTGAACACGACGTCGACCGACGCGACCCGACGCCTTGCCCGAGGGTGGCTGCCGAGATATTCGGCGCCTCTCAATGCTGTCAGCACTGTGGCTTCCATCAGGGGTCACTCCCGAACGACGTGCGTCTCGGGGTCGACATTCGCCCTTGGCCCTCAACCCCATAGTGCCCGGTCCCGCCGCCCGTGTCCACCGATCCGATCTCACTGGCAGATCTGGCGTGGCTCGATTCGTACTCGGCCAACGAATCGAGTCAGTGGTGGGTGAGCCAGCTGTCAGGGTGCAAACGGGCTCTCGGCGAAGTAATCCCATCGGGTGGATTCCTCGCGAAAATCCGGGTACATCGTTGCGACGCCCCGTTCCGGCGGCACCGACCACAGACTCCACGAGTCGTCGTTGACACGCGAGCGGAAGAAGTCGGGCCACGCGCCGACGTCGCAGCCGAGGTATCGCTCGTAGATCTGCCGCACTCGTTCGGGGCGGTGGATCTCAAGACGCCCAGCACCGCGCACGCGGACCTGTCGAATGCGATCCGGAGGATCGAACTGATCGATCAGTACCGCAAGGTCCGCACCACGTGCTGCGGCAGCGACCAGCGGGCTCGACGGGTGACTGCTGAACCAGAAGCGATCGTCATCGAATAGGAACCACAAGCTCCCCAAGAGGGGAATGCCGGACTTCGACACCGCCGCTACTTGGGCCATCCGCAGGTCCTCGGAGATGAAGTCGACGACTTGCGAGGGGGTGATCATGCTCTCAGCCTTGCATGCAGTCAGATGGGACGCATGCGAGGTGTTCTTGCCATCGGTAGCGCCGATTGCCCGCTCGACGCTCACGACGCAAGGGCGATCGACGGTGCAGAACGACGAGCGCCGAGCGGCAGTTCGGAGCTACTCGCCCGGCAGCTCGTTGTCGATCGCACGGGCAGAGTGGAGGATCACTTCGACTCCGGCAAGGAGGTCGATGTAGAGAGAGAGATCCGCGGCCCTGCTCGTGCGCCGGGCAAGTTCGGCGAATCTCGCGGTGAAGCAAGAGACCGGGAACCTAAGCGAGCCATCGTTGTTCACGAACGCGGATTCGAACTCCCAGGGCACGTCGACTTGGCGAATCTGGTTTCGCGAAAGTCCCGTTACTAGGGGGGTCTCCCCGGATAGCCACTCGTCGTCGAAGCCCCAATCGTCAGCTGTGGTCGAGTGGGCGTAGACCAGTCCGTCGAACACGTCGCCGACGTGGAGGTTCACGTTCGACATCTGCCAGAGGACCTCGTCCACACGGACGGATGCCACGACTGAGCCGCCGATTGCTGGCTCTACTGGTTGAAGTGTGTTGGCCGCAGGTGTCACCGCCACGAGAGCGTCGATAGCCGTGAGGGAGCGCAGAGGGCAGTCCTTCGCCGTCTCTGCGACACCCGGCTCCACTGTGGTCGTGGTCGCGATGGTGGTCGTGGTGGTCGTGGTGTTCGGCGTGGCGGTGGTGATAGCGGTGATCGCAGCGCTAGTCGTAGGAACCCCCGTCGGGGACCCCGACGGTTGCCCTGAGTTCCCGTTTGGGAGCTGCCTTTCGCTGACGTCGGAGCTACAGCTGGCAACCATCGACGACGCTGTCACGAGAATCAGAATCGCGCATGAGCGTCTCATGATCGTTCGACGCTCTGACGCCACTCCTGGGTTCCCAAGTAGCGCATATTGCCCGATCTCGGCGCTGTTGGCAATGGCACGAACAGCACAGATTGTCTGATCTGCACTGCCCCAACACGCCCGGCAGTTTCCGGCGGTCACTGCGAGATCTCGGTGGGGATCAGCGCGCTTCCGATACGGAGTTCCTTCCACCGCTGGCGCGCCCGATCTGCCGCTTTGGGGCCTTCGGCGGCACCCGTCGAGAACTCGATTTTGCGAGCGTCCATCCCACCTTGCTGCCGAACCTAGAACGGCGTGAACCGCCGCCAGCGCAGGCCACTGCAGCTCGCGCGGCCGGTGGCTCGACGGTGGCGGACACTGGAATAGCCTCTGGTATGCCCATCGTCAGTCCGAGCAGTGCCCCGGTGGTGGTGATCGTCGACGACGAGCGGATGTCGATCGCCGGGTTGGCTGCCTTGCTCGCTGCCAATGGTTTTGTCGTCGGGGCGACGGTGACCGATGTCGCGGCCCTGTCGGCGGCCGTGATGGATCGACGGCCGACGCTGGTGGTCATCGACCCAGCCATGGGCGACGCCGCTACGACCGTGCATGCGATCTCGGCCCTGGTGGACGAGCAGGGCACACCCGTGCTGGCGTTCTCGCGCGACCTCTCCCTCGCCGCGGTGCACGCAGCGCTCGAGAGTGGCTGCCTCGGCATCATCCCGAAGACGGCGTCGGTCGCCGAGGTGCTGCGCGCAGCCGTCGCCGTGTCCGCCCGCGAACAGCATGTGCACCAGCGCGCCCTGACGGTGCTGGTGCACGGGCTGCAAGCGTCCGGCGCCGCCGGATCGGATCTCGTGCCGCTCACCCCCCGCGAGCTCGACGTGCTGGTGCTGATTGCCGACGGCCTGACCAATGCGTCCATCGCGGATCGCCTGTCGATAGCGCCTGCCACCGTGAAGACGCACGTCGAGAACCTGCTGCACAAGCTCGAGGCGTCCGATCGCGCCCACGCGGTCAGCACAGCGATGCGGCGGCACCTGCTCAGCTGAACGTGGGCTCTGCAGCAGCTCCGGCGCGCTCCTGACTGACAGTGCGCCGGCGGCCGGGGGAGACACCGCCGAAGTAGCCGCTGAGGATGTCGTTGCGATACGCGTGGTCGAGGCAGTCCTGGCGCACTGGGCACTGCTGGCACAGCGCGATCGTGCTCGACGCGATCGTGCGCCCGGCCTCGACGAAGAACATGTTCAACTGCTCCAGCGGGAGGTTGCCGCAGGCGGCATCATCCAGCCAGGGCATGTCCGGCGTGGCGTGGATGAAGTCGCCGAGGGACGCGCGACCGGGCGACGAGCTGGTCATCGTCGCGGAAGTGGAACTGTTGGGTGCGTTGTTGGTCATGGACGTGACAGTCCGGGTCCGTTGTCGCTGCGCAACCGAAATCTTCGCGATCGCCGAGATTTCACAGCGGAGACCGGTCCAGCGGTCTGGCAGGAGTGCTCAGGGGGCCGCGGCCATGACCGCTGCGGCAAGGCACAGCTCGCTCGCCGCGACACGCGCCGAG
>JANXUX010000018.1 GCA_025351965.1 Actinomycetes bacterium | reverse complement strand
CGCAGGCGGCGATCTCGATGCCGGTGTTCGAATACATCCGCCGTCGACCTGGGACGGACATCGGCGTCTCACCCGAAAATGGATAGCCACCTGCGTGGCTGAGCAGGTGGCGCAGCGTGCAACCGGGCTGACCAACGGGGGAGTCGAGCGCGATCGAGCCCTCTTCGACCGCGATCAGGATCGCCCACGTGGTGAGCAGCTTGGTCACCGACGCAAGCGCGAAGACGCAGTCGGGGTCGCCGTGCGTGGCGACGGTGCCGTCGAACCGGACCGAAGCCGCAGCGACGTTCGGCACCGGCCATGTGTCCACTCGGGACAGTGGCGTGTCGTGCATCGCCGGCGGCAGGGTCAGGCGAGTCCGTTGGTGCGGATCAGGTCGGCGAGACGGAACGCCAGGTCCAGGCTCTGGCGGCCGTTGAGGCGCGGGTCGCACACCGTCTGGTACCGGTCGTCGAGTTGCGAATCGAGGATCTTGTCCGTGCCACCGACGCACTCGGTGACGTCATCGCCGGTGAGCTCGATGTGGATGCCGCCGGGCCAGGTGCCTTCGGCGCTGTGGGCACGCACGAAGCCGCCGATCTCGGCGCAGATGTCGTCGAAGTCGCGGGTCTTGCGGCCGCTGTTGGCGGTGTAGGTGTTGGCGTGCATCGGATCGCACGCCCAGACCACGGGATGGCCGCTGTCGCGCACCGCCCTGAGCAGGGGGCGAAGCTTCTCCTCGACCTGCTTGGCCCCCATCCGACTGATCAGGGTCAGCCGACCGGGCACCTGGGCGGGGTTGAGCGCCTCGCAGAGCTCGAGCACGAACTCGGGTGTGGTGGTCGGCCCGACTTTGCACCCGATGGGGTTGCCGACGCCGCGCAGGAACTCGACGTGTGCTCCGTCCAGGTCGCGAGTGCGCTCGCCGATCCAGAGCATGTGTGCGGAACAGTCGTACCATCCGCCGGTCAGCGAATCCTGCCGGGTCAACGCCTCCTCGTACCCGAGCAACAGCGCCTCGTGGCTGGTGAAGACATCGACCTCGTGCAGCTTGCTGTTCGACTCGGTGTCGATCCCACAGGCGTGCATGAAGCGCAACGCACGGTCGATCTCGGCTGCGAGTTGTTCGTACTTCTGGCCCTCCGGGCTGGTGGACACGAATTCCTGCGTCCATGCGTGGACCCGGTTGAGGTCGGCGAAACCGCCCTTGGTGAAGGCCCGGACCAGGTTCAGCGTCGACGCGCTCTGGTGGTAGGCCTGCACGAGGCGGTCCGGGTCCGGGATCCGCGCCGCAACAGTGGGCGCAGCGCCGTTGACGATGTGACCGCGAAAGCTCGGCAACTCGAGGTCACCGATCGTCTCGGTCGGCGAAGAGCGCGGTTTGGCGAACTGACCGGCTATGCGGCCGACCTTCACGACCGGCACGCCGAGGGAGTAGGTCAGCACCACAGCCATCTGGAGGATCACGCGCAGCTTCTCGCGGATGTTCACCGCGGAGAAGTCGTCGAAGCTCTCCGCGCAGTCACCTGCCTGCAGCAAGAATGCGTTCCCTGCTGCGACCTGAGCGAGCGAGGCCTGCAGGTTGCGGGCCTCGCCGGCGAACACCAGTGGGGGATAGGTCGAGATCTGCTTGAGCGCGTTGTCGTACGCGGCCGTGTCAGGCCAGTCAGGTTGCTGCGCGGCTGGATGTGTCTGCCACGACGAGGGACTCCAGGATTTGGCCATCAGGGAATCATCGCAATCGGTTGTCTGGTGCACGCCACGGGGCCAGGGTATCCGTCGATCGAGCGGCGGCGATCACCATTTCCCGTGACGCCAGATCACTCCGCAGATCACACGGCGAGGATGCGAACAGCGTCCTCGCGCAGGCCGGCAACGGCACGGCTGACCAGACGGCGGGCGGCCTCGGCGGTGACGCCCAGGTTTTCGCCGACTTCGCGGAAGCTCTTGCGCTCGCCGTCGAGCAGGCCGAAACGGGCCTCGACGGCGTAGCGGGCACGCTTGTCCAGCGTGCCGAGCAGTTCGTCGAGCAGATCGCTGTCGACCATCGCCATGACGGCGTCTTCGGGCGTGCCATCGCCGTTGGCCATCAGGTCACCGAGCGTCGCGTCGCCGTCGTCACCGATCGTCTTGTCCAGCGACACCGGGGTGGTGAGGCGGTGCAGTTCGGCATTGCCGAGGTCGAGGGTCTCGCCGTCGCCGCTGGCCTGACGCAGCGCAGCGCGCAGGCTGGCCGAGCGGTCGCCGGGGATACGGATCAGGCTGGCCTTCTGATCGAGGGCGCGGCCGATGGCCTGGCGGATCCAGAACGTGGCGTAGGTGGAGAACTTGAAGCCACGGCGCCAGTCGAACTTGTCGACGGCGTGCTCCAGGCCGAGGTTGCCCTCTTGGATCAGGTCGAGGAGGTCCATCCCCTGGGGCAACGGGTACCGGCGGGCGATGCTGACGACGAGGCGGAGGTTCGAGCGGATGAACCGGTCCTTGGCCTTCGCTGCAGCGTTGACAGCCGACTTGAGTGCTGCGGACTTCTCCCCGTTGGCGATCCGCTCAGCGGCCTCGCGGCCGGCCTCGATCGCGCGGGACAGCTCGCGCTCCTCTTCCGCGTTGAGCAGGGCGACTTTACCGATGTCATTGAGGTAGAGACCGATGGAATCATTCATGAGGCAATCAACCGTTCTTGTTGTGTACACATTTCTTCCGGCGCGAGGCGAGGGCGTTACACGACGGAACTGCTGTCGTGGCGCCCCGACTTCACATCCACCTGCTCAGATCGTCCGCTCGTCGAATATTGCGCAAGTTTTAGATGAAATCTGACTGTCCCGGAGGGGATTCGGCAGAAATGTGGGGTAGCTATGTGGGGGGAAGGTCAGAGTACACCATCGGTCAAGCGCGCGTCTGGTCAGAATGGTAAGAGCTTCGTGTGACGCGCGCCGCCACTTCCGGCGCACCCGTCTCCTAGACTCTGCGACCGTGCCGCGACGTATCGGATTGTTCGGCGGCACGTTCGATCCCCCGCACGTCGGTCACCTCGTGACCGCAGTGAACGTGCGCCATGCCCTGAGACTCGATGTGGTGGTGCTGATGGTGGCCAACGTGCCCTGGCAAAAAGAGCGAAGCCGTCAGATCACGCCTGCGGAGGACCGGTTCGCCCTGGTCACTGCCGCCGTGGCGGATGTGGAAGGCCTCGTCGCCGGCCGCACCGAGATCGACCGTGGTGGCGCCAGCTACACCGCCGACACGCTGCGCCGCCTCGCGGACGAATACGTCGACGCCGAGCTCTTCACCGTAGTCGGTGACGACGCTGCTGCGGGTTTCACGACCTGGGACCGCTACGAGGAGGTCGCCCAGCGGTCGTCGCTCGTGGTCGTGGATCGTCCGGGGGAGAGTGTCGAGCTCCCGCCGGAGTTCGAATGGCTGCGCGTCGAGGTGCCCCACCTCGAGGTGTCGAGCACTGATCTCCGCGCCCGCTTCAGCGACGGCCGCCCGCTCGACTATCTCATCACCGAGCCGGTGCTCGAGATGATCCGCGAGCGCGAGCTGTACGGGGCGCCGCGGTGACGGCGTCGCCGACACGGCGTCGCAACCGAACCGTGGCCGCTGCACTGTCGGGCGTCCTCGTTCTCGGCGCGGCGCCGACGATGGGCTACTTCGGCTGGAACGTGCTCCGCAACTCCAAGGCCGGAACCGCCGCCAAGACCTATCCGGTGGTGGCGTTCCCCTCTACTCCGACAGCGATGCTGGCCACGGTCGACGACCAGCAGTTGGTGACCTCTCTGGCCGTCCTCGTCCTGGCACCGAGCACCGGTGTCGGCGGGACGCTGGTCTCGATGCCCACGAGTGCGACGAGCGCCCAGTCCGCTGAGGAGATGCAGGTCCCCGTCGCCGACAGCATCATCAACGGTGGCCAAGAAGCGGTCGTGTCCGACGTCGAGTCGCTGTCACGGGTGTCGATTGGTTCGGTCGGCGTCGTCGATGAAGCGGGCATGGCCGGGTTGCTCGCCCCGCTGAAAACCCTCAACGTCTCCCTGCCGAACGATGTCGTGGCCGGCACCGCCGGCGGATCGACCGAGACCCTGTTCGTCGCGGGTACGACCGAGATGACCCCGGCCCAGGCCGCCAGCGTTCTGCTCGCCCGCGATCCCACCCAGAACGAGGCCAAGCGGCTCCCTGATGTGCGCGCGATCTGGAGTGCGCTCTCGGCGGCCGTCGGCACCGGCATCGACCCGGCTGCGGTGACGGCGCTCGGTCCGAACGGTCCGGTCGACTTTGCCGACTTCATGCAGCACTTCCTGGCAGGCCCGGTCCAGGTGTTCAACGACCTCTCGACCACGCCGATCACCGGCGCGACAAACCCAGACGGGATCGACGTCGGCCGGCTCGACGTATCCGCAGTCGTGACACTCATGGCCGGCCTCGCTCCATCGGCGGTGATCACACCCAACCCGACGCTGAGCTTTCGTATCGAGAACGGGCTGAGCCAGGCCGACATCGACGCAGCCGGACTGTCCGGCGTGACGCCCGTCCAGGTCACGTTGGATCTCGTCCAGCGGCTGCTGTTCGCCGCGGGCAACGTCGTCTCGGTCTCACCCGAGGTCTACACGCTCAACACCAAAGCCGTGCCGGACACCACGACGGTGTTCGCTGCCGGAGGTCTGCAGTCGGCCGAGCTCCAGGTGTTCACCGACACCCTCGGCACGGTCACGTTCAAAGACCCGCCGTTCCAGTTCCCGTTGGTGAACGTCGTCATCGTTGTCGGACGCACCTATCTGGAGGGGATGCTCTCGCGGGTGCAAGCCAGCGAGTCGACCACTACACAACCGGAGGCGTCCGGCAGTGACGGGTCGAGCAACACCGTTGCATCGGTTGATGACACTTCCGCCAGTACCGTGTCGTCCTGAGATGACCACTGATCTGAGCTCGAAACAACTGGCGTGCTTCGCGGCGCGTGTCGTCGACGACAAGAAGGCAACGGACACACTGGTGATCGAGGTCGGACCGATCCTCGCCGTGGTCGAGTACTTCGTCATCACGAGCGCGGCCAACCGCCGCCTCGTCCGCTCCTTGGCCGACGAGGTCGAGGGTCGGATCCGCGAGGAGACCGGCCGATCGCCACTGCGGGTCGAGGGCGCTCGCGAGCAGCAGTGGGTGCTCATCGACTACGGCGACATCGTCATCCACGTGTTCAGCGACGAGACCCGCTCGTTCTACGAGATCGAGCGGTTGTACCGCGATGCACCGTTCATTCCGTGGGAACTGGAGACAGTCGCCACCGAGCAAGCGTGACTTGGGCTCGACAGCATCGACTTGCGGGAATCTCGGCCGGGTGAGTTGCTCCGCCCGGGGGCGCTGGTATCTTCATCTGGCTTTCAAATCGGGGGCTGTAGCTCAGTTGGTAGAGCATCTCCATGGCATGGAGAGGGTCTGGGGTTCGATTCCCCACAGCTCCACAAGGCAGCCGCAGGTCACAGACCTGCGGTTGTTCTCGTTCTCGGCTCGGAGCAGTCTGGGGAGCTCCTGCGCAGAGTTTTCTCATCTGCCTGAGGTCGAACGCTCACGGCAGGCTCGGCCACTCGATCGGGACGACCACCGCGCGGGAGGGGTCCGCCGGTGCAGTACGGTTCGTCGATGTTGCCCGTCACACCAGGTCACCTCCACGATCGCGATCACACGAGATCCGTCCGTCGTTGTGCCCTCGTGGCCATCCTGGTCGGGTCGTTGCTGAGCGCCTGTTCCTCCGAGGCCGATTATTCCGATCGGCTTGTCGAGTCGTTCTGATAGCGCAGTGATTCCTACTCGGCTAGATGCAGAGTCCAGATACTCGAAAACGGAGTCGTCAGTCTCGAGCTGGAGTACACGGTGCGTTCGGGCGGTGACGCTCCGGTCTTTGAGCATCGCGGGTCC
>JANXUX010000335.1 GCA_025351965.1 Actinomycetes bacterium | reverse complement strand
GTGGCGTGTCGGTGTTCGCCGGTGTCGGCGAGCGCACCCGCGAGGGAACCGACCTGATGATCGAGATGACCGAGTCGGGCGTGTTCGAAAAAGCGGCACTCGTCTTCGGCCAGATGGACGAGCCACCGGGAGTCCGCTTGCGGGTCGCGCTCTCGGCGCTCACCATGGCCGAGTACTTCCGCGACGTGCAGAACCAGGACGTGTTGTTGTTCGTCGACAACATCTTCCGCTTCGTCCAGGCCGGTTCGGAAGTCTCAACGCTGCTCGGCCGCATGCCGTCAGCCGTGGGTTATCAGCCGACGTTGGCCGACGAGATGGGTGCACTCCAGGAGCGCATCACATCCACCCGTGGCCGCTCGATCACGTCGCTGCAGGCCGTCTATGTGCCTGCCGACGACTACACCGACCCGGCCCCGTTCACCACGTTCACCTTCCTCGATGCCACCACCGAACTCAGCCGCCAGATCGCCTCACTCGGCATCTACCCGGCTGTTGACCCGCTGTCGTCCACCTCGACCATCCTCCAGCCCGAAGTCGTCGGTGATCGTCACTACAACGTCGCTCGCAGCGTGCAGGAGATCCTCCAGCGCTACAAGGAGCTGCAGGACATCATCGCCATCCTCGGTCTCGACGAGCTCTCCGAAGAGGACCGCCTCACCGTGTCGCGTGCGCGCAAGGTGCAGCGCTTCTTGAGCCAGCCGTTCTATGTGGCCGAGGTCTTCACGGGCGTCAGCGGCGAGACGGTCCCCGTTCTCGAGACCGTCGAGAGCTTCGAGGCCATCGTCAAGGGCGACCTCGACGACGTGCCGGAGCAGGCGTTCCTCAACGTCGGTGGTGTCGAGCAGGTACTCGCCAAGGCGAAGGCCCTCCAGGAGGGTGCAGCCTGATGCGCCGTGGCCTGAGCCTCACCAGCAACGGTGAAGGCCTCCTCGAAGGCGCAGGCTGATCATGGCCAGCGCCACGATGACCGTCAGCCTCGTCTCGCCGGAGAAGGTCCTCTTCACCGGTGAGGCGACGCAGGTCATCACCCGCATCCTCGACGCCGGTGAGATCGCATTCCTCCCCGGCCACGCCCCGTTCCTCGGTGCACTGGTCGAGAACCACACCCGCGTCTACCTCGCTGACGGCACCATCACCGATGTCGCCGTGCACGGTGGCTTCGTCGAGGTCAGCAACAACAAGGTGAACATCCTCTCCGATGTCGCCGAGCTGTCCGATCAGATCGACCGTGCCCGGGCGCTCAAGGCCAAAGAGCGTGCCGAGGCTCAGCTCGCCCACGAGTCCAGCGCGGAGGCAGAGTGTGCGTTGGCCCGGGCCCACGCCCGGCTGAACGCCACCGGCGGCCTCAACGGCACGTCGGCCGGCAACCACTGACCCGAGTTCGCCACGGCGGTCTCCTCGACCGTCGTGTCCGTCGAAAGCGTCAGGGCTGTGGGAACTTCGCCGACCGGCGCAACGACCGTTGTCGCATATGCGTGTCGTGCCTCCCACGCCCCTACGGGCGGCGCTGACCGTACTGTTCTCGATGACCTGCGTCCTCGCGCCCGCTGCGACAGCCCTCGCCCACGACGGCACCGGTGGGAGCAGTAGTGACTACCGGATCCAGATCACCGGCTTCGACGGCGACGCGACCGGCATCACGTTGCGCGTCGTCGAACTCGGCAATCGCCTCGAGCTGCAGCGCACGACCGCGCAGGTCGTGATGGTGCTCGGCTACTCCGGCGAGCCATACCTGCGACTCGACGCATCGGGAGTATCCGAGAACGACAACTCACCGGCGCACTACCTCGACCTCGACCGGTTCGCCTCGACCAACCCACCGGCGACCGCGTCGGCCACTGCTGATCCGGCCTGGACCACGATCGCAGATGGCTCCACCGTCCGCTGGCACGACCACCGGGCGCACTGGATGAGCACGACTCCACGCGCTGACGTGATCTCCGACCCCGACGTGGAGCGAGTCATCTTCGCTGCCAATCGGGTCGACATGGTCATCGACGGCCGCCCGGTCTCGGCCGTCATCAGGGTCACCTGGCTGCCGAAGCCCGACCGGTACATCTGGCTCGGCGCTGCAGCCCTCGGTGGTCTGGCGATCGCGTCCGTGTTCGTGCTGGGTCCTGGTACGGAGCGGATCCTGGGGTTCGTCGCGCTCGACGGGGCGATCGCAGCACTGTTCGGCCAGGGCGGCAGCACCACGCGACACGTCCTCGGCGCGGTCGTGATCGCCGTCGCCCTGCTCGCGACCCTCGTCAGGCGCCCGCTGCTGTCGGTTGCCGCAGCCGTCACCGCCGGCGCGCTCGCGGCGACGCGCCTCGAGGTGTTCGAGCACGAGATGCTCGCCGGATGGCTTCCCGCCGTCGGCCAGCGGATCGGCGTCACGGTTGCCATTGCGCTGTGCTTGGGCGTGGTGGCATCTGCACTGGCCGGGGCACTCGTGCCGACGACGGAACACTCCTCGGCGGCCGAGCTCACAGGGCGGCCTTCGTGAAGCGCTGGATCGTCGGGCTCCTCGTCACTGCGCTCGCCACGCTGTTGGCACTGCCCGGCCAGGCCCTTGCCCATGCCGAACTGCTCAGTACAGACCCCGCGGCCGGCACGGTGCTCGACACCGCCCCCGAGCACATCACGCTGAGCTTCAGCGAACCCGTCGAAATCAGCCTCGGCGCCATCCGACTCTTCGACGGCGACGGTGCGTCCGTCGAGGTCGGCGCAGCGTCGCACCCGGGCGGGGCCGACACAGCGGTCCGTGTCGAGATCGGCTCGATCCCGAACGGCTCCTACGTCGTCGACTGGCGCGTTGTCTCAGCTGACTCGCATCCGGTGCAGGGCGCCTTCACGTTCCAGGTGGGTCCGACCTCGGACCTGCAGCCCGGGATCCTGACCGACATCCTCGGCCGTGAGCACTCCAGCCGACCCGCAGGCATCGGCCTGGCCATCACCCGCGGGCTCATCATCGCCGCGATCGCGCTCGTGTTCGGTGGCACGATCGTGCTCGGGTGGGGCGTGGTCGAGGTGACCGGTACCATCCGGCGTGTCATCCTCGGTGGCGCTGTCGTCGGTGCGGTCGCCGGCCTGTTGCAGCTACCGCTCGAGGTGGGATACGCCACCGGACGGTCGCTGTCGGTGCTGTCCGAGTCGAGTGCGTGGAGCGCCGCGCTCGACACGCGCATCGGCACAGCGTGGGCCGTGCGTGCGGCCATCCTCGCCGTCTTCGGGATCGGGTTGGTACTGACCATCGCCGAACGGACCACGCCGTGGTGGCGAGCGCTGTCCGTCGCCGGCCTCGTCGCCGTCGGTGTGGTGTCGGCGTACGGCGGCCATGGGGCGACAGGTCGATGGGTCCTCGTCGGCATCCTCGCCACGGCTGTGCACGTGTCGGCGATGGCCGTCTGGCTCGGTGGGCTCGTCGTGCTCATCGTCGGATTCCGTCGGCTCACGGTCGTGGGTGCCCAGCGGTACTCGGCGCTCGCCCTGGCCATGATCGCGACCGTCGTGGCCAGTGGCGTGATCCAGTCGATCCGCCAGCTCGGCTCGTTCGATGCGTTGACGAACACGAGCTACGGCACCGCCTTGATCTGGAAGCTGACCTTCGTCGTCGTGCTGTTGATGGTCGCGAGCGTGAGCCGACGCGTGGTCCGTCGTGGCGTGATCGGCCAGGGTGATGCGGCCGAGAGGGATGATGCCGACGGCGCCGCAGCGCGGCCGAGCGGGCTGGATCGGCCCCGGCTCGGCAAGTCGATTGCCATCGAGGGCATTCTCGCGATCGCGATCCTGACGTCGACATCGCTGCTGATGGCGGCCAATCCGGCGCAGGTCATTGCCTCGAAGCCGTTCTCGATCACGCTCCTCGACAACGACTACCTCGCCTCGATCACGATCGAGCCGGGCCGCACCGGGCCGAACGAGCTGCACCTCTATCTGTCCAGTGCTGCAAGCAGCCTGATCGAGCCGGACGAGGTGCACATCGAGATCAGCGACCCGAGCCGGGACGTCGCCGCGCTCGAGATCCCCGTCACGCGTAGCGGAGCCGGCCACTACACGACACCGGCCGCGACGTTCCCGTACGCAGCCACCTGGACGTTGCTCGTCACGGCCCGCTACAACCAGTTCGACGAGGTCCAGTTCACGACAGAGGTACCCATCCGATGACGACCAACCCATCGACCACCTATCCGTTCCGGTCCGGACTGCTCACGGGCGCCTCGAGCGGCATCGGCGAGGCAATGGCGCATCTGCTCGGCGCCGCCGGTGTCCCCACCGTGCTCGTCGCCAGACGGACCGCACGCCTCCAGGCGATTGCCGACCGTTACGCGGGGTTCGAGGTGTTGACCGCCGATCTCAACGACACGGATGACCTCACCGCGGTGTGCTCGCGTATCGCCGACGGGACCGACACGATCGACCTCGTCGTCAACAACGCCGGGTTCGGCACCACAGGACGCTTCCAGAACGCCGACGCGGATCGGCTCCACGACGAGATCGGACTGAACGTTCAGGCGCTCACGCGCATCTCCCATGCAGCGCTCACCGCGATGGTGCCACGCGGCTGCGGTTACCTGCTCAACGTGAGCAGTATGGCGAGCTTCCAGCCAGCGCCGAAGATGGCCGTCTACGCCGCCACCAAGGCGTTCGTGACCAATCTGTCCGAGAGCCTTCACGAGGAGATGCGCGGCACCGGTGTGCACGTGACGGCGCTGTGCCCGGGCCTGACCAGGACCGAGTTCCAGAGCATCAGCAACAGCGGTGCCCACGCAACCAACTACCCGCGATTCGCGTGGTCCGACGTAAACCACGTTGCTGCGACCGGACTGAACGATGTCGCCAGCGGACGGGCGATCTCGGTCCCCGGCGCGTTCTACCGGGTGATGGCCGTCGCCTCTGGACTCAGTCCGCGTGCGGTGACCCGCCGGGTCAGCGCGTTGGTGCAGCGCTCAACGGACTGAGCGAGAAAGCCCTCGACAGCTCACTCGTAGTCGACGGAGGCGAAGGTCTTCAGCTTGTCGATCTTGTGGTGAGCATCGATCAGGCGGACGGTGCCGGATTGTGAGCGCATCACCAGCGACTGGGTGTGTGCACCGAGTGAGTCGTAGCGCACGCCGCGCAGGAGCGCGCCGTTGGTGATGCCCGTTGCAGCGAAGAAGCAGTTGTCGCCCTGGACCAGATCGTTCGTGGTCAACACGCGAGAGAGGTCGTAGCCGGCGGCGATCGCCGCGTCGCGCTCCTCGTCGTTTCGGGCGTAGAGCCGTCCCTGGATCTCGCCACCCATGCACTTCAGCGCCGCGGCGGCGGTGACACCCTCTGGTGTGCCACCGATGCCGATCAGGACATCGAC
>JANXUX010000315.1 GCA_025351965.1 Actinomycetes bacterium | reverse complement strand
CAGAACAGGACCCGACTCAGCGAGGTGAGGCCGGCGAGCAGTCCGACGCTGCGTGCGTTGGTGCCACCGAAGCCCAACTTGTGCACCATGCGCTGCAGGTTGACGTACCCGCCGAGGTAGGCGATGCCGGCGATCAGCCAGGCGATCAGCATCGGTTTCTCGATTTGGCTGTGATCGTCGCTGGCCTTGCGACCGTAGATGCGCATCACGCCGTAACGCTGCATCAGCGTGTGCTCGGCGTTCCACAGCCCCGCCATCAAGGCGATGGTGGTGAGGCTGACGTTGAGCCCGATGACGATCAGGGCGAAGGCAATCCACGGGGCCCATCGGTAGAGGCGGGGATGGGCGCTTCGCTGCGCCGGGTCGCCGTAGACGAGGCCGAGGGTCAACGGTTGGTGGGCAAACGAGATCAGGAAGATCACACCCATGATCGACTGAACGGCCGTGAGGTTGGCTTCGACGGAATGCACGAGCACTGCGATCGGCAGCCAACACCACCCAAGGACAATGTCTGCCGTCGGCCCGTGGACCCACAGCCTTCTCGTCGTCTTCCGCTGCCCCGTCGCTACCAGCACGAGTCGAGATATTAGTGCGTCAGTCGTGCAACCCTGGAGCGCAAAGGCCTTCGAGGTCGCTAATGATGATGCGATCGCGGTTCTCGTAGGTCACCTGGTTGGCAGGATCCTTGCGAAGGTTGAACGTGCGGAAGCTCATGTCGGAGGTGTCGACCGACAGGATGCGACCGATCAACGGCTCGCCGAGACCGAGCAGCAACTTGATCGTCTCCAGCGCCTGGATCGAACCGATGATGCCCGGCAGCACGCCGAGCACGCCGGCCTCGGCGCAACTCGGTGCCAGCTCGGCGGGCGGCGGCTCGGGCACCATGTCGCGATACGTCGGGCCCTGCAGCGGATGGAACACGCTGACCATGCCCTCGAACCGGAAGATCGACCCGTGCACGACCGGGATGCCGAGCTTCACACTGGCGTCGTTGAGCAGGTAGCGGCTCGGGAAGTTGTCGGCACCATCGACGATCACGTCATACCCGGCGATGATGTCCATGATGTTGCTGGCGTCGAGGCGGGTGTCGTAGGTGACGACATCGACATCGGGGTTGAGCAGGGTCAGCGTCTTCTTCGCGCTGTCGACCTTGCGATCACCGATGCGGTCGAGGTTGTGCAGGATCTGGCGCTGCAGGTTCGAGGCATCGACCTCGTCCATGTCGACGATGCCGATCGTGCCGACGCCGGCAGCGGCGAGGTACAGCGCAGCGGGCGAGCCGAGGCCGCCGGCGCCGAGCATGAGCACCTTGCTGGCGAGCAGTTTGGCCTGGCCCTCAGTGCCGACCTCGGGGAGCAGCAGGTGGCGGCCGTAGCGGTCGCGCTGCTCGGCGGTCAAGACGACCGGCTTCTTCCAGTCGCGACCCTCGTCCTTCCACTTGCCGAAGCCGCCGGCCATCGACACCACGTCGGTGTAGCCGAGGTCCTGCAGCGTCTTGGCCGCGAACGCCGAACGCACACCGCCGGCGCAGTACGCGATGACCGGAGCGGACTTGTCGGCGATGCGGTTCTCGATCTGGGCTTCGAGGTGGCCTCGCGGGATGTGGATCACGCCGGGCAGCGCGCCCTGGTCGAACTCGTCGGGCTCGCGGACGTCGAGGACGGTCAGCGGTGTGCCAGCGGCACGGGCTTCGGCGATACGGGATTCCGCACCGGCAGTGTCGATCTCGGTGATCTCGGCTTTGGCTGCAGAGAGCAGGTCACGGAACGTAGGCATAGCGAAAGGCTACCCAATTGGTCGGGTATTGCGGCGCGTCTCGGACTCGGCGACGACCTCGGTGAGGACGTCGCTGATCGAGCCGCGCAGAACGAGGTCGGCGTGATGATCGAGCTTGGTCACTTCGCCGTTGACGATGATGATCGCTGCGCCAGCCCGCTTGGCACGAGGCACCATGTTGGCCACCGGGTTCACCTGCAGTGACGTACCGACTGCGAGCAGCACATCACATGCATCGGCGGCTGCGAGCGCTCGGGCGATCACTGTCTCGTCGAGGTTCTGGCCGAAGCTGATCGTGTCGCTCTTGAGGATGCCCTGGCCCTGCGCTGTCCGCCCGGCGGCCCGGCACACGAGGCAGTCGGGATCCGACTCCCCTGCCCCCACCCGCTCCAGGGATTCGACCATCGGCCGTCGATCGCCACAGGTCCAACAACACGTCCAGTGCATCGTGCCGTGGACCTCGATCACCCGATCCACATCGCTGCCGGCGCGCTGGTGCAACCCGTCGACGTTCTGGGTCACGAGCGCGTGGACGTTGCCGTGACGCTCCAGGTCGACGATGGCGCGGTGGCCGGCGTTCGGCTCGCGGAGATGGACGGAGTTGGCCAGCCGGTTCTCCCAGGCGAACCGGCGCACGTCTGCGTCGGCGAGGTAGTGCTGGAGCGTCGCCGACTTCTCCGCCGCCGGGTTCTTCGTCCAGAGCCCGCTCGGTCCGCGGAAGTCGGGAATACCGGAGTCCGTCGAGATGCCGGCGCCGGTCAGTACGGCGACGCGATCGGCGCCGGCCAGCAATTCCCCGGCGGCGCCGAGATCGCGCATCTTCAGACCACCACCACGGCGCCGACGACCCGCACGCCGCCCGGCACAGCAACGAGGCCCAGCGTCGGCGGGGTGTCCAGCGGTGCCAGCTCGATCGACACACCGTGTTCATCGATCGCCGCAACGGTCACGACCACGTCCTTGCCATCGTGGCCAACGGTGAGCACGACCTGCTCGGCGCGGCGAACCACGTCGGCAAGCAGCTCCTGGGCGGCCCGCAGCGTCAGCAGCGATCCGGCCGAGGTGACCGGCACCGACAGATCGACGTCGAGTGCGACGACCGTGCCGGCCTCTTCGCGTGTCGCTGCGACTTCGACGCGCAGCGCCTCGACGAGGGGGTGCTCCACGTCGTCGAAGACCGAGCGGGTCTCGGGCCCGATGGCCACGCTGAAGCGCCAGGTACGGTCGCTGCGATGGCGCTCGAGCGCCCAGAGCACGTGCGGGTCGATGCCCACCGACGCCGCCTCGGCGGCACGCTGATCAGCGGCTGTTGCTCGTTCCTCTGCATCGGTGCGAGCAGAGCTCGCTTCGTCGGCAGCCTGCCTGGCCTCGTCGGCGGCCTGCCTGGCCTCGTCGGCGGCCAGTTTGGCTGCGTTGGCGACCAGTTTGGCTGCGTCGCCGGCGGCGATGGCGGACGCTGCCTCGGCTTCGGCCACCACTTGCTCCTGCGCAGCGAGCGCAGCGGCCGCCCTGGATGCCTCGGCGCGTTCATCGGCGTCGGCACGCTGCTGCTCGGCGGTACGCAGCGCGGCATCGCGGACCTCGATCTCGACAGCGCGCTGAGTCGCCAGCAGGGCCGCTGCCGCTGTCAACCGTCGCTGCTCGATCAGTCGCTGGCGGGTCACGACGACCACGGCCGTCGCGACGACGGCCACCAGGCTCAGGACGATCACCACCACGATCACACCGCTGACCCTAGTGAACGATGGTGAGCCGAGCCCCTCGCGATCTCAGGACTCGTCGCCCACCCGAGGAGTTTGTTTTCCATCCCGCCGATCTCGGAGCACTCACCCGTGCAGCCTCCCCTGCGTCGATGATCATCCCAATCTCGGAGGTTGCCCATGTTGCTCGCCCCGCTCGCGCCCACCCTCATCGTCCAGCCGTGGCACGACCCGGTCGTGGAGGCCGTTGGCTTCGATGCCCGCAGTGCCTACGTCGAACTGTTCTGGCTGGGCATCCTCGGCCCGACATCGACCTGGCTGCTCCGGCGTCTGGTCACGGGACTCGATGCGTACCCCGAGGGCTACGAGCTCGATCTGGCCGAGACTGCGAATGCACTCGGGTTGTCGTTGACGGCGGGCGTCCACAGCCCGTTCGGCAAGGCGCTCAACCGCTGCATCATGTTCGGCGTCGCACATGACACCGCCCGCGGCATCGCCGTCCGCCGACAAATTCCACCTCTCGCCCTTCGCCAGTTGCGCAAGCTGCCGCCCCATCTCCAGGCCGCACACACCGAGTGGATCCAGCGCAGCAGGACCGACGAGCACCGTCTGGCGCGAGCCATCGAGCTGGCGAACACGATGATCCGTCTCGGTGACGAACCACACCAGTTGGAGCGCCAACTGCTCTCGATCGGCATCCCGCCGCGAGAAGCGGTGGAGGCCGTCCGGCAATGCGTGCCGGCCTGATCCGGCACGACGTCCGGACGACGCACGTGACTACGAGAAGGGCGTGAATTTGGTGACGAGATCGATCAACAGACGGGTGCCGTAACCGGTGGCGCCCTTGGCCAGCCACCCCTCGTCGCCGTCCATCTTCATCGTGCCGGCCATGTCGATGTGCGCCCACGGGACATCGTTGGTGAACTCGTCGAGGAACAGCGACGCAGTGATGGTGCCGGCTAGCGGGCCGCCGATGTTGCGCATATCGGCGACGTGGCTGTCGAGCAGCTTGCGATACTCCTTGGCGAGCGGAAGCTGCCACGTGGGTTCGTCGGTGCGGGTGCCGGCGGCACGGACCTGGTCGATCAAGGCCTGATTGTTGCCGAGCACACCGGCCATGCGGTCACCGAGCGCGCTCAGCACCGCACCGGTGAGGGTGCAGATGTCGACCATCGCGTCGGGCTTGGACTCGGCACCGAGCGACAGACCATCGGCGAGGATCAGGCGACCTTCGGCGTCGGTGTTGTGGATCTCGACCGTCTTGCCGTTGCGCATCGTCAGCACGTCGCCGAGCTTCAACGCACTGCCGCTCGGCATGTTGTCGGTGCACATCAGGTAGCCGGTGACGGCCGTTGCGCAGCCGAGCGCCGGCAACGCACCGAGCGTGGCGAGCACTGCGGCCGCGCCGCTCATGTCCATCTTCATCGATGCGTGTGACGCATCGCTGGGCTTCAGGCTGATGCCGCCGGAGTCGTAGGTGACGCCCTTGCCGACGAGGACGACGTGTCCGGTCGCGTTGGCGGGGATGTACGTCAGGCGCACCATGCGCGGCGGCTCGGTGCTGCCGGCGTTCACGCCGACGATGCCACCGCAGCCCATTGCCTGGAGCTGGTCCTTGTTGAAGACCTCCACGCCGAGACCGGCGGCCGTCGCGATCTCGACCGCTTTATCGGCGAGGATCCGCGCAGTCATGTAGGCGGGAGGGGTGTTGGCGAGGTCTCGGGCGAGCGTGGCCGCGCCGGCGGTCACTGCGCCCTGCTCGGCGCCCCGCTTGGCGCCGGCGGTCCGAGCCGACCGCACCACGAGGGCCAGCGACGTCGCCGGTGAGCCGGTCTTGTCGTTCTTCAGCCCGACGAATCGGTAGTTGGCGAGCGTGACGCCCTCGACGACGGCCTTCGCCGCTCCGACGGGATCGACGCCATCGAGGTCGGCGAGCGAGGTCGCCAACGCGGCACGCTTACCGGCCGCGCGGGCGAACGAAGCGGCAGCACTGCGCAGACCGTTCTCGGTCAGGTCGGCGGGCTTGCCGATGCCGACCGCGATCAGCGCCGGGCCGTCGGCTGCGGGCACCACGAGCGTCTGGCCGGGCTTGCCCTCGAACCCGTTCGCGGTGAGCGCGGCGCGGCTCAGACCCAACGACTTCGGCACGGCGCCCGACGTGCCGACGGGGACGCCGACTGCCGCGGCGGTGGTCGGTACGGTACGAACGACTTCGATGGTGAGGCTCACGCTGGCTCCTTGGGACACGGCACGCGCCGTGGGAAACACCCGACGCTGCTCTCCCAGGTTACGGGCGTACGGCGCTCCGACCGCTGTTCATCGCCTGTTGGGTCGACTCGTCCGCGACCTCTCGCACCGGATTCTCAGCGGGCTCCGACGGCTCACCACCCCGCGGATTGCTTGAATACGCAAGAGTGCATGAAACCGAGCAGGCCGACGGACCGTAGGAGCCCACGATGAGCAGAGACAAGCCGATGAAGCGTTGGGTCAAGGTCGTGATCGGATTGGTTGCCCTCGCAGCGGTCGCCGCAGTCGCCATCCCATTCGTGTACATCAACTTCATCAAGGAGGATGCGCCAGCGTCGGTCCAGGATCAAGGTCTGCCGACGCGACCCGACAGCACCGCCAAGACCACCATCGCAACGACAGCTGACCCGGTCGCACCGGCAGAGACGACCGCCACGACGGCGGCACCCGCCGACACGTCGGCAAGGGCCCCGACCACCGCGCCGGCCGGCGATGCCGTGGACTACACGCTGACGATGTCCGACGACGTCACGGCCAACTACGTCGGCTACCGCGTCGTCGAAGTTCTCTTCGGCCAGGACACCGAGGGTGTCGGGCGCACGACCGCCGTCACCGGCGCGCTCACGCTCGACGGCGCGGCCATCACCGCTGCAGAGTTCACGGTCGACATGACGACACTCAAGTCCGACGAGGACAACCGCGACCGCAAGTTCAGGGGCGAGATCATGGAGACGGCGACGTTCCCGACCGCGACGTTCGCGATCACCCAGCCGATCGACCTCGGAACCGTCCCCACCGACGGCACCGAGATCACCGCGTCGGCCACGGGCGACCTGACCCTGCACGGCGTGACCAAGCCGGTGACGCTGGAGGTCACGGCCCAGCGCAACGGTGACGTCATCGATGTGCTCGGCTCCACCGACGTGGTGTTCGTCGACTACGGCATCGCCAACCCATCCAACGGCGCAGTCACCACCAAGGACAATGGCACGATCGAGTTCCTGCTGAGCTTCACCAAGGCCTGATCTCCCCCTCTCTCGTCGTTCATGTCACCGCACATCATCAACGTTGATGGGCGGGCTCAGGTCGTGTGCGCAACGGTCTCCCGATTTTGGAGGTTGTTGTGGAGCGTGAGAAGGATTGGTTTCGACGTTCGGGTCCTGGTGCGGGTCGTGGTCGTGGT
>JANXUX010000294.1 GCA_025351965.1 Actinomycetes bacterium | reverse complement strand
TCCTCACACGGAGGCTTTGTGCGAGCACAAACCTCAGAGTCTGGCGTTTGTGCTCACACAGATGTTCTGTGTGAGCTGCTGATGCCGCGTGTGAGCCACCGGGCGTACGCTCACGTGCCGCTGTCACGGCGGCCTCCTCGTCACCGTCGAGGCAGGCCTCGACCGCAGCGTCGATGGCGGAGAACACGACACCGATCGACGAGATGACCACGACCCGGGGTGCGGCGGCCGCGGCGAGCAACGGGCGCACGCCCTCCAGCAGGGCGATCGTGCCGAAGTAGTTGACCCGCATCGTCAGCCCGGTCATCACCGCCGTGCCGGCGCAGGCGACGACGGCATCGAGTGTCTCCCCGGCGAGCGATGCGACGCCTGCGACCGCAGCATCGCGACCCTGGGGCGTGGCGAGGTCGGCGACGACATCGGCGTCGTGGAGATCGAGGGTGATGACGCGATGACCCTGCTCACGTAGATACACCATGGTCGCATAGCCGATGCCGGACGCGGAGCCGGTGACGAGATACGTGCGTGCCATCTTCGAGAACTCCCCCCATGTCTCTGCCCGTCGACATCGGCTGTGATGCAGCCGGCCCGGACCGTCAGCGATCCTGGCAGATCACCCTCGCCGGTCAGGAGCCCGGCCCGCCACCATGGCCGATGGCATCGCCTGCCTGGGCCGCAGCCCGGACGTCGAGGAGGTGGCGGCCGAGGGGTGCCAGATCCCGCTCGCCGTGGCACTGGCGGATGTACAGCTGCAGTTGCTGGGTCCGCTCGATGATCGCTGCGTCGTGGGCCAGCGGTTCCGGTCCTGCGCCGACGCCGAGGTCGTCCAGCGCCGTGGTAGACAGCCGCTCGATGGTGTGGCGCACCGATCGTGCCCGGGCCTCGGCCACGGCGTACTCGGTTGGATCGGCGTCGATCTCGACGGCGGCCGCGACGAGGGTCGCGTGCGTCGCCCGAGTGGCCGCGTATGCCGAGGCGAGATGAGCGAGGGAGTGCTCGTCGCGCCGCTTCCAACGGGCGAGATGGAGCTCGAACAGGCCACGCAAGCCGCCGGCCCAGACGGCGCTGACGCCGATTGCTCCATGCCAGAACCCGGGCCGAGTCAGGTACTCGCCGGCACCGCCGATCATGGCCGAATCGTGGAGCACCGTGTCGAACCGAACGGTGGCGGTGTGTGTCGCTGCGAACGCCGCAGCCACCCACGGCGAAGAATCGTCGACGACCGAACCGTCGTTGATCGCGATGTCGAGCAGGATCGGCGCGTCGCTGGTCGAGGTCTTCGCCGTCACGAGCGCACGGTCGACGATGCCGACACCGGTGCACCACGGCACGGACCCGGTGATCGCCAGACCACGATCACTGCGAACGACGGTCAGCGGATCTGGCCCGCTCGCCGCCCAGACGCCGTAGACGGCGTCGGGGTGCAGTTCGCGGTCCAACTCGGCGGCGATGGCCCGCGCATCATGGTGCGCCTCGGCGAGTCGGGCGACTTCGAGGTCGGCGCGGCCGCACTCGAACAGCGCAGCGAACCGGTCTCCCGTGTGGCCCCGACCGGGCACCGGTAGCCACGCCGACAGGTATGGGTCCAGCCGGGCGCGCAGCTCGCCGGACCGCGATGTCGCCGTCATGCCGGCGACATTTCGACGGTCACCACGGCAGCGACCGCCGCGGCAATCGTGTCGGCGAAGCCGCCGGGAGCGCGCGAGCAGAGGCGGGCACTCGTCGCCACGACAACGTCCAGCGCTGACATGCACGAACGGCCGAGACGGTGCAGCTCGTTCCAGAGCGCATGGTCCTCGGCGAGGGCGAGGTCGGCGAATCCACCGGCGGCAGCGTACGCATCGGCGCGTACCCCGAGGTTGGCGCCGTGGACGTGCGGATGATCCCGGTCCCCGAGCGTGTACAACCGATCGAACGTCGCTGCGACGTGATCGGTTCGGTCGTCGTCGTCGAGCAGCTCGACGATGCCGGCGATCGCCTCGACGCCCCGTTCGGCGTGCCGCAGCTGGCGCACCAGCCAGTCGGCGCGGACCGCCGTATCGGCGTCCGTCGTCGCAATCCAGGTCTCGTGATCGGCGGAGCCCCCGACCCGGCCCGACACCGAGCCGGCTTGAACGGACAAGCCGAGCTGGATGGCCGCGGCGCGTGCCGAGCCGGCCGACCGCCAGTCGCCGCAGCAGACGACGACGCGCGGGTCGGTGCGGCCGACCTCGGAGGCGAGCCGCTCGGTGCCGTCCGAACACGAGTCTGCGGCCAACGCCACGATCACCCCGACGTGGCGTGGCAGGGAGTCGGCGGCGCGCAACACCGCCTGCAGACAGGCAACGACGTGAGGGGCCTCGTCGTGAGCCGGGATGCCGACGACCACAGTGCGGATCGCGTGGTGGCGGGGGTTCATCGTGATGTCCAGACCTCGAGGACGAACGTCTCGTCCTCGTGGTGGACGATCGAGCGGCCGAACGCGCTCCGCAGCACGTCGTGGACCTCTCGGCCGCTGAGCAGATGATCGTCTGACTGACCGAGCCAGTGAACGGCAACGAGGTGCCCGCCCGTCTCGATCGATTGTGTCAAACGGACCGCGATCGAGCGCAGTTCGTCGGTGTCCCAGTAGTACCCGAGCTCGGAGAACACGATCAGATCGAACGTGCCGTTCGGCCACATCTCCGGAATCGAGCCGCCGCGCACCTCGACGTTCGTGTGCGTGGCGAGGCGTTTCGCAGCGCGTTCGGCCGCTGTCGGCGACGCCTCCTGGGCGATGACCACATCGGCGATCGCGGCGAGGCGCTCGGTCAGCGCGCCGATCGAGCAACCCGGCTCGTAGCAGCGCCGGTAGCGCGCGAGCGGGAGCGATGCGACCGTGATCGCGTACTTACGCTGCTCGACGTGGTCCTCGGCGAAGTTCCACGGGTCCGCGGCTGCGCTGTACATCTGCTCGAAGTGATCGAGGTCGACCCTCATGCTGCGATCGCGATCTCGGCCGGCACAAGCACCTCGTACGGTCGATCGAAGCGCTGCACGAAGTGCGCCGGAAGCACGGGTACATCACCCGTGGTCTGCGAGGCGTAGGCCTGGAGCGCATCGAGCTTGGCGCGCAACGCCGCCGCGGACAGCTGCACGACTCGGCCGTTCGCAGCGACCGAGGACCTGGCCGGGTCGTGCCAATGCCACGACCACACCGGGTAGAACGCCACGGAGACTCCCGGCGTTGCGACCATCGCGTGAACAGCGCGGCCGACCGCCTCGTGATCAGGATGGCCGTCGCCGGGAAGGGTACCGACGACGAGATCGCCGGGCTGCACCAAGCGGCGTAGCCGGGTCGTGATCTCACGCTCGACCTCGGTGAGCCGGCCGTCCGGAAGCGCCCACCGTTGGACATCGACGGCACCGGCGACGCAGAGGCGTGCTGACGCCAGGCGCAGCTCGTCGCGTCGGCGGATCGCGAGCTCTATCGGGGTCGAGCCAGGCACCGGAGCTGCCTCGCCGTCACTGACCGAGACGATCATCACGGGAACCCTGCGCCGACTGGTCTCGGCGATCAGGCCGCCGACGCCCAACGTCTCGTCGTCGGGATGGGGGGCGACGACCACAAGACGCTGGTGCAACGTTGCGTCGAACTCGGGGAGGCCGTGCACGACTGTGGTCCAGTCGTTCTGCGGTACGCCGCGGTGGGAGAGATCGATCGTCGGGGTGTTCATGACGCCAGACGGTTCCCCAACCGAGCAATCGACCAAACCGAGGATCTGCTGGCCGTTGCATGTGCAAGGGTTACGTCGATGGGATTCCCGCTCCGTTTCCACGTCCTGTCGCTGCCCAACACTCCCTGGCACGAGATGCTCGGCCGATTTCGGCGGATGGAGGATCTCGGCATCGAGGTCGGCGCCATCGCCGATCATTTCGTCGACTGGACGAATCCGCCGAGCCCGTGGTTCGAGTCGTGGGCGTTGCTCGCCGCGCTGGCCTCGGCGACGAACACGATCCGGCTGACGACGTGCGTCGCCCAGATCCCGCTGCGCAACCCGGCAATGCACGCCCGCCAGGCACTGACGCTCGACCACATTTCCAACGGGCGCATCGAGGTAGGCCTCGGCACCGGGTTGACGATCGACCCGTCCTACGCGATGGCCGGCCTGCCCAACTGGGACGCACCCGAACGGGTCGCCCGCTTCGGCGAGTACGTCGAGATCGTCGACCGCCTGCTGACCGACGAAGTCACCACGTTCCACGGGACGTACTACGACGTGGACGGTGCGTTCATGAACCCGCGCCCGGTCCAGTCGCCGCGCCCGCCGATCATGGTCGGGGCGATGGGGCCGCGCATGATGCGTCATGCGGCACGGTGGGCAGACATCTGGAACAGCCTGTCGTTCGAGGTCGCGTTCGCCGACCAGCTCGCCGAGACGCGTACCCGATGCGCGCAGGTCGACACCTACTGCACCGACCTCGGTCGCGACGCCGCGTCACTGCAGCGGTCGTACACGATGTTCGACGCAATGGCCCGTCCGAACGGCGGGGCCATCAGCTACTACACGTCGGCCGATCTGTTCACCGAGATGGTCGAATCGATCGTCGCGCTCGGCATCACCGACGTCGGCCTGTACTACCCGCTCGACCCGTCCCAGGTCCCCATGTTCGAACACCTCGCGAGTGAGGTACTCCCGCAGATCCGCAACCGCCACGCCGCGTGACACCGCGGCTACTGCTGACGGAACTCGCTGCCGTACGACACGTCGTGGTCCGACGCGGACGTCGCCGCCATCGCTCCTTCGGTACGGAAGCGCTCGTGCATTCGTGCCAGCGCCGAGCGATCGAGCGTCACGCCGAGTCCTGGTCCATCCGGGACCGCCAACACACCGGACACGGGCGAGAAGTGGCCCTGCTCGACGACGACGTCCTGGGTGAAGCGGAACAGGGACTGGTGCGGACGGATCATCGATGGCTCGGAGGCGGTCAGATGCAGGTACAGCGCGGTCATCACGCCGCCGTCACCGCTGTAGCACCAGAAGTCGATGCCCAGCGCGGCACAGGCGCGAGCGAAGTCCTGGGTGCGGCGCACGCCACAGACTTCCGACGCGTCGATGCAGAACGCATCCGGCACACCGTGGCGGGCCGCGCGGACGAGGTCCACCTCGTGGGTCGAGAACGAGATCGGCACGCCGTCGGCGCGCAGCCGCGCCGTTTCGTCGAGCGTGCGACACGGGTCCTCGAGCCAGGCGACACCGAGATCGGCCAACCGGCGACACACGGTTCGGGCGGTGGGAACGGTGTACGCGCCGTTCGCGTCCAAGCGGAGCACCTTGCCCGGCCCGAGAACGTGGACGAGGTCACGGACCATCGCCATCTCGGTCTCGACGTCGAACACGCCGAGCTTGCCCTCGAACAGCGGCGAGTCGAACTCCTCGACCATCCGCGCGCAGTAGCGCACGACCTCGGCGCCGGTCGACTCCTCGCCCTCACGGAACGCGAAGTACTCGGTGAATGCGACGGTGTCGCGCACCCTGCCGCCGAGCAGCTCGACGAGCGGCACATCGGCCCGCCGGGCGCGTAGGTCCCACAACGCGATCTCGATGCCGCCGAACGCGCGCCGTTCCGACGCAGCGTCCTCCCAGAGGCTGAAGCCGGCGCGCGACACACAGCGCCCCTCGGCCTCGTTGAGCGTGTCGACCGGCAGCCCGATCAGGTGTTGGGCCATCCGCTCCACGAGCGCAGACAGATCGCCGTGGGGTGATTCTCCGATGCCGACCACACCATCACTGTCGACGACCTCGATGATCGTGCTCGTGAAGCTGGCCAGTGTCCCGAAGGAGAACCGGTAGGGAGCCGACATCGGCACGTTGATCGGCGTCGCCGTCACCGACGCGATGGTGGAGGTCGAGGTCATCGGCCGCAGCCTACGGCGCGGCGACTCCGGCGCCCGGGGGTCCTCCGGCCGCGATCGCGACCTGGCCCATGTCGGCCGGCACGACGGTCGGGGTGTCACCGTCGGTCCATTCCAGCACGGGCACCGCGACACCGGCCGGCAGCGAGGCGGCACTGGCCGCCGTCAGCCGGTAGTCGCCGTTGGCGGGGTCGACGAGCACCGGCTCGATCGTGTTGATCGCGTTGTCGGCACGCAGCTGGGCCTCGTTGCACGTCACGTTCGAGTCCGCACAGCCGTCACCGGCACCGGTCGGCATGTCAGCCGTGCCGTTCCACACCACGTTGGCGACGATGTGCAGGTCGTCGTCGGCCAGCGCCCGGGACGGAACCCCGCTCGAAGACGGCGGCTCCGTCGGTGCGTCGATCTGGAACTGCTGCCACATCGACGGATGATCGGCGGGATTGACGATCAAGTTGTCGGCGAACCAGACATGCCGGCTGGGGATGAACTGGCCTTCCTCGTCGGTGGAGCCCCAGCCGCCGGCGTCGTGGTTGACGGTGCATTGCGGGTCGCTGCCACCGTCGCAGCCCCGCCGGCCGAGGACGAACTCCGCGGTGTGGCTGCGACGACCGATCGAGTACAGCGTGTTGTGGGCGATCACGATGTCGTAGCCACCGGCGACACCGACGCCGGCACCCTCGGTGTCGTGGATGGTGTTGCCGACGATGTCGATGCCGTAGGCCTCGTAGTTCAGCCATGGCGCGATCATGAACTGGAAGCCGGTCCCCTGCCCGGCGGCGACACCCCCGGTGCCGCAGTCGTAGATCTCGTTGTCCTCGATGCGGATGTAGGCGCTGCCACCCTTCGCGTACTGGCACCAGTCCACGGCGTCGTGGATGCGGTTGCCGACGACGTGCGCGTACTGCACCGCGACGAAGTCGATGTTGTTGTCGTCGGCGCCGTGGATGTCGGAGTCCTCGATCGAGATGTACTGCGACTGGTTGATCTTGATCGTCTCGTGTGCAGCGGTCCCACCGGAGAGCTCGGCGTCACGGATCAGGATGTGGTCGCACTGCTCGCAGTGGAACGCATCGCCCTCGCGGATGATGTCGACGCCGACGAACGCGAAGTGGCTGACACCGAACATGTTGATGTCGGCGTCGAACCGGGCGGTGTGCGGGCCGTCTGCCGACGTCACGATGATCGGAGCTTCGGCTGTGCCGTGTTTGTCCTCCCAGTAGTTGACCGAGCCCTCCTGCGCATACGTGCCGGGCGCGAGCATGATCCGGTACCCCTTGGTGAGCGGCTGGCCACCAGGGATCATCTGCCACGCTGCGCCGACCGTGCGCAGCGCCGAGGCCCGCTCCGCTCCCGACGAGGCATCGTCGCCGTTCACAGGATCGACCCAGATGTCAGTGCCCGCGAACGCGTCGAGGTCCCACTCGACGTCCAGCGCGGCTCCCGCCGACGACGGGACCGCCGACCCGGTGGAACTGCCGTTCGCGGTATCGAGCGCCGTATCGGTCACGGTGTCGGTCGCAGCACGCGCCGGTGACGTGGCGGGGTCGGCGCTGGAGCACCCGGCGATGGCGATCGCCGCGGCGGCGATCGCCGCGATCACTCGCCCATGAATCTGCATATGCAACGACTATCGGCCGCACGGGTGACGGACTTGAAGCGTTCCGGAACAGGATGGGGTCGACATCTGTCCGCAATCTGTGCCTGGCCAGGCCGCAACGTGGCGACAAGGAACTACGGTGCTGCCATCATGACCACGTCCGTCGGCAACGCCTGGCAGCGCAGCGATGTCCGCGAGGCGCTGATGTTGGAAATGATCCAGGACGGCGTGACCGTCCGCAACAGCGATGGACGACTCCTCCAGTGCAACGGCGCAGCCGAGCGATTGCTCGGCCTCGACGCTGCCGAACTCGACGGCTGGACGTCGGAGAACTCGCACTGGTCGATGATCCAACCGGACGGCACACCGTGTGCGCCGTCGGCGTGGCCTGACGACAGAGCGCTGCACAGCGGCAGACCCGTCCGTGACGTCATCCTCGGGATCGACCGGCCCGGTGCCAGCCTGGTCTGGCTCCGGATCAGCAGCACACCGTTCGTGGAGGGCGACGGAAGCGTGTCAGCGACGCTCACGACGTTCACCGACGTGACGCCGATCATCGAGTCGGGAGATGATGCGACCCGTTCCGGACGCGGGGACGGCGACACCGGAACACTCATGTTCGACCGCCGCCGCCTCGAACATGCGATCGAGCAGTTCGACGGCGCGCTCGCCCGGATGAGCGACACGCTCGAGAACGAGCGCCAGTCGATGCGTACGGTTCGTCTCGGCCTCGATGCCGGACTCGGCCTGTCTGCATCGCTCGACGAGGACGGGATCTCCGCCGAGCGGGACAACCTCACCACGGCCATCGTCGATCTCGAGGGGGCCCGACGTGCGATCCGCGTGCAGATGTTCCGCGCCCTGATGTCGGAGGGCAAGAGCATCGGCGAGATCGCCCGGATCTGGGGCATATCGCGCCAGCTCGCGTCACGAATCCTGCGCGACGCGAGGGATCTCGACTGAGCGGACTCAGCCGGCCGGATCGGTCCAGCGTCCGGGGAATCGCACGCTCGTCAGCGGCCATGCATCGATGATCCAACGTCGCACGGCGTCGGCCAGCTCGTGGTCGAGCGATGCCCGCTCTGCCGTGACCCAGCAACGCACCATTGCGTCGGCCGCCCCGGTCGGATCCGGGTCGACGTACACGCATCCGATGATCGTGTGGACATCACCGTCGAGCACCGAGTACGCGAACGCCTCACCGCCATCGAATTCACGGCGGTGCATCACCAGATCGCGGAGGTTCTGCTCCGAGCTCATCGGCACCGGCCAGTCGTCGGATGCCCAGTCCTGCGCCGCGAACCCCGGGGTGGCCCGGATGTGATCGATGCTCTGTGTCCACGCGCGATGATCAGCTTCGTTGTGCTCCGGCCCGAGCGGCTCGAGGACGAACATCGCGGTCTGCAGCGGAGCCGGCAGACGATCGGTCGGAATCCACGGCTCGGCGCTCATCGCGCCACGCTAACCATCGTCGACGTTGCGGGGCCTCCGCAACCGTTCGCCGCTCGTCGATGGAGGGATTCGTGCCGCAGGATCGAACCCCGGGACCTCCGTCGGGCATGCATGGACGCCGCCGCCTCAGTGAGGATCGGTCTGTAGCCATCAGGTCCAGTCCCATCGCCGCCGACGTCTCGTCGCCCGGAACGAACAGGCACACACGCATGCCTGCCGGGATCGTCATCAACTCTCCCCGGCGGAGCGAGACCCGCCATCGAGTGCAGCGTCGACGACCTGCGCCTTCGCTCACGCTGCACACGTCTGATCCGTGAAACCTGTGGGAACCTGACGCAACCATGACCGCCGCCATCACACCTCCGCAGTCCGAATCCACCGACGCCGGGGCCGGCATCTCCGGGTCCACCGACGATCTTCACCTCGCGACGATCGCTCCGAGCGACCCGGCCGAGAGCCATGTCTTCCACGTGGTCGCGCGCGGAGAGATCGACCTCGCGTCAGCGCACGTACTCACTGCGCGCCTCGACCAGTTGATCGACGACGGCGCGACGGTCATCGTGTTGAACGCGTCGGGAGTGTCGTTCCTCGACTCGACCGGCTTGCGCGCGATCATCGGGGCCTCGAACCGGCTGTCCGACATCGGCGGGCAGCTGCTGATCGAGGGCATGAGCGGCGCCGTTCGCGCCGTGCTCGAGATCAGCGGCCTCCTCGAGCGCTATCGCACGGCCGCGGCGGACGCCGCCGACGCCTGACGCGCAGGGCCTCGACCGTGCCCGAGGGCGACACGATCCGACGACTCGCGAACCGGATCCAGCGCCGCTTCGCCGGCCAACGGGTCGAACGCTGCGTCACCCGCGATCCTCGCCTCGTCGGGGTCGATCTGGCCGGTTCGACCCTGCTCGGGGCCGATGCGTTCGGCAAACACCTGATGATCCGGTTCGACGACGGTCGGACGCTGCACGCACACCTGTTGATGACCGGTTCGTGGACCGTCGGCCCCGCCGCCACGGAACCAGCATGGCGGCGACGCATCGAGCTGTGGATGCAGGACGGACGACTGACAGGCCTCGATGTGCCGATCCTCGGGATGCTGCGCACTGCCGACGAGGCGTCGATCATCGGCCATCTGGGTCCGGATCTCTGCGGGGTGGAGCAGCCCGACGTCGACGACATCACGGCGCGCCTCCAGCGTGATCCGACGGGCCCGTTGGCCGGCGCACTCCTCGATCAGCGCAACGTGGCGGGTTTCGGCAACCTCTACGCGGTGGAGCTCCCGTTCATCGTCGGTGTCTCCCCGAATCAGCCGGTCGGCGCAGTCGGGGGCCTGGAGGGTCTCGTCGCGATGGGAGCCGCCGTCATCCGCACCAACGCCGACCGAGGGCCGCAGAACACGACGGGCCGCAAGCTGCACACCGACGACCATTGGATCTATCCCAAGCGCGGTCGGCCGTGTCCGCTCTGCGGCGCCCGTCTCGCCGGCTGGGCGGACGGCGAAAGTCCGTGGCGGAGGGTGTCGACCTGGTGCCCCGCCTGCCAACCGGTCGAGGCTGTTCGGGAGGTCGATCTCGTCCGTGCTCGACGGCTGCTGGCCCTGCACCCGGCCCGCCGCGAACCATCGTTCCCGACCTGACCTCTCGGCGTGACGAGGGTCGCGGTCGCCTCTCAGCCGCCGATCGCGGCCACCTCGGCTGCATCGGCAGCCGACAGCGTCCAGACGGCTGCGGCGACGTTCGCCGCGATCTGCTCGGGCCGGGTCGCACCGGCGATGACCGAGGTGACGGTGGGCTGGGCGAGCAACCAGGCGATCGCCAGCTCGGTCACCGAGTGCCCGGTCCGGGCCGCGAATGCCACGTACGCCTCGACCTTGTCGAAATTCTCGGCCGTGGCCGATCGAGCGAAGTAGGAGCTGGCCGCCAACCGGGTGCCCTCCGGAAACGCCTCACCACGGCGGTACTTGCCGGTGAGCATGCCCGACGCGAGCGGGAAATAGGGCACCACCCCGAGCTTGGCCGCACCGGCAGCAGGCACGATCGATCCCTCGACATCGCGCGACAGCAGACTCCACTCGATCTGGGTTCCGACGAATGGTGCCCACTCGTGTTCGATGGCGGCGGATGCAGCGTCGGCGATCTGCGCCGCCGTGACGTTCGAGCTGGCGAGGTGGAGCACCTTTCCCGCCCGGACCAGCCCGTCCAGGGCCTCGAGGGCCTCGTCCACCGGAGCGTCCTTGTCGGGGTAGTGCTGGTAATAGAGATCGATGCGGTCGGTACCGAGGCGGCGCAGGCTGCCCTCGGCCGCCTCGCGGATGCGTTTGGCGAGGATGCCCGGGGTATATGCCTCCTCGGCCGGCCGGGGCAGGAACTTGGTGGCGATCACGACCTCGTCGCGCCGCGATCCGAGCGCTGCCCCGAGGAACTCCTCGGATTTGCCGCCGCCGTACATCTCGGCGGTGTCGAAGTGATCGATGCCGGCGTCGAGCGCAGCATGCACGACCAGCGCCGACTCGTGGGCATCGATGCGCATCCCGAAGTTGTTGCAGCCGAGGCCCACGACCGAGAGCTGCGGACCTGACGAACCGAGCTGGCGATAGTGCATTGCCGCAAGCTACCCCCGGCCCCAGCAGTCGTACCGGTCGAAGCGAAGCCGTCGAACCCGTCCCCCGGACCGGTCGTGCGCTAATCCTGTGGTCACACGCTCGCCGACCGGACCGTCGACGACCAATCTTGTGGAGGGCTGGGAGCATCATGACCAACGACAACGGACTGCAGGGTCGCACGATCATCGTCGCCGGCGCCGGCGGAGGCGGGATCGGCACCGCAGTGTGCCGCGCCCTCGCCGAGGCCGGAGCGACGGTCGCCGGGTTCGACAACGACCCCGCCAAGCTCGCGCTCAGTGAGTCCGCCGTCGTCGATGCCGGCGGCACGTTCCACTCGTCGATCCTCGACCTGCGTGACCCTGACGCAGTGCAGGCTGCCGTCGACACGGCTTCATCCGCAACGGGCGACCTGTTCGGGCTCGTGGTCGTGGCCGGTGGTCTGCTCCGCCAGTACTGGGCGCCCCTCGTGGACACCAAGCCATCCGACTTCGACGAGGTCGTGCGGCTCAACCTCACTGCGGCGCTCTATGCGACGCAGGCGGTCGGACGCCGACTGCTCGATGCAGGCGCACCCGGAGCGATCGTGCACATCGAGTCGATCGCCGGGTTGGGTTCGATGCCGTTCGGCGTGGCGTACAGCGCCGCCAAGGCCGGACTGACATCGGTGACCCGGACGGCTGCGCTCGAGTGGGGCCCACATGGCATACGCGTCAATGCCGTCGCGGCCGGTTCGGTGCGCACGCCCCGGGCGTCGGTGGACGCGCCCCCGGAGGACCCGCCCGGCGACCGCTTGGTGATCCCCCTGCGACGTCGCGGGCTCCCGGTCGATGTGGCCAACGCGGTCGTGTTCCTGCTCTCGGCGCAGGCGTCGTGGATCACGGGTCAGATCCTGTGCGTCGACGGCGGTTCGTCCGTCCTGCCGTCGTACCTGGACGAACACCTCCTCCCGGTGTTCGTCCACGACGAGGCGTTCCGCGCTCGCCTGATCGCTGCCGGTACCGTCGGATCGTGAGCGCTGCGACCACCGTCGTCCTGGTCCTGGCCCTCGCCCTGGTGCTCGTCGGCTTCGTGTTCGGCCTGTTCGCGTTCATCCGTCGAGTCGGCCACCGCGTCGTCGCGAGCGCATCGGCGGACCCGGACACTGACGGGGCGACGACGATGGTGCCGGCGCTGATGCAGGGTGGTCAGACCGAGGCCGGGCATCAGCTCAACGGAAACGGCGTGCTCGCCCTGTTCCCGACCGAGGTCCGGTTCGTGCTCGCAGTCCCCCGCCGCACGATGACGATCCCGCACGCCTCGATCACGTCGGCGACGGTGACCAAGCGGCTCCGGCTGCCCGGCGTGCGCCGAGCCGGCGGCCCGCCGTGGCTGATGATCGTCTGGGCCGGACCTGTCGGATCCCAATCCACCGGCTTCCAGACGCCTCGCGCCACTGAGCTGTCCGACATCCTCGGCGGGGTCGGCCCCACCGGCTCCGCTCACCCTCGGGGCTCGGTGTAGTTTCGCAACGGCAGGCGGTTCCGTCGATGGAGCCAATCCGGTTGGGGGGGGAGATACATGTCGATCGACTTCGACGATCTGGAGAGCCGTCCCGGCTTCTTCGTCGGCAAGAAACCGAAGCAGGTCACGTTCCTGCCCGACCCCGAGCGGCGTCCGCGCCACCACACCCTCATCTCTGTCGACGATCACCTCGTCGAGCCGCCGCACATGTTCACCGGGAGGATTCCGCAGCGCTTCGCCGAGCTCGCTCCGCAGGTGCGCACCGACGACGACGGCATGGAGTACTGGGCCTTCGACGGTAAGCGGCACTACAAGGTCGGGCTCAACGCCGTCGTCGGTCGGCCGCAGTCCGAGCTGAGCTTCGAGCCGACCCGGTTCGACGAGATGCGCCGCGGAGCGTGGGACATCACCGCCCGTACCCATGACATGGACCTCAACGGGATCTATGCGTCGCTGAACTTTCCGTCGTCGCTGGCCGGGTTCGCCGGGCAGCGCTACCAGCTCGGCGTCAGCGATCCGGATCTCGCCCAGGCGGTGGTGCGCGCCGCCAACGACTGGCACCTCGACGAATGGGCTGGCACGTTCCCGGGACGCATCATCCCGGCCCAGATCCCGTGGCTGCTCGACCCCGTCGCCGGCGCGGCCGAGATCCGCGCCAACGCAGTTCGCGGATTCCGAGCGGTGACGTTCCCGGAGCTGCCCGAGCGACTCGGGCTCCCGTCGCTCCACACCGGCTACTGGGATCCGTTCATGGAGGCATGCGCCGAGACCGGCACCGTGGTGTGCCTGCACGTCGGATCGTCGTCGAGCGCGCCGATGACCTCGTCGGACGCACCGGCCGACACGATCGGCGTGCTCTTCTTCGGCTGGGCGATGTTCGCGGCGGTCGACTGGCTGTACTCGAAGCTGCCGGTCCGCTTCCCCGACCTCAAGATCTGTCTCTCCGAAGGGGGCATCGGCTGGGTCGCCGGGCTGATGGACCGGCTCGAGCACGTCGAGCGCTACCAGGCGATGTACGGCACGTGGCAGGGCATCGACCTCTCGCCCTGCGAAGTGTTCCAACGCAACTTCTGGTTCTGCGCGATCGAGGACCGGTCCGGCCTCGAGCAGCGGCACCGGATCGGACTCGACCACGTGATGTTGGAGTCCGACTACCCGCACCAGGACGGCACCTGGCCCGACACCCAGGAGATCATCCACAGCCAGATCGGTCACTTCCCCGCCGACGAGATCCGCAAGCTCACATGGCAGAACGCATCGATCCTGTTCCAACATCCCGTCCCGCAGTCCGTGCAGGACGACCCCGAGGCATTCTGATGACCGCTACGCCCCCGAAGCACGACCTCGGCGAATCGAGCCTGCCGTTCCGCATCGCGGCCGGTCGGCGGATGCTCTACCGCGAAGGTTGTGACTCGAATGTCAGCGGCCACGTCAGTGCCCGAGCATCCGAGGGCGACGGGTTCTGGGTGACCGGGTTCGAGTACTTCGACGAGACCATGCCGGCCAACATCGCCAAGCTCGACTTCGACCTCCATCCCGTCGTCGGCGAGCACGAGCTCTCACCCGCGGTGAACTTCCACTCACTGATCTACCAGCGCCGCCCCGACGTGGGCGCGATCGTGCACCTGCACTCTCGCTACATCTCGGTGCTATCCTCGACTGCCACCACCGTCGGGATGTACAACGTCGCCGCCGTGCTGTTCCACGACGAGCAGGTCGTCTACTTCGACGACGGGCACAAACCGCACACCGACGTCGTCGACGAGCTCGGCGACCGGCGCGTCGCGATCATCAAGAACCACGGCGCGATCGTCGCGTCGGACACCATCGAGCACGCGGTCGTCGAGGCGATCACGCTCGAGCTGTGCGCGCGCTATCACCTCGAGTGCGTGGCGGCGGGCGGGACCGAGATCCTCGAGGACGAGGTCATCGGTGGCAAGGCGATGTACCGCAAGTACTTCCTCGAGCAGATGTGGCGGGCCAACTACCGGCGGATGCGCCGCACCGACGCCGACCTGTTCGCCACGTTGGACTGACGCGGCGAGGACGATCCAGCTGAACGATGCGCCGACGCGTCCACTAGACAACTGGACATCGACACATCGCCTGATACATCCGCTTCACTCGCGACGACATCTCGCCCATCGGGGCCCCGGATCGAGCTCGGCCTCCGCCTCGACACCTACGCCCAGGCGCGCATCGACGTGCAGCTGGATCTCGTCCGCCGGGCCGAGACCCTCGGCTACCACTCCGTCTGGAGCGCCGAGGCGTACGGAGCGGACGCCCTCTCACCGCTCGCCTACCTCGCCGGGCTGACGAGCCGGATCAAGCTCGGTACTTGCATCGCCCAGGTCGCGGCACGGCCACCGACGACGCTCGCGATGCATGCCCTCACCATCGACGCACTCGCCGGCGGTGGACGGATGATCGTCGGCGTCGGCGTCTCCGGTCCGCAGATCGTGGAGGGGTGGTACGGCCAGCCGTGGGGCAAGCCGATGACCCGGCTGCGCGACTACATCACGATCCTGCGCGCGACACTGCGCCGGGAGGCTCCGGTGTCCCATCAGGGCTCCGAGATCAGCCTGCCCTACGACGGCCCGGGGTCGCTCGGCCAGGGCAAGCCGCTGAAGTCGATCCTCCATGCCGCATCGGACATCCCGATCTGGATGGCTGCCGGCGGCCCTCGCAACGTCGCCCTCGCCGCCGAACTGGCCGACGGCTGGTTCCCGATGGGCATGTCGGCATCCGGCACCGACGGTGTCGCCGACCTCCTCGCCGAAGGGTTCGCCCGCCGCTCCGCCGACTTACCGGTGCCGGCCTCCTTCCCCGTCTTCAACGGCGTCAGCATCACGATCACCGACGACGTGCCGGCAACGCTGGACGCTCTGCGCCCGCGCACTGGCATGTACGTCGGCGGGATGGGCAGCCGCACCCACAACTACCACCGCGAAGCCATGGCCCGAGCCGGCTACCCGGACGAAGCCCAGCAGATCACCGACCTCTGGAACGCCGGCCGCAAGGCCGAGGCCATCGCCGCAGTGCCGGACGCGTACCTCGAACGCAACGCGTTGATCGGCCCGGTGAGCCGGATCCGCGAACGCTGGGCCGAGGGTGTCGTCGCCCCGGGCGTGACGGGCGTCATCGTCGCCGCGACCCAGCCCGAAGCCGTCGAGCTGATGGCCGAACTGGCCGACATCACCCCCAACAGCACCGACCTGGAGACGCCATGACCGAGCTCATCATCATCGACACCCCGGCCGAAGGCGTCCGGCGGATCACGCTCAACCGGCCGGAGAAGCGCAACGCGATCTCGACGCCGATGCGGACCGAGGTCATCGATGCATTGCGCCGCCACGACCACGATCCCGAGGTGCGGGTCACGATCCTGCGTGGCGCGGGCGCCTGCTTCTCGGCCGGCTACGACCTCGGGTCGTCGCTGATGGAGGATCCGCCGTACTACTCGGCACCCGGCGACGGACAGTGGGCCCGGCAGTGCAACGACACCTGGTTCGGTGTGTGGGACCTCGCCAAGCCGGTGATCGCCCAGGTCCACGGCTATGCCATCGGCGGGGCGACCGAGATGGCATCAGCCTGCGACCTCGTCTACGTCGCCGAGGACGCGCTCATCAGCTATCCCGTCGTGCGCATCATCAGCCCGCCCGATTTCCAGTACCACACGGTGCTCCTGGGCATGCGCCACGCAATGGAACTGATGCTGACGGGTGACGCGATCAGCGGCGTCCGTGCCGCCGAGATCGGCTTCGCCAACCAGGCCTTCCCCGCCGACGAGCTGGAGGCCAAGGTCCTCGCAGTGGCCGTGCGGATCGCCGGCATCCCGAGCGATCTGACCCAGATCAACAAGCGCTCCGTGCACCGCGCCTTCGACGTCTGGGGAGCCAGGGCGGCCATCCGCGCCGGTACGGAGTTGCAAGCCCTCGCCGCACACACCGAGACGGCACGAAACGCCCGCGACGGTCTCCTCGCTGCGGTCAAGGCGGCCAACGCCGCAGCGCCGAAGGACTGACGTCGAGGACCGCGCGGCCACGTAACGGCATGTCTCACCCCCGACGACCAGCGGGTACGTGGTGTCCGGTCAGCGATGCTGGCCCACGCCCAGAGGAGCTGTTGTGCCCGACATCGACGTCATCGCCATCCTGATCGCCAAGCCCGGTTCGTCCGCGCAGGTCGCCGCCGCACTGAAAGAGCTCGTCGGGCCGACGCGTGCCGAGCCCGGCTGCGTCTCCTACGAGCTGTTCACCTCGGCCGAGTCCGACACAACGTTCTTCACGGTCGAGAAGTGGCGCAGCAAGGCAGACCTCGATGCGCACATGCTCACCCCGCACATCGCCAAGGCACTCGCCGCCGCAGGCGACCACCTCGCTGCCGCCCCCGGCATCCATCCCCTCCAGCCCGTCAACATCTGACGTTCCCAAGTTGCGTTCATGTCACCGCACATCATCAACGTTGATGATGTGTTCTGTCAGGACATCGTGGACAGGTGATGTCGCG
>JANXUX010000283.1 GCA_025351965.1 Actinomycetes bacterium | reverse complement strand
GTGTCGTCGAGACCTCCCCGGGCGTATTCCTCACATGATGCGGATGGAGGTCGGCATGACCGACAACAAGTTGCGAGTTCGGACGCAGGCGCGCGTTCAGTCCCAGAAGGGCATCGTCACGGTGGTGCAGCTCATCGAGCTCGGCTTCGACCGGCGCAAGGCGTATCGGCTGCTCGACGGATCGCAGTTCGACCTGATCATGCCCGGCGTGTTCTGCAGCACACACTGGCCAGTCGGGCCAGACCAGTTGATGTTTGCTGCGTGCCTGCGGAACAAGCAGGCGATCATCAGCCGGTTGAGCGCGGCGAAGATCTGGACGTTGCGCAGCCTGCCGGTCAATGATCAGGTGCACGTGCTCGTCCCTCACGGGTCGTCGCCGACGTTGCCCGGCGTTGTCGTGCATCGGTGCCGTGTCGTCGACCTCGTGGACGTGGTGCATCGCGACGACGGTCTGCGGGTGACGAGTCCTGCCCGCACCCTGTTCGACTGCGCCGATCAGCTCGGACCGACTCGCGCCACATCCATCCTCGAGCAGATCATCGACGACGGGCATGGAGCGTTCGCCACGCACGCGGCGACGCTGGCGCGCCTCGGTTCGCCAGGTAGACCTGGCACCCGGGTCATGCGGGAGGTGCTGGGCTCTCGGCCGGCGTGGCGAGCCGCGATGCAGTCCGAGCTGGAGGTGCGGGTTCTCCTCGAGATCGCCCGCCAGGGTCTGCCCGCACCGCAGGTCCAGTTCCACTGGCCGCTGTCGGCGACGGAGCGAGTCCGGTTGGACTTTGCCTGGCCGCAGTGGAAGCTCGCGCTGGAGGTCGATCACCCGTTCTGGCACGATGGCGCAGCGGAGTCTCGCCGGGACAAGCGCCGTGACCTCGTGCTTGCTGCCCAGGGTTGGCAGACCCTGCGCATCACGGACATCGATGTCTCGGTCGGTCTCGCTGCCGCGATCGCGCACGTCGCCACGGTCATCGAGTTGCGGTCCACGATCTGAATCGAGCACGTCGCGCATGTCGCGCCTGCGGAGCGTGTTCGAGCGCCAAACCCGCTCACACCCAAACCGCGGGCGCGACCTGCGCGCCCACGGCTGACGACTGCGGACGACTTGCGGGGCACGGCCGACGACTGCGGACGACTGGCGGGGCACGGCCGAGGCACGGCCGAGGCACGACCGACGACACGGATTCCGCGCATCTCGCGCCCACGGGGCGAGCCTGGGACGCTTCGCAGCTCACAACCGAACCGTGGGCGCGAAATGGGCGGCGCGAAATGGGCGGCGGGCGGCGGGCTGCGGGCGGCCCGAAGTGCGCGGCGCTGTCGCCCCCGACGACGAGCTGTACGAGCTGGTCGAGAACCTCCGCCCGGACGCATCGCCGGGTACGCCGTAGCATCAGGTCATGGCCATGAAGTCGCTCAAGCAACTGGACGCGATCGACCTGGCGTCGGTTCCGATCTTCATCGTCACGATGGTGGCAGAGGCGGCAGTGTTGAAGCGACGCGCCAAGCGTGGCGCACCAATGCGAACACTGGGTGATCTGGACGCCGCTGACATCCAGACCCTGTCGGGCACGCAACTGCCGGCGGACCCGCTCGTACCGCTCGGTTACGAGCGCAAGGACACCACGGCGAGCCTGACGATGCTGGTCGGCAGCGTCGCCGCGACGTTTGCGACGGCCGTGGTGCTGGAGAAGCTCGACAGTACTGTCTTCAAGCGGCGGATCAGCAACATCGGCTCACGCAAGCATTCCCTCCTCGGCGCGATCGTGCTCTGGGATCTCCTCTACTACTGGAACCATCGCTGGATGCACGAGGTGCGCGTGTTCTGGGCCAACCACGTCACCCACCATTCGAGCAAGCGCTACAACCTGTCGACCGCATTGCGTCAGCCATGGTCGAGCCTGTCGATGGCGTGGGTGTTCGCGCCGATGCCGCTGCTCGGTTTCCCGGCCCGCGTGACGATGCGCGCCGGCCAACTCAACCTGCTCTACCAGTACTGGATCCACACCGAGGCCATCGACCGTCTGCCCAAGCCGATCGAGATGGTGTTCAACACGCCGTCGCACCACCGCGCCCACCACGGTGCGAACCAGCAGTACCTCGACAAGAACTACGGCGGCATCTTCATCGTCTGGGACCGCCTGTTCGGCACGTTCGAGCCCGAGGTCCGCCGGCTGAAGTACGGCC
>JANXUX010000248.1 GCA_025351965.1 Actinomycetes bacterium | reverse complement strand
GGCTACAGGCGGGATTCGGTGGGATTCTCATCGAGCCAGGCGACATTGGCTACGACGACGCCCGTCGGCTGCACAACGGCATGATCGACAAGCGGCCAGCGCTCATCGCGCAATGCAGATCGGCTGCCGACGTCATCGATGCAGTGAACGTTGGTCGCGACGCCAGCGTCGAGATCGCTGTGCGCGCAGGCGGTCACGGTGTCGCGGGGCGCGCCGCCACTGAGGGCGGGCTGCTGATCGACCTGTCAGCAATGAAGGGCGTCCACGTCGATCCCCGAAACCGCACCGTCCGGGCCGAACCTGGTTTGACCTGGTGGGACTACAACCGCGCGGCTGCCGTCCACGGTCTGGCCACCACCGGCGGCGTCGTCTCGTCGACAGGAATCGCCGGACTCACACTCGGCGGCGGCATCGGCTGGCTGATGGGCAAGTACGGTCTCACCGTCGACAACCTCGTATCCGCCGAGATCGTGACCGCCAACGGCGACCTGCTGCGAGCCAGCGACGACGAGCACCCCGATCTGTTCTGGGCCCTGCGTGGCGGCGGCGGCAACTTCGGCATCGTGACGTCATTCGAGTACCGCGCCCACCCCGTGCGCCACGTCCTCGCCGGACCCGTTCTGCACCCATTGGCCGACGCCCGCGCCGTACTCGCCTTCCACCGCCAATTCACCGCGTCGACGCCCGACGAGTTGACAGTGGGCGCCGCCTTGCTCCACGCACCCGACGGCTCCGGCGCCAAGGTCGCCGCTCTCGTGCCGTGTCACTGCGGACAACCGAGCACAGCCGAGGACGATGTGAAGGAGTTGCGGGCGTTCGGTGCCCCGCTCGTCGACGCAGTGTCGACGATGCCCTACCCAGCCGTGAACACGCTGCTCGACCCTGCGTTCCCGAAGGGCGCACTGAACTACTGGAAGTCCGGCTTCTTGCCCGAGCTGTCCGACAATGCCATCGACATCCTCGTCGACGCGTTCGAGCGGGTGCCCTCATCGATGACGGGCATCTTCCTCGACTACATCCACGGCGCCGCCACCCGGGTTGACCCGGAGGCCACTGCGTTCCCACACCGCCAACCCGCATTCAGCGTGCTGCTCCTCGGCCAATGTGCGAAACCCGCCGAAGCCGCAGCCATGACCGCCTGGGTGAAGGAGACCTTCGAACGGCTGCAACCGCACCTCAGCGACGGGCAGTACACCAACTTCCTGTCAGCCGACGAGGCCGCCAGCGTGCGCCAGGGGTATGGCGGCAACTACCAACGGCTCCTTGCCGTCAAGCGCATGTACGACGGCGACAACCTCTTTCGCCTGAACCACAATATTGACCCCGCCCAACAGCCCGTACCGGCCTGAAGGCCTGGCCGCGCTCGCCGATCCGAGCGAGACTTCTGAGATGTGGAGGAGGACAGCAATGACATCGCGCGCAGAGAGTCGGAGCTCGGATGCAGCTCTCGAGTTGGTAGCAGGAGTCCACGACCTTGCCGCTGAGGTGGCGCAGCATCGCAGCACGTTCGACTCGGAAGGTCGTTTGCCTGACCGCCTTGTCGAGGAACTCGCCGCGCTCGGTCTGTTTCGTCTCCTGTTGCCGACATCGCTCGGCGGACGTGGTCTGTCAGCTCTCGAGTTCATGGATGTCGTCGAGGCAGCCGCCGCCCTTGACGGCGCGATCGGCTGGCTCGTGGGCAATGGGGGTGGCATGGCCCGCGCTGGCGGATATCTCCCGGAAGCGAGCGCACGGGAGATCTTCGACGATCCGTTGGCGTTCTTGGTCTCCTCGACGGGTGCGGTCGGACGCGCGGTTCGCGTCGCGAGCGGATACTCCGTGACGGGACGATGGCCGTTCGGAAGTGGTTCGCCGCACGGGACATGGTTCGTGACGATTTGCGCGGTCGAGGACAACCACCAAGCCACCGGTGAACTGATCTTCGTGTATGCACCGCGGAAGGATGTCCTGCTTCACGACAACTGGCGGGTTTCGGGTCTGTGTGCCACAGGAAGCGTCGACTTCGAGTTCGTGGACGTGTTCGTACCCGACCGTTTTACGCACGCGTTCCAGCCCGAGCCGACACAACCCGGCACGCTCTTTCGGCTTCCCACCCGGTCGATCTTTTCGTGGACGGTGGCCACCGTCCCGCTCGGCATCGCAGCTGGCGCCATCGATGACTTCGCGAGCAATGGTCGCTCCGCAATGCGGCGCAGCGACAGCGTCGCGTTCGCAGAACGCGAACTGGTCCAGTCGCAGCTCGGTCAGGTCATGGCACGAACCGCGGCGAGCCGGGCCTATCTCCGCCACGCGATGAGCACTCTGTTGGAAGGGGTCGAAGCGGGCACAGAACTGGAAGCGGGCCGGATCGACTTCCGACTTGCGTGCACGTTCGCGAGCCAATCGGCGCTCTGGGCGATCGATCTGGTCACCGAGATGGCCGGCGCCGCCGCGATCCTGCGGTCGTCGCCGCTCGAACGGCGAGAGAGAGACGCACGTGCCGCCGCGAAGCACGTCGCGATGAGTCCAGCCGCCTACGTCACCGGCGGGAAACTCCGCCTCGGATGCGATCTGTCGAACACCTCGTTCTGAGCCGGTCGCCGTCATCGGTGTGGGGCAGGCGGCCGACGAATGTGGCAGATGCCGCCAGTGGTTCAGTCTGCGGGGTCGAGCGTTTGTCCTCAACCCACCAGCTGCCGCAACTCATTGAGATGGACCTCGCCAAGCCAACCTCGCCCGCTTTCTCGCTGTGTCCACCACCGAACCACTCGCCGACCACCCAAGGCCGTCGAAGGTACTGGTGAGATCGGCGTCGCTGTCCGGCCCCGGGGGAAGCCACTACGGGCTCAACCATCCAGCAACGACCTCCGGTCACGTCCGATTCCCGCATGACCTCACGGTCAGGGGGTTGAAGACTTCACTCCCACGTCCGGCTGATCCGGCTGAGTCCGTCCGACCTGATCACGTCCATCGCTGTCGTCCGCACGTGTCCGTCAGATCCGACAGGGTCCGGCGTGTGCGGCCGAGTCCTGTGTGTTGCCCGACACGCTGGATGAGGATGGTGGCGACATGTTGGGTGGGGATGTGATCGGGGCGCGGAGAGTTTTTGCGGTCGGTGGGTGGTTCAGTCGGCGGTGATTTCGGTGATAGCGGCTCGGGCTGAGGTTTCGTCGACGATTGCTTTCTTGGTGGCGTAGGCGGCGATGAGTGCTTGGACGGCGAGGTTGTTGACGGCGCGGGGTAGTCCTCGGGCGACTTGGTGGATGAGGGCGGTGGCGTCATCGGAGAAC
>JANXUX010000227.1 GCA_025351965.1 Actinomycetes bacterium | reverse complement strand
CGCATCGGGCGCGTGGCGAAACCGGCGTTGAGGAACATGGTCGGCCGTCGTCGTGCGGGCGCAGACGTAGGCTCATCGGCGTGTTCGACGGCGAGCCGATCTTTCTTCGCGCTTCGCACGAGTTCCGCGTCTGGCTGGAGTGCAATCACGCGACGGCGACCGAGTGCGTGGTGGGCTACTGGAAGACGCACACGGGTAAGCCGTCGCTCCGATGGTCCGACGCAGTACGCGAGGCACTGTGCGTCGGCTGGATCGACGGGCAGAGTCGCTCGATCGACGACGAACGCCACATGCAGCGGTTCACGCCACGCAAGAGTCGCCGCTGGAGCGCCGTGAAGGTCGCGCTCGTGGCCGAGCTCGAGGCCGACGGACGCATGACCGAGGCCGGACGACGCGCGTTCGCCGCACGCGACGCGACCGAGGAGCCGTACTCGACGTCGAAGCGGCCCAGCCAGCTGCCGCCCGAGTTCAACGAGCGCCTGCGCCGAGACCATCCGAACGCGGCCGCCTTCTGGGACTCCACGCCGCCGAGCTACCGCAAGATGCGCGCCTTCTGGATCAGCGAGGCGAAGCGGCCAGACACGCGCGAGCGTCGATTCAGCCTGCTCGTCGATGCCTGCGCCGCTGGCGAGCGGCTCCCATAGTCCGCCGGTCTGTGGCGGCAGCGTCGTCTACCCGGCGTTTGTGGACGCATATCGTGCGGCGCGGAAGAACGCGGCATGCTTGTTGCGATCCGTAAGACACTCTCGAACATCGTTCCAGCTACCCCGGCCTCACCGAAGCCCTCCACACTCTCGGCCTCGACAACGTCGAAGCAGCCGCTGGTGACCCCGCAGACCAAGCAAGCCAACCAACCCCGAGACCATCGAATAGCCGGCCGTATCGCAGGGCGCTCCAGCCGCGTGGTACCCCGATCCGGCTCGCCCTCAAAGTCACCGATACCGGGACGGCACCCACTGAACGGAGCACGTCTCCAAACAACGGTCGATCCATCGCGTCGAGCGTTCACCTCGTTGGCGGTCCGGTTGACCGGTGCGAGGCCAGTTGCCATTTTCTGCTGGCCGCTCACACGTGCCCGGATTGCCGCTGACTTTTCGTTCATTCCCAGGGTGAGCCAAGACCGCTCCGCCTAGGGTCATGTTGCATTCATCCGATGCGCCAGAAGGAGGCCAATGATGCCCGTCCCTTCAACTTCTCGATCTGACCGTGACACGTTCTTCGACCGGTTCGAGGCCCTGACGTTCGACGACGTCGTGATCGTGCCCGGTTACAGCGAGGTGCTCCCCGACAGCGTCGACACCGCGTCCACGTTCGCCCGCGACATCCGCCTCGCGATCCCGCTCGTCTCCGCAGCGATGGACAAGGTCACCGAGGCCCCGATGGCCGTGGCCATGGCGCGCGAGGGCGGCATCGGCGTCATCCATCGCAACCTCTCGATCGAGGACCAGGCCGACGAGGTGCAGAAGGTCAAGCGCAGCCAGAGCGGGATGATCACCGATCCGGTGACCCTGCCGCCGACCGCGACACTGCACGAGGCCGAGACGCTGATGAACCGGTTCAAGTTCAGCGGTGTGCCCATCACCGCCCCAGACGGGTTCCTGCTCGGCATCCTCACCAACCGTGACATCCGCTTCTGTGAGGGCAACGACTTCGACCGCCCGGTCACCGACTTCATGACGAGTGAGGGCCTGGTCACCAGCATCATCGGGACCAGCCTCGATGACGCCCGGGCCATCCTCCAGAAGCACCGTATCGAGAAGCTGCCCCTCGTCGACGACGCCGGCAAGCTGATCGGGCTGATCACGGTCAAGGACATCCTCAAGCGCCAGGAGTTCCCCAACGGCACCCGCGACAGCAAGGGCCGCCTGGCCTGCGCCGCTGCGGTCGGCGTCGGACCCGACGTCGAGGCTCGGGCCGATGCGCTCGCTGCCCAAGGCGTTGACGCCATCGTCATCGACACAGCGCACGGTCACTCCGCCGGCGTCATCACGACCATCGCACGTCTCCGCTCGGGCTGGCCGAACGTCGCCATCGTGGCCGGCAATGTCGTGACCGAAGAGGGCGTCGAAGCGCTGGTCGAGGCCGGCGCCGATGCAGTCAAGGTCGGAGTCGGAGCCGGTTCGATCTGCACCACCCGCGTGGTGTCGGGCGCCGGCATGCCGCAGCTCTCCGCGATCTACTTCACCTGCCTCCGGGCTCGGGCGCTCGGTGTCCCCGTCATCGCCGACGGCGGTATCACCTACAGCGGCGACGTGGTCAAGGCCATCGCGGCCGGAGCAGAGACCATCATGCTCGGCTCGCTGCTGGCCGGCACCGAAGAGGCACCTGGCGAGCTGGAGCTGTTCGAGGGCCGCCGCTACAAGAGCTACCGAGGGATGGGTTCGCTCGGTGCGATGCAGGGCCACGGCGCCGACCGCTACGCCAGCGGCCAGGGCTCGTCGGGCACCCGCAAGCTGGTTCCCGAAGGCATCGAAGGCCGGGTGCCCTTCGCCGGCAACCTAGGTGACGTCACGTACCAGCTCATCGGCGGCCTGCGCAGCGGCATGGGCTACGCCGGAGCCGGCACTCTCCAGGCGCTGCGCGACGGCGCACGGTTCATGAAGATCACCACTGCCGGCCGGGAGGAGAGCCATCCGCACGACGTGACCATCACCAAGGAAGCCCCCAACTACCAGCGCAGCTGAACGAGCGCAGCTCAGATGTCGTCGGGTCAGATGTCGTCCGCGCGACGGAGTGCGCTGGCCAGCGCGGCGTCGGTCGACGTCCCGTCGATCAACGCCACCGTCAGCGGATCGGCGCCGGCGTCGCGCAGCATCTCCGCGCCGAGCCGCTCGTGGTCGTGGTACAGCCGGAAGCGCTCTGTGCGTGGCCCGAGGACGGTCGCGGCAACACGATTCGCCGTGCCGAGTCGGCTGCGGATCTTGCCGACGTCGTGCAACAGGGCCGCAGCCACGGCCGAGCGCGGCGGATCCTCGACGAACGCGACGAAGCGCCGGGCGACATCGATGCTGTGCCGTCGATCCTGGGCCTGCATCCGCCACCACAGCCGGGCCTCTCCGTCACCGAGGAACCCGACCGCCCACACGTCGTCGACGGCCGGTGGCGGTGCACTCGACAGCGCACCGGTGAAGCGTCGCACCAGATGTCCGACGTGCGGGACGGGACCTGTCATCGCGCCGCGTGCCCGGCGCGCGGGTGGGCCGAGCGGTACACGTCCCACAGCCGCTCCTGGGAGACCTTGGTGTAGATCTGCGTGGTGCTGATCGATGCGTGGCCGAGCATCTCCTGCACGATGCGCAGATCGGCGCCGTGGTCGAGCAGATGCGTGGCGCACGAGTGGCGCAGCACATGCGGCGAGAGGTGCTTGTCGAGGCCACATTTATCGCCGTAGCGGGACACGACGAGCCAGGCGGACTGGCGACTCATTCGAGCCCCTCGGTGGTTGAGGAACACCGCATCCGAGTCACCACGGCGCGCCCAGCGCTCGGGTGCCATCAGCCGTCGGCCCTCCGGCGCGAGCCACGCCTGCAACGCGGCAGCCGCAGCCCGGCCGAACGGGACGATGCGCTCCTTCGAGCCCTTCCCGAACACGCGGACGAGGCCGGATTCGAGGTCGATGTCGCCGAGCGACAGGCCCACCGCTTCGCCGATGCGCGCGCCGGTCGCATACAGGAACTCGATCAACGCTCGGTCGCGTCGAGCGACCGGGTCGTCGCCGACGACAGCAGCCAGCAGGGACGCGACCTCGGCCTCGCTCAACGGCTTGGGGATGCCGGACGGCACACGCACGCCGTCGAGGTCGGCCGTTGGATCGGTTGCCCGGATCCCCTCGTCGACCAGGAACCGGTGCAGCATCCGGATCGCAGCGAGTTGACGGGCGACACTGGCCGGTGCGGCGGCGCCGGCACGGCGTTCACCGACGAACGCGACGAGCTGCCCCGTGGCGACCGTGTCCAGCGATGTCCCCGCTTTCGTCAGCCAGGCGCAGTACCCGTCGAGGTCACGCCGGTAGGCCAGCATCGTGTTGCGTGAGCGTCCACGCTCTGTCGCCATCCACATCAAGAACTCCTCGGCCTGCAGCGGGAGCTCGGCGCTCATGTGGCTGCGGTGACGGTTCCCGAACCGGTGTGTGGCGCGATGTCGCCACGCTCGAGACGCCTGGCCACGAGGAGCAGCCCGATCACCGTCTTCGCGTCGCGGATCTCGCCGCGCTCCACCATCGCCAGTGCCGTCTCGAACGGCAGGTGCAGCACCTCGAGGTGCTCCTCTTCCGGGCCGTGCAGCTCCTGGCCGACCGGCGTGAGGTCGGTGGCCAGGAACAGGTGCAGGACCGAATCGGTCATACCCGCGGATGGATAGAACTCGGTCAGCGGTTCGAGGTGCCCGGCGCTCAGGCCGACCTCCTCGATCAGTTCGCGGTACGCCGTTGCCTCGGTCGGTTCGTCGGCCACGTCACGCATGCCGGCCGGGATCTCCAGCACGAACTCGTCGTATGGCGAGCGGTACTGGCTGACGAGCACGACGGACGCATTGCCCTCGGCATCGAAGATCAACGGGACAGCAGCGACAGCACCGGGCGAGCGCACGATGTCGCGCTCGAACGTCGTGCCGTCCGGGGCCTCGAACGTGCCGACTGCGACGCGCCAGATGTAGCCCTGATGGACCAACCGGTCACGCAGGTGTCGGAAGCCCGTCATGCGTGGTCGCTCAGGCGACGATCTGGGTGACGCCGGCGTCCACGGGCGTCGGCATGCCGAACTGCTCCGGCGACGCACCCTCGGCTTCGCGCTGGGCCCGGCGCTGCAGTGATGCAGCGACCAGCTCACGGAACAGCGGGTGGGCGCGATCAGGCCGGCTCTTGAACTCGGGGTGGGCCTGGGTGCCGACCCAGAAG
>JANXUX010000161.1 GCA_025351965.1 Actinomycetes bacterium | reverse complement strand
CTCGGCAACACCAAACGCGGTGGACCACGCCAACAAAGACTGAAACAATGACCTGTCCGCGATCACTCGCGACACCCCCGTCCACGATGTCTCGCGACAACACATCATCAACGTTGATGATGTGCGGTGACATGAACGGGGGGAGTTGCGGGACGGGGTGACCGGCGTTGCTCGGTAACCTGCGATTGTGACCCGGCTCCGCATCGCGCTCGCACAGATCAACCCGACCGTGGGCGATCTGAAGGGCAACTTCACCAAGATCGTCGAGTGCTACGACCAGGCCGAAGCGGCGGGCTGCGACATCGTCGCGTTCCCCGAGCTGTCGATCACCGGCTACCCGCCGGAAGACCTCGTCCTCAAACCAGGGTTCGTCGCCGACAACAAGGAGATCCTCGCCACGATTGCGGCGCGTACCGGTCGCTGCGTCGCAGTCGTCGGCTTCGTCGACAGTGACCGCGATCTCTACAACGCCGCAGCGGTGCTCTGCGGAGGTGAGGTGCGCGGCACGTACCGCAAGCGCGTCCTGCCGAACTACGGCGTGTTCGACGAGGCCCGCTACTTCACGCCCGGCCACGAGAGCGATCCGCTCGAGTTGTACGTCATCGGCGGGGTCAAGGTCGGGGTCAGCATCTGCGAGGACATCTGGAGCCCGACCGGACCGCTCGCCGAGCAGGCCGCCGGAGGCGCCGAGTTGAACATCAACATCAACGGCTCGCCGTATCACCGCAACAAGGTCGTCGGCCGTGAGCGGATGCTGGCCACACGCGCTGCGGATGCCAGCTGCGCGCTCGTCTACGTGAACCAGGTCGGCGGGCAGGACGAGTTGATCTTCGACGGTGCTTCGATGGCGTTCGACGGCGACGGCAACCTCCTTGCCCGGGCCGCACAGTTCCGCGAGGAACTGATGATCGTCGACATCGACTTCGACCCCGTCTACCGCAAGCGTCTGCTCGATCCGCGTGGCCGGGCGACCGAGACGCTCCTGCCGACGGTCGTCATCAGCGACGATCCGGTCATTCACCCGGTGAAGTTCGTCGGCCGGATTGCGCCACTCCTGGATCCTGTGGCCGAGGTGTACGAGGCACTCGTGCTCGGCACTCGCGACTATGTCGTCAAGAATCGCTTCACCGATGTCGTCATCGGCCTGTCGGGCGGCATCGACTCGACCATCGTTGCCTGCATCGCGGTCGACGCGCTCGGCGCCGATCACGTTCACGGCGTGTCCATGCCCTCGCGCTACAGCAGCGACGGCTCCAAGGACGACGCCTCGGCACTGGCGGAGAACCTCGGCATCGACTACCGCACGATCGCGATCGAGCCGGCGTTCGCCTCCTACCTCGACATGTTCGCGCCGTCGTTCGAGGGCCGCTCGGCCGATCTCACCGAGGAGAACCTGCAGAGCCGCATTCGTGGCATGACGCTGATGGCGATGTCGAACAAGTTCGGCTGGATGGTTCTCACGACGGGTAATAAGAGCGAGATGGCCGTTGGCTACTTCACGATCTACGGCGACAGCGTCGGCGGGTATGCCGTGATCAAGGACGTCTTCAAGACGATCGTCTACGGCCTCTGCCGGTACGTGAACGAGCGTGAGGGTCGCGAGATCGTTCCCGAGGCCGTCATCACCAAACCACCGTCGGCCGAGCTGCGACCCGACCAGCGCGACGACCAGTCGCTGCCGCCGTACGAGGAGCTGGACCCGATCCTGGAGATGTACGTCGAGGACGACCGGACGGCCTCCGAGATCGTTTCTGCCGGGTTCGACGAGGCGCTCGTGCGTCGTATCGCCCGGCTCGTCGACATCAACGAGTACAAACGCCGGCAGTGCCCGCCCGGGGTGCGCGTCAGCGTGAAGGCGTTCGGCAAGGACCGCCGCCTGCCGATCACCAACGGCTACGTCGGCTGAACGGGCGCACCCGGTTCGGCTGAACAGCCGCACCCGGTTCGGCTGGGACGTTGCGCGCCCGGTTCGGCTGGGACGTTGCGCGCCCTCAGGCGCGATGGGTCCCGCAGGGTGGGACGACAGCACCCCGAGGGCGCGAATCGTCCCACGGCGCGTTCTTCACGGCGCATTCCCCCTGCGCACTCTCCCACGGCGCACTCTCCCCCTGCGCGCCCCCATGGCGCGCTCTCGCTGGCGCAGCCCGGCCGGGCGCACCGCTGCACCTACATGCCGGTGCCCTCGGCCAGGTTCTGCTCGGGAGCGGCGGTCGGTGCGTCGTCGATTCGCTGGATGGTCGGTGCAGCGACGACCGGGTGTTCTTCGGTCGGCACGACGTCGGCCAGCTCGATGTCCTGCGGCGTCTGCGGTGGAACGGGTGGACCGGTGTCATTCATGGACGTTGGGTACCCAGCCGTCCGGTCAGGTCAACCCTGGTCAATACCTCAACCTTGATCGTTTGCGGCCGATGAAGCTTGGTGCAGGAAATGAACGCCGCTGGGGAGCGTCACTTCGCAGGGACACTGACGAGGATGGTCGTCGACCATTGTCGTGAGCGCGCTCCCGAGGTGTCCAGCAGAGCGCTGTTGGTGGCCGCCGGGGAGACCCGTGATGTCGAAGTGCTTCGCGACGACGCCTCATGGACTTCCTACGAACAGTTCCGTCGGCTGCTGGCAGCCGCAGCGGAGGTGCTCGGCGGCATCGATCAGCTGGCGGACATCGGCAGGGAAGCGGCACTCGCTGCAGGTTCGATGCCGGACAGCACGAACGCGATGCAGGACCTCGGCTCGCCGGAGGCGATGTTCGCGATGGTCGGCGCCGGTCAGAATGCGATCCTGCCGTTGCTCGAGACGCGGACCGAGGAGTGCGGCCCGAACGACTGGATGATCCACAGCCGATTCAAGGATGGCTACGAGCCGTACCCGGAGCTGTGCCATTTCATCGTTGGATTGGACAGTCTCCTGCCTACGCTGTTCGGCTTCGGCGACGTCACGACGGTCGAGGAGCGGTGCGTCCTGCGTGGTGACGAGTGGTGCTCGGTGCGAATACGATGGGCCGAGACCGATGCGACCGCCCGGGCATTGGCCGTTCTCGAGACCAAGGTGCGGCTGAGCGAGCTCCGATTGGAGTCCTTCCAGCGCACCCTCGCCGAGCTGGTCTCGGCCGACGACCTCGACACGATGCTGACCCGCGTCGTGGCCTCGGCGGCCCACGCAGTCCGCGCGATGGCCTTCGTCCTCGCCCTCGATCCATTGCCGTGGACCGGCCGCCAGGTCTACTTCGAGGGACTCACGGACGAGCGGGCTGCGGCGGTCGCCGAGCGTGCGCTCTCACTCGACGACCCGGATGAGATGACGGGTGGCATCGCGGTCGATGTTGCGTCGACTCGTCGCCGCTATGGACGGTTGGTCGCGATCGACCCGTCGGGGACGATGATGATGCGCCACGAGCGAGGTCTGCTCGAGGCCTACGCGAGGCTGGTCGCGACAGCGCTCGACTCTGCAACGGCACTCGAGGAAGCACGCCGCCAGGCCAACACTGCGCACGCCCTGCTCGACCTGTCCGCGGCGCTCTCCCAGATCGCGACGACCGAGGAGATGGCCACCAAGCTCGCTCAGGCCACGCCGTTGGTCGTCGACTGCGACCGAGCCCTGGTGGTGCTGCTCGACTCGGCCGAGGGTCACGCGCGCGTTCTCGCCGCGCAGGGATTCCCTGCGGACGCCGCGCTGGTCGGGATGCGCGTTCCACTGCTCGCCGATGGTGTGATCGGCACACTCCGATTCCACAACGACGTCGACGTGCGCGAGCCGCTGCGGTTGTTCATGCGCAAGTCGGGCATGGTCGCGATGGTCAGTGTGCCGATGATGGTCGACGACGATGCCGTCGGCTGCCTCGTCGCCGCGGTGACGAGTCGCGCCGAACGACTGATGCCGGGACCCGAGTTGGAGGAGCGTCTTCGTGGTCTCGCCGGTCAGGGATCGACCGCATTGCGCAACGGCCGGTTGATCGAGCAGATCAGCCATCAGGCGATGCACGACAGCCTCACCGGGTTACCCAATCGCACGCTCATCCTCGACCGCGCCGAGCAGATGCTCGCCCGCTCGCAGCGCAGTCACACGCCATGCGCAGCGCTGTTCATCGATGTCGACGGGTTCAAGGACGTCAACGACATGTTCGGTCACGCTGCGGGCGACGAGTTGCTGCGCGCTGTCGCGGCGCGCCTCACGAACGTGACCCGTGCGAGCGAGACGGTGGGCCGGCTCGGCGGGGACGAGTTCGTCGTGCTCACCGAAGGCGACTCCTTGGACGCAGGACCGGAGTGCGTGGCCGAGCGGCTGCTCGTGGTGCTGCGCGAGCCATACCGGTTGGGCAGTGGTCACCAGACCCTGCATGTCACGGCGAGCATCGGCATCGCCGAGGGCCATCGTGGCTCGGCCAGCGACCTGCTGCGCGACGCGGACCTGGCGCTGTACCGGGCCAAGGCCGACGGCAAGAACCGGTACATCACCTTCGCTGCCGAGATGCAGACCGCGCTCGTCGATCGACTCCAGCTCGAAAGCAGCCTGCGCAGAGCCCTCGCCGCTGATGAGTTCTTCGTGCTGTACCAACCGATCTTCGACCTCGACGACCAGCGCATCACCGGCGCCGAGGCACTGCTGCGCTGGCGCACCGAGGATGGCGCCGTCATCATGCCCGACACGTTCATCCCATTGCTTGAAGAGAGCGGCCTGATCGTCGATGTCGGCCGGTGGGTGCTGCGCGAGTCGTGCCGGCAGGCTGCGTGCTGGGCGCGGTCGGGGTGTCCGGTCGACATCTCCGTGAACCTGTCCGCACGACAGCTCGATCACGAGTCGCTCGTCGACGATGTGCGTGCTGCGCTGCTGTGCAGTGGCCTCGACAGCTCATCACTCACGCTCGAGATCACCGAGACCGCGGTCATGCGCGACCCGGCGCGTACCCTGCGCATCCTGACCGCGATCCAGCAGCTCGGGGTGAGCATCGCCATCGACGACTTCGGTACGGGCTACTCGTCGCTCGCCTACTTGCAGCAGTTCCCCATCGACACGATCAAGATCGACCGCTCGTTCATCCAGGGCATCTCCGACTCGGTCGAGTCCACGGCGCTGATCCGCACGCTGGTGCAGCTCGGTAAGTCACTCGGTCTACGCACGCTCGCCGAGGGCATCGAGACCGGCGCGCAGGTCGACGTCCTTCGCGGCGAGTGCTGCGACAGCGGCCAGGGCTACCTGATCGCGCGGCCGCTCGAGCCGGCGGTCCTGCAGGCGATGCTCGCCGAGCAGTCCTGCGCGATCACGACGGGGTCAGTGGCGTGATGACGTCACCGTTGGCGTCGACCAGTTCGGCGCTGTACTCGCCGACCTGACTGAAGGCGTATGCAGCGCCGGAGATCGTCGAGTTCATCACCGGTACGAGCGGAACCTCGATGGGTTCCAGGCCCGGCAGCCGCATGCGGAGCGCAACAGCTGAGGACGCTCCGTTCGCCGTGTTCACCGCGGCGACGAGAACAGTGGCGTCGATGAAGCGATATGTGGTGACGCTCTCAGGTCGGTCCGTCGCGGCTTGGAAGGTGAACAAGTTCGACGACGTACTCCCGAAGGAGTCGTCATCTGACGATCGCTTCGACTCGACCTGGACCCAGACCGTCCCGGGCGCCGGGGGCATGAGTGCTGCTCGTACGCCGAGTCCGAGGGTCCAGACGGTCTGCGATGCGGAGGTGACCTGACCAACGGTGGTGTAGGACCCGGGTGGGGAAAATCCCTCGGAATACGAGCCGCTCACGTTCGGGTGTTGCTGCATCAGCGTCTGCCACTCGTCGGCGGACGACGCTCGAACGGATGCGGCGGTCGCGAGGAGTTCCGTCAGTGTGATCTCCCCGCTCCCCGACAACATGATGGTGCTTGGACCGTCGTGCCACATCACGAACTGACTGCGGTATGGCTCGGCGCCGGAAGATCCGACGACCATGGCGCCGTCGGCGACATCGAGGCCCGAGCCTGACGTGTCGGTCACCGGAGTGGACTCGTCCGGTTGCGCCGAGAGCAGCCGATTGGCGACGAGATCGTTCGGCAACTGCGGCCCGGCAGTGACGGAGAGCCCGGAGTTGCCGTCGCTGGAGCTGTAGCTGGCCAGGCGTTCCCAGTTGAGCAGCGGGCCGTCCAACGACACCGCCTCCGAACGGGAGACGATGAGGTCGAGTCCGTCGAGGAGGTGTTCGGACTCTCCGAAATCCGGCTGCGCGCTGCGCCCGTCGATGCGGACGCCACGGACGATCTCGTCAACGTCCGCATCGGTGAATCCGAAGCTCGCAATGTTCGCGCTCCGGTCACCGATTCTGAAGCTCACGGCGCGGACACCGTCGCTGCCGGTGCGCTGCAGGGCGTAGCGGTCGCCGATGAGCACCCGCTCGACGTCCGGTGCTCCCGCATCGAAGGCGACCCACTCGAACGCGCTCGTCGACACGGCCAACCACCGTCCGCCGCTTCGGGAGGCGTCCGGGCCCGCCCAGATCTGCAGCCACGAGCCCGAGTTCTGATCGATGTCGCCTTGGCTGACGAAGGCGCCTGAGGGCACGAAGCCAGTTGGCAGCTGCGCGGCGATGTACCCCGTTGGCCGCCCGTCGCCGGGCATGCCCGCGTCGGTGGTGACCGTGACCGTTCCGGTCGTTGCCTCGGTCTGCACGGTGGTCGCCGGTTCTGACGTCGTGGGCGGGACGGCGGTGGTGCCCGGCGCGCTCGACGGGGCAACAGAGGCACGGACCGTCGTCGGCGGTGCGCTGGCTCGGTCGCTATCCGGGCTCAGCCATCCGATCGCGGCGATCGCGATGGCACCGATCGCGAGCAGACTCGCGATCACGATCACCCGGCCGCCCCGCGTGCGTGCCGGGCGCGGAGCCTCATCTCGCTCGCGGACGAACATCTCCGAACGGTAGTCCCCCGTCTCGGAGTCGGCGGCGCGCCGGCCGACTCAGGAGCTGAGCGTCCGGATGACGTTGCCGGCGTCGTCGATCAGCGACACCTTGCAGTCGTCGTACTCGCTGAACGAGAACGCTGCGCCGTACAGCGTCGTCCCGATGAGCGGGTTGATCAGGACGTCGATGGGCTGGTTCGCGCCGATGGTGTAGCGGACAGCGGTCGCCGCCGGGGGTTCGTCGAACACGACGACGGCGATCGTTGCGTGGATCGTGTCGAGCGTGATCAACGGGTGCTCGGGATCGAGATCGATCGCCAGCGAATCCTCGAACTGGTCGTACCGGCCCGAGCTCGTCGCGGCCGGGTCCGAAGCGCGCTGCTCGTTAACGATCAGGGAGATGGTCGCGCCGCCGGCGAGGCTGACGGAGAGCCGGTCCCCAGCGGCCGTCGTGTTCTCGCCGAGGATCACCTGAGGCGTCGGCTGAGCGCCGGGATCGTCGCCGTTCGGCTGCTGGGCGATGTCGGGCCGGGGTGCGACGAGGACCTCGTGCCATTCGTCGGCCGTCGCCAGGCGAGCAACAGGGACCGCGTCGAGCAGTGTCGGCAGATCGACGAGTCCGACGAGCAGGACCGTCGAGTCCCCCTCGTGCCACTCCACGTAGTTGAAGTTCGCATCGGCGGGCGCTGTCTTGAACGGTGTCGCCAGCGAACCGACGTGCACCGTGCGACCACCGATGTCGATCGTACGGTTCGGTGCGAACTGCGCAGCCACGTCGCGTGAGTCCGGGGTGATCAGACTGGCGATGACGAGATCGTTCTCGACCTGCGGGCTCGTCAGGATCGTGAAGAACTGGGATCCGTCGGCCGACTGGTATTGGGCACGGGTGCCCTCGCCGCCGCCGGACACGATCTGCAACTCGAGCACGGACTGAGTCGTGGCCCTGGAGGCGCGCAGGTCGAGGCCGTCGACGACGTCATGGGTATCGGGCCCGTACGACGGTCGGTTGTCGGGCCCGAACGTCGTCGCGCTCGCCAGCTGCACCAATTCGTCCGCGCTCAGCCCGAACGACTCGAACCGGATCTGCTGCCGGCCGGGGAACTCGGCGAAGAGATCCATCACGCCGTCAGCCGTGACATCGACGAGCGCACTGTTGCCGCCGAGGTCAACCCGTCTCGCCGTCGTCGTCAGGGGAGTCGGCCGGGAGGCTTCGCTGCTGTCGATCGTGAGCACGGCAAACCACCGCCCTGCCGTCCGTGCTACGTCGGGTGTCGTCCAGAGCTCGAACCAGTTGAGCGGATCCCCCCTCAGCCCGGCCGGGCCGGCGCCGTCGGCGAGGAACCCTGCCGGCACGGGATCGAGAAAGAAACCGGCGACCTCGGTGGGATCACTCATCGCCGTCGGATCGTCGGTCGTGACCCCGCCCGTCGGCTTGCCGGTGGCAGGGTCGACGACCAGGGTGTCGTTGGTCGAATCAGTGGTGTCGGTCGCGGTCGTTTTCGTCGACGTCGACGTGGCGTTCGTGGCGCTCGGCAGCGATGCGGCCTCGTCCGTTTCACCGTCGCTTGACGGCATGACCCAGACCGCAAGCGCGACGAGCACGGCGGCGATGCCGAGACCGGCGCCCACGACCGTCCAACGCGACCGGCGGGTCCGTGTGAACTCGGCCGCCTCCGCGAAGTGCTCGGGTTGCTTCGTCGCGAATGGCGTGACGGGCAATCGCATCGCACCGACGATCGGTGCCGAGGTCGCGAGCATCGACAGGTTCTTCGCGGCCGGAGCGTCGGCCGATGCCCATCCGTTGCCGACCGCACGGCGGGCGTGACTGCGCATCGAGTCGTCGAACCAGATTTCACCACGCCGGATCACGTCGACGGCCGTCGCGCCCTGGACGATTTCGGTGGCGATCAGCCGCGTGGATCCGGACTGCACGGCAGCGGCCGCTTCGTCCGCGGTGCCGTCGAGCACGGCGGCGACTTCGTCCAGCGTGCGACGTTCGACGAGATGCAGGCTCAGTGCGACCCGCTCGGCGACGGTGAGTGCGGCCACCGCGCCGATCTCGGCGCCGGCATCAGCGCCCGGTGTCGTCGACATCGCGGCGTACACCCTGTGCGCCGCATCGACGACCCAACGCGGATCGACATCGGACCAGCCGGTGCGACGCGCGGTGCGATCGAGGTACGCGTAGGTGTCGACGAGCAGGTCCAGGGCGCGCGCGGAGTCACCGGCCGTGAGCCGCGACAGCACGGTGAAGGCGAGCCGGGCGGTGGTGTCGAAGCAGACCAGGACGGCCCCACGATCAGCCGGTTCGACGATGCGCACCGGGTCGTCGGACATGGCCGCAGGATAGTGCTGGGTGTCCTCGCGCAGGCCGCGTGGCCCTCGCCGAATTCTGTCCGGCTCAGCCGCCGTAGCGGCGGAAGATGGTGATCTTGTCCTCGCCGATGCGGTCGCGCTTCTCCGGGTCGTCGATGCCGAGACCCTCGGTGGGGGCCAAGCAGAGGATGCCGATCTTGCCTTCGTGCTCGTTGCGGTGGATCTTCAGGGCAGCGCTGCCGACCTGCTCCAATGGGTAGACAGCTGACAGCAGCGGCTGGATCTTGCCGAGGTTGATCAGCCGGTTGGCCTCCCACGCCTCGGAGTAGTTGGCGAAGTGCGACGAGAGCAGTTTCTTCAGCTTCATCCAGAAGTGACGGTTGTCGAATTCGACCATGTATCCGCTCGTGGCCGCGCAGGTCACCACGGTGCCGCCGCGTTTGCAGGCGAAGATGGACGCGCCCATGGTCTGGCGACCGACGTGCTCGAACACGATGTCGGGATCGTCACCGGCCAGCGAGCGGATCTTCTTGCCGAAGCGGCGCCATTCGGTTTCGTCCTGGGTGTGCTCGTCGGACCAGAACCGGTAGTTCTCGGCCTTGCGGTCGATGACCGCTTCGCAGCCGAGTTCATTGAGGAGCGCGGCCTTCTGCGGCGAACTGACGATGCCGATCGGTGTACCGCCACCGTTGAGCACGTACTGGGTCGCATAGCCGCCGATACCGCCGGTGGCTCCCCAGATCAATACGTTGTCACCCTGCTTCATCCGTGCGCCGTTGCGGCTGACGAGCATCCGGTAGCTGGTCGAGTTGCACAGCGCGTTGACCGCCGATTCCTCCCACGTCAGGTGAGTGGGCTTGGGCATCAGCTGGTTGGCCTTGACGATGGTGAGGTCGGCCAGACCGCCGAAATTGGTTTCGAAACCCCAGATCCGCTGGTTCGAGCCGAGCATCGAGTCGTCATGGGCGGACGGGTCTTGGTCATCGACGTAGTTGCAGTGCACGGTCACACGGTCGCCGACGGTCCAGTTGCGAACGGCCGACCCGACGCGCAGCACGACACCGGCTGCGTCGGAGCCGACCACCTGATACGGCAGCGCGTGGCGCTTGCCCCACTCACTCTCCTTACCGAGACGGTCGAGCAGGCCGAACGTGGGGATCGGCTCGAAGATGCTCGTCCAGACCGTGTTGAAGTTGATGCTCGAGGCCATGACGGCGACGACGGCTTCGTCGGGTGCGATCTCGGGGAGCGGGACCTCGCCGATGTGCAGGCTCTGGCGCGGGTCCTTGTCGGCCGACGCGACACCCTCGAACATCGCTGCGTCCTCGCGGCGCACGATGGCCGCCCGGTAGGACTCCGGGAGGGGGATGCTGGCGAGCTCATCGCCGGTTGCGCCTGCCTGTACCGCTTCGAGGATCGACTGCATCCGGCGATGTTACCCACCGGTAGGGTTCGGGTTGCAACCCAGATGAGCGCGATCGGCGTCCGTTACCGCATGGCTGACTGGGCCGGGTCGGACCTGCGCAGTACGGTTCGTCGAATGCGGCTCCGGACCCTGATGACCTCGATGACGTTGGTGGGTGTGCTCGCGATCGCAGCCACTGCGTGCAGCTCCGATTCCGGTGCCGGCGCCTCGTCCGGCGCCTCGTCCGTTGGCTCCACGGCCGGCTCGGTGACGACGTCGGCTGATTCGGTCGCCTCGGCAACGACCGGAGGCGTCGAGGACGGCAGCACCTGCCCGAAGGCCGACGGATCGTCGACCAAGATCGTCCACTTCGCCGTCGTCCCACCGACCTGTGTGGACCCGGCCAAGACGTACACTGCGACCGTCACCACGAATCTCGGTGTCATCACCATCGCGCTCAACCCGACTGCTGCGCCGATCGCCGTCAACAGCTTCGTGTTCCTCGCCGGGTACCACTACTTCGACGCGACGATCTGCCACCGGGTCATCAATGCCTTTGTCATCCAGTGCGGTGACCCAACGGCGACCGGCGTCGGTGGCCCCGGCTACACGTTCAAGGACGAGCTGCCCTCAGCCGGCAGCTACCAGATCGGCTCGCTGGCGATGGCCAACTCCGGCGCAAACACCAACGGCAGCCAGTTCTTCATCATCAGCGGACCGCAGGGCGTCGCCCTGCCGCCGAAGTATTCGTTGTTCGGACAGGTCAGCGCCGGGCTCGACGTGGTGTCGGCCATCGACGCGCTCGGCAGCGATGGCGATGGCGCCCCGATGTCACCGGTGCAGATCAAGACCGTCACCATCGCCGTGTCGTGACCGCCCGGCGCGCAGCGCCGGGTTACCGACGGGAGCCCAGCACGCCTACGCTGAACTCGTTGGTGACCGTAAGACGGTCTCGAGGAAAGGCTGGCCATGGCTGGTTCATACATCGTTGCAGGCGCGCGGACACCCATTGGCAAGATGAGCGGCGCGCTCGCCGGGTTCAGTGCCGCCGAGCTCGGTGGCTTTGCGATCAAGGCTGCGCTGGAGCGCGCCGGGGTCTCGCCGGAAGAAGTCGAGCACGTCATGATGGGTCAGGTGCTGATGGCCGGGCAGGGCCAGGTCCCTGCGCGTCAGGCGGCCGTCAAGGCCGGCATCCCGATGAGCGTGCCGGCCATCAACATCAACAAGGTCTGCCTCTCCGGCCTGAACACGATCTACCTCGCCGACCAGATGATCGCTGCTGGCGAAGCCGACATCGTCGTTGCCGGCGGTATGGAGAGCATGACCAACGCCCCGTACATCGCCGCCGGCGCCCGTGGCGGGTTCCGCTACGGCAACACCGAGCTCGCCGACGCGATCATCAAGGACGGCCTGTGGTGCGCGTTCGACGCGTGCCTGATGGGCCTCGGCACCGACCGTTACACCAACGGAGAGATCAGCCGCGAGCGCCAGGACGAGTTCGCAATGAAGAGCAACGTGAACGCTGCAGCGGCCATCGCCGCCGGCAAGTTCGACGACGAGATCGTCGAGGTCTCGATTGCGCAGCGCAAGGGTGATCCCGTCGTCGTCAAGCACGACGAGGGTGTGCGCGCGAACACGACGATGGAGTCCCTCGCCGGGCTCAAGCCGGCCTTCGACAAGGAGGGCACCATCACCGCTGCCAACGCATCGCAGATCAGTGACGGCGGCTCGGCTGTGATCGTGATGTCCGAACGTGCCGTCCGCGAGCGCGGCGTGCAGCCGCTCGGCCAGGTCGTCAGCTACGGCATGGTGGCAGGTCCGGACAATGCGTCGCTGCTGCACCAGCCGAGCCGGGCGATCCTCAAGGCGCTCGAGCGCACCGACCTCGGCGTCAGCGACATCGACCTGTTCGAGCTCAACGAGGCCTTCGCCGCTGTCGGCATCGCCTCGATGGCCGAGCTCGGGATCACCGACGCCAACACGAACGTGAACGGCGGCGCGATCGCGCTCGGCCACCCGATCGGCATGAGCGGCAACCGCTTGGCGCTGACGATCCTGCACGAGTTGAAGCGGCGCGGTGGTGGCACCGGCGCCGTTGCACTGTGCGGCGGCGGCGGTCAGGGCGATGCGCTCATCGTGCGCACGGTCTGAATCACCTGGCTGACCTGCGGGTTCAAATGACAGCGGTGAAATATTTCGGTTTGATGTCGAAATTGGTTGACTTCCGCCCCAAAATTTCGTAACGTAATTGCAATCAAGTGATCGCCGACGACGGGAGCTCCTACTCCAGTCGTCGACATTGGACTGAGGCACCACCTGTGCAGCTGGCCCGTCCGCCCGCTACCAGCTACATGGGTGGTGCCTCAGCATTTTTCGTGTCGGAGGGTTAGGACGACATCTCCCGGCGGCCTTCCATGGCCCGGCCGAGGGTGAGTTCGTCGGCGTACTCGAGGTCGCCGCCGACGGGC
>JANXUX010000140.1 GCA_025351965.1 Actinomycetes bacterium | reverse complement strand
GTCGCGAGTGCGGTGGCCGAGGCCATCACGCTCGGCTTCCAGTTCTGCGTCCACCCCGCCATCGGCCGGCTGCTCGGTGTGCTCGCACGTGGTGTCCCAGCCGGCGGCCTCGTCGGCGAGACCGGCACCGGAACGGGTGCCGGGCTCGCCTGGATGGTGACCGCAAACCCGCAGGCGCAGTTCATCAGCGTGGAACGCGACGCCGACCGAGCATCCGCTGCCCGTCGCGTGTTCGCTGATCACTCTCGCGTCGAGATCCTCACGGGCGACGCAGGCGACTTGTTCGCCCGTGGACCGTTCAACCTGCTCGTACACGATGGCGGGTGGGGATCCGGCAAGACCGAACCACGCCGCATCGACCCAAGCGTGGTGCTGCGCGACAACGGGCTCATGACGATCGACGACTTCACCCCGATGACCGTCTGGCCACCCCAACACAACGCCGTCGTCGACCAATCACGGATCGACTGGCTCGAGAACCGTCAACTCTTCACAACCGAAATCTCGGTCACGCCCGATCTCAGTGTGCTCGTCTGTCGACGCCGACCTCCCTCCGCACGTCGAGCGTGATGACACCAACCGCCTCGAGGATCGTTCGGCACATATCGAACGACGCAGAGCGACGGTCGCCGCAACGGCCACAGCAAGCGCAGATCGGGGCGTCGGTGTTCAGGGTCGCGTACGGGCAAGGTGTGATGTCTCGGTCAGAATCGTCGTCGCGACTTAACCTCGATCCACCGACTGGCTCCTTGGGGGGGTTGGTCTTGCGTCTGGGGTGACGGCGGTGGTCTGGGCGTGGCGGCTGAGGTGTTCGGGGGCGTGGTGATGGAGACGGTCGTGCTGTTGGTTCGTTGTCAGCGCTCGGTGACTGGTGTGCGGCGCGCCGGTCCGCAGGATCCGGGTTCAGCCGGTGGCGGGTGCGAGTTCGCGCAGCGAGTCGAGTGCGGTGATGAACGGTTTGGCCCATGGCCAGTTCGTTGGCATGCGCAGGGTCGGGCGTCCGGAGCGGTTGACGAGCCGGCCGGGGATCGCGAGGAGTCGGGTGCGTAGGGTGCGGGCGACAACGAGTTGGTTGTCGGCACGGATCTTGCCGATGGTTGCGGTCCAGCGGATCATGTTGTGCGCGAGGACCGCGCATTGCAACCAGGCGCTGTTGGCGTGGAAGTTGGCGGACGGGACGTGCTCGAGTCCGGCGCCCTGTTTGAGGTCGCGGATCGCGAGTTCGACGACGGCGTGACGGCGATGGAACTGATCGAGCTCGACGGCGGTGCCTTCGAGGTCGGTGAGGAACCCGAAGTGGCGCCAGTCGGGCCACAACTTCAACTGGTGTGTGTCGGTCAGACGGGTGCGACGCACGACCAGGCGGCGCGTCACAGCCTTGGTGCCGGCGCCGGTCGTGTAGTCGCATTCGGCGACTTCGGCTTCGCCGTCGTCGGTGTAGGCGATTGGGGTCCAGGCGTCATCCGGGATCGCCGCGATGGCGGTGTTGATGCCTTTGCTGGAACATCTGACGGCCATCGTGTAACGCACGTTCAACCGGTTCAACGCCACGATCGTGTCGCCCGACCAGAACCCGGAATCGAACCGGATCGTCAACACGTCGGTTGCGCCGGCGCGCCGGACACGGGCAACGAGCTCGTCAATGAACCGGCGCGCCCCGCGTTGGGTGTTCGCCGATCCTTTCCGCATCCGGGCGTGGATGATCTCACCGGTGTCAGCGCGGGTCGCGAGGAGCGGGTGATATCCGAGCTTGCGCGTGTAGCCGTATCCGGCACCGTGTTTGTGTTTGCCGACCACTTCGCAGATCGTCGAGTCAATGTCGACCACCAACCCGCCCGCCGGTCTGACACCCGCCGCCCACGCGCGTTCGAGTGCGCGACCGTTGACCGCTTCGAGCTGACGGACGTGCCCGAACGTGAACGACCTGAGGAACGTCCCGAGCGTCGACGGGGCCATCACCCGATGACCGAGCACCGATCCAGTAGCTCCAGCGCGCAACATGTCGGCATGATCGATGTGCGTGCCGCCCGCGATCATCGCGTGCGTCAACGTCAACACCTTGCGCCCCGGACACGCCCCACCGACACGACCGGCGAGCTTCACCGTCGAGTCGATCAACGCTTCGAGATCGAGACGATCGGCCAGGGTTGCGGTCAACAACAACCCGGCATTCGCGACCAGATTCGGATCATCGAAAGACACTTCGACACGGTCGATGGCATGCGATACTCGGGTCACTGAAAGTGTCTCCTGTGGTCTGGGCTTTGCTGAGGTAGAAGACCAACATCGTCCCAGCCCAGGAGACCTTTCACGCGGATACGCGCATCACCTCACACCCTGACCATCGGTGGATCGAGGCTTAATCGATCGGCGGGGGCGCATCCACGATCAGCGCCCCGAAGCTGCTGAAGCTTTCCTCGTACCACTGCAACCAACCAACGAATTTCGCTCGCTCGTCGGACGACTTTCCGAAGTTGTTCTCGGTGCGTGACTCGAGGCGTGCGTGAACCGTGGGTTCGGCCACGATCACGGCCGCCACAGCATCGAAGCGATCCCAGACCTCACCTTCGGTCGCGGCGGGGCCGCAGACGAACAACGGTTGGTCTGCGTTCACCCGGACGAGGTCGTCGAGCCACGGCAGAGAAACCGGAGAACTACACGAAGCGGAATGAGGGTCACCAGCTGCGAGCATCCACCTGAAGCGACGTCATGGGGAGTGCCGACGGGCGGCCTCGGCCGGCCGCGATGAGATGTATCAGCCATGTATCAGTCCAGTTCGCGATCAGCCTGTTCTGGCCTGTGTTGGCACCTGCGCCGCCCTTCGGGCGTTTTCGCTCCTTGTGTCCGTTGTCCGTTGTCCGTTGTCCGTTGTCCGTTGTCGGTTGTCGGTTGTCGGTGGGCGGCCAGCCGGGTCGACGTCGCTTCGAACATACGTGAGCAGTGCCTCTGGGCCTGTCAGACGCCGAGGACGGCTCGCGTCAACTCGACCCGCGACCGGACCTCGAGCTTCCTGTATGCGGCGAGCACGTGCGTGTCGATCGTGCGTCTCGAGACGAGCAGTCGTGCGGCGATCTCGACGTTGGTGAGCCCATCGGCGACGAGCACGGCGACACGGGTCTCGGACTCGGTGAGTGCATCGAGGCCGAAGCGGGGCCGCTTCGGTTTGGCGTCGCGGCGAGTAGCGGTGGCCCGCTGGCCGGTGGTCACACGGCCGTCACTGACCATGCCGCTGGCTGCGAGCAGTTCGCGGGCCTCGCGCTGTGCTGCTGCCCCATCGGCAGTGATGCCGTGCACTCTGGTCGAGATCTCGGCCACGTCGAGCAGCGTGCCGATCAGTTCGAGCTTTCGCCCTGCAGTTCGAGCCGCGGCGATCGCTCGACGGGCTGACGACGGACTCGGTGAGGCCCACAGCTGCAGCCGTCGCTCGTCGGCGACGACCGACGCCGATCGCTGCCCGATCTGGGCGACGTCGCGCTGCATCGCAGCGAGTCGGTCGTGGTCAGCCGACAACCCAGCGGTCCGGGCCAGCGCCCCGACGAGCATCTCTCGGGCGTGGATGATGCCGATCGCGCCGAGCAGGTCCCAACTGTCGGTCAGCACCCGGTGCGCAGCGGCGAGCCCGACCTGGTGCTCGGCCAGCGACGATTGCGCGAGTGCGAGGTGGTCGAGACCGAACTGGGCCCGACCGCTCGCGATCGCCAGGTCGGCGGCGGATAGATGCTCGTCGGCATCGTCGACATCGCCTGAGAACAGCGCAACTCGCGCGAGCAGCGCACGGCTCCACACCTCGACGCCGAACCCGTCGACCAGGTGGGTCCCCTCGAGCGCCCGGAAAGCCACCTCGAGCACCCGCGCCGGGTCGGCCGCGCGCATCGCGAAGTTGGCGTCGAGCGCGTCGTAGGCGGGGGTGGCCCACGCCAGACCGGCTTCGATGACGGCCCGTCGACTGTCGTTCAGAATGCGCGATGCGCCGTCGAGATCGTCGACCTCGAACAGTGCCGCCGCGGCGCCGAGTCCGGGCTGATAGACGAGCCACTCACCGTTGGCCCCACCACCGGTCAGGACGACCAGGCGCTCGGCAGCGGTTCGAGCGGCGTCGAAGTCGATTCGCCACAGATCGAGCCAGCACAGGACCGAGCGCGCTGCGACCTCGGTGATCACATCACCGGTGGAGCGTCCCGCCTCGGCCGCTTCGGTGGCCGACGCGTGCGCATCGTCGGCCTGGAGGGCCAGCATCTGGGCGAACGCCAGCTCGGCGCGTCCACGGGCCACCGAGTGCTCATCCGGGGCGAGCTCGAGTACCCGCCGCATCGCCGAGGCGGCGTCGCCGGTTCGGCCCTCGACCACCGCTGCCAGCGCGAGTTCGCGGCGCAATTGCGCCTCGACAGCTCGATCGAGTGGCTCGCGCAGCAGCGCACGGCCGAGCAGCTCGGCCTCTGCCGCACGACCGCAGCCGGCCAGCGCACGCACCCGGGTGCAACGCAGGCCGAGGTCGCCAGGTGCCCCCAGGTCGATGGCCACATCGGTGAGCCGAAGCGCGACTGCGGGGTCGGCGGCCACCACCTCGACCGCGACTGCGATCAGCTGGGCAACGGCTTCTCGGTTGCCCGGCCGAGCACCCTGTGCGAAGTGCTCGGCCACGTGCAGCCCCGAGGCCCCGAGGCCGGACAACACCCGTGCGGCCTCCAGATGGAGCGCCTCGCGAGCCGTCTCGGGCAGCGTTGCGAGTGCGGCCTCGCGGTACAGCTCGTGGCGGAACCCGACGCGATCGACATCGATCGACAGGACGCCGGCTTCGTTGGCCGCCTCGAACGCGGCCAGCACCTCCATCGTCCGGCAGTCGGCGAGTTGCGCGGTGGCATCGGCGCGCACGTACGGCGAGAGCACGGCAGCGACCTGCACCACGCGTCGGATCCTCGGCGGCAGAGCCATCACCCGGCGCTCGATCTCCGAGGTCGGCGACGGGGTGAACGTGCCGATGAGATCGACGTTCTCGCCGTCGACGCGGACCGCGCCGTCGGCAGCGAGGCCCGACAGCAGCGCGTCGATGAGCAACGGATTACCGCCTGCGGTACCGAGCAGCGCCGTCAGGCGGGTGCCGGCCGGTCGTCCGAACCGGCGCGCGGCCAGCGCGTCGACCGCTGCCTCGTCGAGTGGTCCCAACGGCAGCACATGGTCGCCGAGCGCGGCGAGCAGATCGTCGAGCGCCTCGTCGCCGGGGGAGGATCGACGATGGCGCGCCGTGGCGACCACGGCGACGCCGACGCGGCCACGTGTGAGCAGGTGGTGGACCAACGTCAAGGTCGGCCGGTCGGCCCAATGCAGGTCCTCCAGCACGACGAGCACAGGTTGGTGACCGGCGCGGTCGTCGAGGTCGTCGACGATGCGCTGGGCGAGGAGGTGCGCGGGGTCACCGAGGCCGGCCTCGATGAACCGTCGCCCGGCACCCACGGCGTCGTGAGCGTGATCGGCGTCGAGCGCGTCCAAGAACGGGAACAGCGCTCGCTCGAACGTGAGCGGTCGAGCCCGCCCGATCAGCACGGTGACCCCCGCAGCCGTCGCGCGATCAGTCACCCATTGGGCGAGTGCCGACTTGCCGATCCCAGCCTCGCCCACCAGCAG
>JANXUX010000299.1 GCA_025351965.1 Actinomycetes bacterium | reverse complement strand
CTCGATGTCGTTGGTGCCCGACCGTGGTGCCGTCATCCTGCGGGTCAGCCCGGCCGACGCGCCGTCGGCGAGGCACAGCGTGGGAGCCCGCGCCGAGCTGGGCGAGCGGGTCGAGATCGTGGCCGACGCCGCCGTGGGGCCGGGCGGTTGTGTGGCCGAGGTCGGGCCGCTGCGCATCGACGGCCAGATCGGCCAGGCACTGGACCGCGTGCGCGCCGTGGTCGCATCGTGACCGTCGCCGTGACCGAGACCGTGCCCGGCCTGCTTGCAATTCCGGTCACGCCGGAACAGTCACAGCCATGACGGCGGCATCGACCCGATGAGTATGTCCTTCGGTGCGATCTCGGATCGCACGACCCAGGCTCTCCACACGGCCATCAACGGTCTCGACCTGCGCCAGCGGGCGATCTCGTCGAACATCGCCAACCTGGAGACGCCCGACTACCACGCCCACGAGGTGTCGTTCGAGGACAGCCTGCGCGAAGCAGTGGCCGACGGCGACCCGAGGAGGACGCGGGTGAACACGAGCGACAGCCTGGCCCCGACACGGCTCAACGGCAACAACGTCAACATCGACTTCGAGGTCCTGGCGTCGAGTGAGAACGTGCTCCGCCAGCGTCTCGTCATCCAGGCCCTGAACAACAAGTACACGCTCCTGCGCACGGCGATCACGGGCTGAGCGGGGCGACCATGGAATGGAGCATGAGATGTCACAGGTCTTCTCGACCCTCGGTGTCGCGACATCGGGGATGGGTGTCTACAAGACCTGGCTGGACGCCGTGGCCGACAACGTCGCGAACATCGACGACGTGTCCGCGACGAGCGGTCCGGCGTTCCAGGAGCGTTTCGTGGCGGTGCAACCCATCCCAGACGCCACCGGGGTCGGTAGCGGGGCGATGGTGGCCGGAGCTCAGTTCGGGAATCCGAACGGACGTGTGACCTACGAGCCGGACAACCCGCTCGCCGACGTCAACGGCATGGTCCGCCGCCCGGACATGGAACTGTCCGACCAGATGGTCTACATGCAGCTCGCCCAGCGCGGCTACCAGGCCAACGTCGCCAGTTTCGACAAGGCCAAAGAAGCGTACGAAGCCATCCTCAGCATCGGGAAGTGAATGTGATCATCAACCCCATCTCGCCGATCTCGCTGATCGGACCCGCGCAAGCGGGCAACCTCACCGGCGCAGGCGGCGCCATGCACGCTGGCGCCGGCGGTGGGGCATCGTCGACCACGGGTGCCGCATTCGCCAACCAGCTCGATGCGCTGACGGCCATGCAGACCAACGTCGACCACCTCGCCGTGCAAGCGGCGACGGGTGATCTCCAGTCCATCCAGGACTACACCATCGCTTCGACGGAGGCACAGCTGATGACCCAGCTGACCGTGACCGTGCGGAACAAGGCCGTCGAGGCGTTCAACGACATCATGCGGATGCAGGTCTAGCGTGGCCCGCAACGACGTGGTGCGGGGCGACGTGAAGCCGGGGATGGGCGGCCTGCTCGCCCGCGGGCAGGACTTCGCCAAGCGTCTCACCCCGATGCAGAAGGTCGGCCTCGGCGCGGTGCTGTTGACCGTGGTGGCCGGAGCGCTCGTGCTCGGCCGCACGGCCACCTCGACGTCGATGTCGCCGCTGTACACCGATCTGCAGTCCGCTGATGCTTCCGCCGTCGTGGACGCGCTCGCCGGGAAGAACGTGTCGTACCAGCTGACCGACGCCGGGCACACGGTGCTGGTGCCGAGCTCCCAGGTCTACGACCTGCGCGTGTCGCTCGCCGGTGCCGGCTTGCCGAGTTCCAGCCAGGGCTACAGCCTGCTCGACAAGCAGGGGACACGACATCGGACTTCCGCCAGCGGATCGACTACCAGCGCGCCCTCGAGGGCGAACTCGACAAGACGCTCGAGGCGATGGACGGCATCCGGTCCGCAGCCGTGCACCTCGCCCTGCCGGAGGAGTCGGTGTTCGTCGACACGCCCACCAACCCCACTGCCTCGGTGCTCCTCGTCGGCAGCTCGCTCGACGGGATCAATCCCGACGCCGTCGACGCCGTCGTGCACCTCGTCGCCTCCGCAGTGAAGAACCTCAAGCCGGCCGACGTGACCGTCATCGATTCCAACGGTGCGGTGCTGTCATCGTCCGGTGTGGGCAGCACGGGCGTCTCCGGAGCCACCGGTCGGACCAAGGCGATCACCGCCTTCGAGCAACGGATGAGCTCGGCGCTGACCAGCCTGCTCGCACGCACCACCGGCGCCGGCAACGTCGCCGTCACGGTGACGGCCGACCTCAACCTCGACGAGATCCAGTCCACTTCGGAGGACTACGGCCCGATCGGCACCGACCTGGGCAGCTCCGTGCTCACCGAACAGAACGCCGGAGAGACCTACGCCAACGCCGCTGACGGATCGAACGGCACCGCCGGTGTGCTCGGCCCCGACGGGGGAGTGGTGTCGGCCACCACGCTGCCCGGTACGACCGCGACGACGACATCGGCGACCACCATTCCAGCGACCGCCACCACGGTGCCGGCCACCACCGTCCCGGGCACCGCCACGACCCTGCCGGGAACCGCGACGACCCTGCCGGGCACCGCGACGACCCTGCCGGCAGCGGCCACCACGGGTTCCACCACTGCGGGCTACGGCTCGTCGTCGGGTAGCCGCACCTACGCCGTCGACCGGGTGGTCCAGCAGATCACCAGCGCACCGGGGGCGATCCAACAGCTCCACGTCGCGGTCCTCCTCGACGACGCATCGGTGACCGCGGCCCAGGCCACGGCCATCCAGGATCTCGTCACCACCGCCGCCGGCATCGACGCAGCCCGGGGCGACTCGGTGATGGTCACCCGCCTCCCGTTCGACACCTCGGCCGCCACGGAGGCTGCCGCGCTGGCCAAGGCCGACACCGTCGCCAAGGCCGATGAGCAGAAGACGCAGATGATCCGCACCCTCGCCATCGCCGGGGTCGTCGTCATCGCGCTGCTGCTGGCCTACCGCAGCGCCCGCCGGGCGCGGCGGCTCACGGCGACACCGATCAACATCGGCGAGATCGCCATCGCCCGCCGCCCGATCCCGGTCTCGCCCGAGCTGACAGCGGCCACCACCGAGCATTCGCTCGCCAACCTCGTCGACCGGAACGACGACACCATGGGTGAGATCGCAGCCATCGCCGAGCGGCGTCCCGAGGACGTCGCCAACGTGTTGCGCACGTGGCTCGCAGAATCACAGCCGAGGCGGTCGTGAGTGAGGTCGCGACCTCGACCAAGCTGACCGGTGCGGAGAAGGCCGCGATCCTTCTCCTGCGGCTCGGCAGCGAGCATTCGGCCAAGGTGCTCAAGCTTCTCGGCGAGAGCGAGGTCACCCAGATCACCGAGCAGATCGTGCGCGCCGGGACCGTCCGCAAGGAGGACACCGACGCAGCGCTCGACGAGTTCGCCGCGCTGATCATCGCCAACGACCACATCGCCACCGGCGGTGAGGAGATGGCGCGCCGCATCCTCGAGGCATCGCTGGGCGTGGAGCGCGCGACCGAGATCCTCGACAGCCTGAAGCAGTCGATGGTCAAGCCGCCGTTCGAGTTCCTGCGCCATGCTGATCCCCGGCAGGTGCTCAACTTCTTGTCCGGTGAGCACCCGCAGACGATCGCACTCGTGCTCGCGCACATGAAGGCCGAGCACTCCTCGCTCGTGCTCGGCGGACTTCCAGAAGACCTCCAGCGCGAGGTGTCGGTGCGCATCGCGACACTCGACCAGACCTCACCCAGCGTGCTCGCCCAGGTCGAGGCCCAACTCGAGCGCCGTCTCTCGTCGGCGCTGAAGAACCAGACCGACACCAGTGCCGCCGATGGCGTGCAGACCCTCATCGACATCCTCAACCGGTCGGACCGCACGACGGAGCGATCGATCTTCGAAGGGCTCGAGCAACACGACGAGGAGCTCGCCGACGAAGTGCGTTCGCGCATGTTCGTGTTCGAGGACATCGTCTCGCTCGACGACCGGGCGGTGCAACTGGTGCTGCGCAACGTCGACGCCAAGAACCTCGCGACGGCGCTCAAGGGCGTGCGTCCCGAGGTCAAGGCCAAGATCGCCAAGAACATGTCCGAGCGCGCCGCGCAGAACCTCGACGAGGAGATCATCCTGCTTGGTGCGGTGAAGATGAAGACCGTTGAAGAGGCCCAGGCGGGCATCGTCCGGGCGATCCGAGCGCTCGAGGAGAGCGGCCAGGTCGTGGTGTCACGCGGCACCGACGAGTACGTGTCCTGAACCTGTCCAGCGCTGTCGCAGTGGCGCCAGCCTGATCGTCGGGCGTCAGCTCACAACCCGGGAAATGCCAACGATCATGCTGACGCATTCGGCGTGGTCGCCGGGCGTCAGCTCACAACCCGGGAAATGCCAACGATCATGCTGACGCGTTCGGCCAGGCGGTCGGGCGTCAGCCTGGTGGCGCAGCGGAGAATCAGCGGACGGTCGACATCCATGGTGACGGCCCTCAACGACCACTTCGCCGAGCAGCTGGAACGCTGCCGGGCGGCCGCCCGACCGGTGCCCACGGGCGCCATCAGCCGGGTCATCGGGCTGCGGTTCGACGTGGTCGGGCTCGACCTGCCGATCGGTGCGACGGTGGAGGTTCTGGACCCACGCAACCCGCTCCTCGGCGAAGTCGTGGCGGTCGGTGACGGTGGGGTGAGCTGCATGCCCCTCGGCGAGGTGCGCGGCCTGCGCGTCGGCGGTCGGGTCAGCGGTCGCGAGCAGCCGGCATCGGTGATGGTCGGGCCGCAGCTCCTCGGTCGGGTGATCGATGCTCTCGGGCGGCCGCTCGACGGGCTCGGGCCGCTGTCAGGACTGCACGAGGTGGCCCTGCACGGCGAGCCACCGCACCCGATGCGCCGGGCCCGCATCGACACCCCGATGTCGCTCGGCGTGCGGGCGTGGGACACCGTCGTGCCCGCCGGGCGCGGCCAGCGCGTCGGCGTCTTCGCCGGCTCCGGCGTCGGTAAGTCGACGCTCCTCGGAATGATCGCGCGCAACACCGCGGCCGACATCAACGTTGTCGCGCTGATCGGCGAGCGCGGCCGTGAGGTGCGCGAGTTCGTCGAGGCGGACCTCGGACCCGAGGGCCTGGCTCGCTCGGTGTTGATCGTCGCGACATCCGATCAGCCGGCCCTTGTTCGCTTCCGGGCCGCCTTTGTGGCCACCCGCATCGCCGAGTACTTCCGCGACCTCGGCAAGGACGTGATGCTGATGATGGACTCACTGACCCGGTTCTGTATGGCCCAGCGCGAGATCGGGCTGTCGGCCGGAGAGCCGCCGACGAGCCGCGGCTACCCGCCGAGCGTGTTCTCGTTGCTGCCCCGACTGCTGGAGCGGGCGGGCATGGCCGAGACCGGTTCGATCACCGGGCTGTACACAGTGCTCGTCGACGGTGACGACCACAACGAGCCGATCTCCGATGCGGCCCGCTCGATCCTCGACGGGCACGTCGTGCTGTCGCGGCGCCTCGCCCACGCCAACCACTACCCGGCCATCGACGTGCTCGCCTCCGTGTCACGTGTCGCTTCGGCGGTCACCACACCCCAGCAGCGGGCGCTCAGCTCCGAGCTGCGTCAGCTGCTCGCCGCGGAGGCCGAGGCCAAGGACTTGATCGAGATCGGCGCCTATGTGCCCGGCACGAACGCCGTCGTGGACCGCGCCGTCGCACTGCGCGAACCAATCCAGTCGTTCCTGCGCCAGGACGTGGATGATCCTTGGACGGCAGCGCAGTCGTTCGACCGTCTCGCCGGACTGCTGGGGCGCCGATGAACCGCACTCGCCTGAACGCCGTGCTCCGGATCCGCCAGATCCAGGAGCGATCCGCACGTGGCCACGTCGCGATGAGCCGCAACGTCCACCGTCAGGCTGTTGCGGCCGAGGCCCGGACGTGGCAGATGCTCGACGACCGGGCAGCCGCAGCCGCAGTTGGCTCCGTCGACCGGCTGCTCGCCGAGCGTGCCCTGGTCTCTGCCGGCATGCTCGCAGCCGAGACTCAGGAGATCGTCACGGTCGACGCAGCCGAGCGGGTGGATGTCGCAGTCAGCGTCTGGACGCTGGCCGCCCGCCGCGTCGAAGGCCTTGAACGGTTGGCCCAGCGCAACGTCGAGCTCGAGCGCGAGGACGCCGATCGGCGCGTCGCCAACGAGATCGACGATCTGGTGCTGGTCGGCTTCGCCGGACGGGCTTCGTGATGATGCCCCTCGACACCCGCGTCGCCACTGCCGTCGTACCAGCGCGCTCAACCAGTGCGAGCGCCGGCCAGCAGATCACCGATCGTGATCCGGCCTCGGCCGCGTCCGGCGCATCATTCGACCGACATCTCGACGACGCGATCCGCAACGACGGCCAACGCGACGACGGCGACCGTTCTGAGGAGCGGCGGACCGACGACGCTGGGCAACCCGATCGGCCGGCAGACCCGGCAGATCGAGCGGACTCACCGCGCCGTCGGATCCGTCGCTCGGCCGAGGACCCAGCCGCAGGGACGACGCCGCCGGCGATCCTGGTTGCGCCAGCCGAGCCACCGGCCGTCGCAACGATCGCGATGCCGCTGCTGACTGCCGCGCCGGCTCCAGCTGATGAAACGGTCGCGGACCTCGGCGCGAACGGTGACACGACGACGGTGGCGATCGCCGATCCGATCGATCCCTCGTCTGTGCCGGTCGCCGCACCGACGGTACCGTCGGCGAACGACAGCCCAGGTGTGGTGTCCGCAGCGTTGACGATCGATCCGCTCAGTGCGCCGACGCCAGCGCCGACCGACTCCGCCCTCGTCACCGTGCCCGCCCAACCTGCGCACCCCTCGCCGGCGAGTGCTGCGCCGCCGTCGCCGGCCGGACCGACCAACGCCTCGGCGCTCACCGCAGTCGTTCCGCCACCGGCCGACATCGGCGCCGGTGCACTCGATGTCGACGATGCCGCACCCCCGGCCGCTCCCGCTGCTCCGGTCACGCCCGCCGCTCCTGCCACCCCGGTCGCTCCGACGGCTCCTGCGGCTGCGGCCGCCGCCCAGACCCAGTCAGCGGACGTCCAACCCGGTGTCGGGTCGATGCCGAGGCCGAGTCGCCCTGCACTGGCGCACGACGGTGGGACGACGGTGTCTCCCATCGCGCCGATCCCAACACAATCGGCGGCGGCGACGGGTGACACCGGCTCAGCTGGTGGCGACGGCTCTCGACAGGATGCTCGACCGGACCGATCGTCGACGGCTCTCGCTCCAGCGGCAACGCTGGCGGCCGAGCGGCCGTTGCTGCACACACCGGGTCGCGATGTCGCCGAAGTGGCTGCTGCGCCGGGGCGCGTCGCCACCGGTGGAGTCTCCGATGATCTGCAGTCCGGAGTACCGGCGCGGCGACCGGCTCTCGGTCGGCTCGACGTCGATCTCAGCGGCGAGGGCCTCGGTCCGCTCCGCTTCCGGGCGACGACGGTCGGCGGCCAGTTGCGGGTGTCGTTGACCGCCGGTGACGAGCACGTCCGCAGCGCGCTCGTCAAACATTCGGCCGAGCTGCGCCGCGACCTCGAAGCCGGCGGAGCAGACCTCACCGCACTCGACGTCGGCGGCTCCACTGTCGGCCATGACGGCGCCGGACAGAACAGTGCCGGGCAGGCCGGTGCCGGCCCGGGCTGGTTGCCCGACGACAGCGGCACATCCGGACGGACCCGTACGACCGATGCCTCCCGCCCCGGCGCCGAAAGCGCGTCCACCACCCCATCGTCCAGCAGACCCACGTCGTCGCTCAGCGGCCACCTGGACCGGCTGCTGTGAACCCCCGAGGAGAGCTCCCATGCCCGTAGGCGCCATTGCCGGCACGACCCAGACTCAGACGAGCCAACCAACGTCGACCTCACCGGGGTCGAACACCGCGCTCGATCGCCAGGCCTTTCTCAAGCTGCTCGTGGCGCAACTGAGGTATCAGGACCCGAGCAAGCCGATGGACGCGTCGGAGATGATCTCGCAGTCTGCGCAGTTGAGCGTGGTCGACAAGCTCGGCGAGATCTCGACGGCCTTGGCGAGCTCGGGCATCACCGATCGGTTGATGCTCGCCGGGTCGGTCATCGGCAAGCAGGTCACGTTCCCCGGCACCGACGGAGTGGCGACGAGTGCGACGGTCAGCTCGGTCCGCTTCGTCAGCGGCTCGATGGTGCTGTCCGCCGGCGAGTGGGACGTGCCCATCAGCGCCGTGACCGCCATCGCCCCCGCCCCGGTCGCCCCCGCCCCGGTCGCCCCCGCCGCGGTCGCCCCTGCCGCGGTCGCCCCCGCCGCGGTCACCGAACCCCCGATCACAGAACCAGCAACACAGGAGACACAGCCATGATCCGTGCCATGTCCAGCGCCCTCTCCGGGCTCCGTAACCATCAGTTGATGCTCGACGTCGTCGGCAACGACATCGCCAACGTCTCGACGGTCGGCTTCAAGAGCTCGACCCCGATCTTCTCGGATCTGTTGACCCAGACGATCAACGGTGCCGGTGCCCCGAGCGCAGGGCTCGGCGGCACCAACCCCGCCCAGATCGGTCTCGGTGCTCGCCTGGCCGGCACGGTCCAGTCGTTCACCCAGGGCTCGCTGCAGAACACGGGCCGGGCGAGCGACCTCGCGATCCAGGGCGACGGGTTCTTCGTCGTCGACAACAACGGCCAGCAGAACTTCACCCGCGCCGGTGCGTTCACGCTCGACAGCACTGGCAGCCTCGTCACGCCGGGCGGTGCGTTCGTCCAGGGTTGGCAGGCCGACAACGCCGGGGCCATCGACACCAACTCGCCGATCGGACCCGTCAAGATCCGCGTCGGTGATCTCCTCGCCCCGACCCAGACAACCACCGCAGTGCTCGGCGGCAACCTCGCCGCCGATGCTGCCCCGGGCACCAGCACGGTCATGTCCGTCGCGGCCTACGACTCGCAGGGCACCGCTGTCTCGCTGGATCTGACGTTCACCAAGGACCTCTTGATCGCCAACCGCTGGACGGTGTCGGCCTCCACCGGTGCACCGCCCACCGCCGTCGCGCTGACCGACAACGTGCTCGACTTCAACGGCGTCGGTGAGCTCACCGCGCCTGCCGACCGCGGCATCAACATCGCTGGTGGCGTCATCGCCGGCATGCCCGCCGGGATCACGCTCGACCTCGGTGGCGCCACCACCCCCGGCCGGATCACCCAGTACTCAGGCTCCTCCACGGCCTCGGTGATCGACCAGAACGGCGCCGCTCCGGGCACGCTGCAGTCGTACACGATCGGCCAGGACGGCATCATCGTCGGCAGTTACTCCAACGGCCGGGCGAAGTCCATTGGTCAGGTGGCCCTTGCGGTGTTCACCAACCCTGAAGGCCTCGAGCGCGCCGGCGGCGTCTGGCGCCAGACTGCGAACTCCGGCCTGGCCCAGGTCGGCGTCGGCGGCCAGGGCGGCCGCGGCGTGCTCTCGGCCGGCACGTTGGAGATGTCCAACGTCGACCTCGCCGAAGAGTTCACTCGACTGATCGTCGCCCAGCGAGGCTTCCAGGGCAACGCCCGCGTCATCACGACCGCAGACGAGGTCCTTCAAGAAGTCATCAGCCTCAAGCGCTGACGATGTCGAACCCCGCTGATCACGTCTCCCGGCAGCGATCGTCGTCCGGGCGCAGGCGACGGTCCGAACCGCGCCCGTTCGACTTCCGCCGCCAGAGCAAGCTCTCACGCGAGCACGTGCGCACGATCCAGATCGTGCAGGAGACGTTTGCCCGCGGGTTCTCCACGCTGCTCGCCTCACAGCTGCGCAGCGTGACGCAGGTGATGATCCACTCGATCGAGCAGCAGACCTACGACGAGTACGTCCGCGATCTGCCCAACCCGACCCTGCTCACGCTGCTCAGCCTGCCGCCGTTGGCGGGCGCCGCGTTGTTCCAGCTGCCGTTGGAGGTGACGTTCTGCGCGATCGAGCTGCTGCTCGGCGGCAGCGGTGACGGTGCCAAGCCGGCACGACCGTTGACCGAGCTGGAGCTGTCGTTGATGCGCAGCATCATCGAGAGCGCCCTGCCCGAGCTGCGCTACGCACTGGAGCCGGTGGTGGCGACCGAGCCGAAGATCGTCAGCCAGGAGTCCAATCCGCAGTTCGCGCAGCTCGCTGCGCCGACGGACATGGTGATCGTCGTCGCCTTCGACGTACGGATCGAGGCGGTCTCCGGCATCGCCACGCTGTGCATCCCGTTCTCCAGCTTGCAGCCGCACCTGGAAGCGCTCTCGGCGACGTCGCTGTACGCGAGCCAGTCGGTGTCCAACGCAGCCGAGAACCGTGCGCAACTGTCGTATCACCTGTCGGAGACGCCGGTGACCGTGTGCGCGGAGTTCCGTCCTGTCGAGATGAAGGCCAGCGACATCCTCCGCCTGGTCGTGGGTGACGTCGTGCCACTCAGCCATCGTGTGGATCAGGTGCTCACGCTCACGGTCGACGGTGTGCCAACGTTCGACGCCCGGATCGGGCGCCGTAACCGGCGGATGGCCGTACAGATCGCCGGCCCGGCCGACGTGCGCGCCCCGAATCGGCGCCCGATCAACTTCAGCCTGCCGCCGTTGACGCCCGAACCGGGTTGACAAGTCGGGGGATGCCCGAACGGTTCCCTGTGGGCGACGAGGCTCATGAGACACAGGAGCGCATGTGACCGACGGCGGCTTTCCACGATCTGATCTGACCGCAGCGGCCGAGGCCGCCGGCCTGGTGCTGGCGAGGTCGCTCGGCCTCGGTGACGAGGTGCGAATCGGCGAGGACTGGTCCGTCGACGACGGCGACATGGTGCTCGCCTCGACGCTCACGGGCCAGTCGGACGGTCGGTTCGCGCTCGGGGTGAACGACGCGGTGGGGGAGCGGCTGCTCGCCGATCGGTCGACGCTCGAGTCCGCTTTCGCCAATGCGGTGCAGGCGGCCGGTGCGTCGCTCGGAGTCGTGCTGATGGCGTCTGCGGTGGAGGCGGCGACCAGCCCGGCGATCGACGCTTCGTCCACCATCATCATCGAGATCACCGATGCCGGCGTGCTCACATCACTTGCTGCCGTCACCTTGCCGATCGCCGTCCCGACCCCCACGATCGAGTTCCAGCCGGCGTCGTTCGACGACGCCATCGAGCCGTACGAGGGTCACGCCCTCGCTGCGTTGAGCGTGCTCAACGACGTCGATCTGGTCGTCACCGCCGAGCTCGGGCGCACCACGATGGCCGTGCGCGATCTGCTCGGGTTGAGCCCCGGGATGGTCGTCGAGATCGACCGAGCCGCGGGTGCGCCCATCGACCTGCTCGTCAACGGGCGACGCATCGCCGCCGGCGAGGTCGTGGTGATCGACGAGGAGTTCGGCATCCGGATCACCGAGATCGCGCCGATCGGCGATCGTCGCCGATGAACGACGTCAACTTCGGTGACCTCGTCGGCCGGATGGCCCTGTCGCTGGTCGTCGTGCTCGGTCTCGTCTTCGGCGCCTACTGGCTGATCAAGCGGCGCCAGAACCCGTGTGTGTCGTCCGGCTCCCGCAACGGCGGCCCCCGCCGAGCCATGTTGGCCAAGGTCCTCGTTCCCGGTCATGCAGCCGGTTCATCGGGCGCCCGGGGTGCGTCGAGCGCCAAGCGAGGCCTGAAGATCGTCGGCCGGGTCGGTCTCTCACGGACGTCATCGGTGGTGGCGGTGCAGTTCGCCGAGCGGGTGTTCATGCTCGGTTCGTCCGAGCAGGGTCCGCCCACCGTGCTGGCCGAGCTCGACCTCGATGCGTGGACGTCCGCCACCGAATCCGGTGAGGAGCTCGTGCCCATGCTGCGCCCCGGCGGCCCGACGTCACCGCTCGCCGGACGCCCGCGCCCGACGTTGATCGAGTCGATGCGCAAAGCGACGGCGCGACGTGTCTGAGCACCACGCCCGGCATCGGGCCTCGTCGGTGCTCGTCGGGCTGCTCGCCGCATTGTTCGTGTGGGTGCTCTGTGGGTCGACGCCCGTCGCCGCGGCGCCGGCATCGTCGCCGGCATTGTCGTCGGCGCCGCAGCCGTCGACCCGGGTGCAGCACCGGATCTCGGCAGACGACCCCAACCCGGTCCCCGACGCGGGGCTCACGGCCGAGGTGCTGCTGCAGGACGTGCTCAGCGGTGGCAGTACCACCGGCACCGCTGCAGGGGCGGCCGGCAACGACAACGGCAACGGCAACGGCAGTGACGCGAGCATCAACCTCGATCTGCCGAACACCACCAAGGACTCGTCCAACTCGGTCGTGATCATCCTGCTCCTGACCGTGCTGTCCGTGGCTCCCAGCCTGCTCGTGCTGTGCACGTCGTTCACCCGCATCGTGATCGTGCTGTCGCTGACCCGCAATGCGCTCGGCATCCCCCAGATCCCACCGCAGCAGGTCATCGTCGGCCTCAGTGTGTTCCTGACATTGTTCGTGATGGGTCCGACGCTCAGCCAGATGAAGACCGAGGCACTGGACCCGTTGCTCGACGGCAAGATCTCGACGGCGCAGGCGTTGACCAAGGCCGAGGCGCCGCTGCGGGTGTTCCTGCTCAAGCACACCCGTGAGGACGAGCTCGGCCTGTTCCTCGACGCCTCCAAGACCGAGACGCCCGTCGCCCGCGACAAGGTGCCGCTGAATGCCCTCGTCCCAGCGTTCGTGCTCTCCGAGCTGAAGAGCTCGTTCATCATCGGATTCGTGATCTTCGTCCCGTTCTTGATCATCGACCTCGTCGTCTCGGCCGTGCTGATGGGGCTGGGGATGATGGTGTTGCCGCCCTCGTTCGTCTCCCTGCCGTTCAAGCTCCTGCTGTTCGTGATGCTCGACGGCTGGATGCTCATCGTCGGCATGTTGCTGACCTCGTACCGCTAGCAGGAGTCACTGTGAACACCCAACAGGTCCTCGACATCGGCACCGGTGCGCTCGTGATGTGCGCCAAGGTGGCCGGCCCGTTCCTCGTCGTCGTCCTCGCGATCGGCATCGTCATCGGCCTGCTGCAGTCGGTCACCCAGCTGCAGGAGCCGACACTGACATTCGTCCCCAAGCTCGTCGGCGCAGCGGTCGTCATCGCGGTGAGCGGGAACTGGATGCTCGCCTCGCTCGTGTCGTACGGCCACGATCTGATCGCGCGTGTGCCGCAGCTGTTGAAGGGATGAAGTTCCCGGTCGACCCTGCGGCGTTGGTGGGGTTCTGCCTGGTGCTCGTGCGCGCGACCGCGTGGGTCGCGCTCTGCCCGCCGTTCAACTCGCCCTCGATCCCGAAGCGTGTGCGGGGCGGGTTTGCCGTCGCCGTCTCGTTCGCCCTGGCCCGCAGCGTCGGTGGCGGGGTGAGCGATCTCTCGTCGTCCGGTCTGGTCGCAGCACTGCTGACCGAGGTCCTTGCCGGGCTCGGTCTCGGCGCGTTCGTGTTCATTCTCTTCGCCGCACTGCAAGCCGCCGGAGAGCTGCTCGACCTCCAGGTC
>JANXUX010000112.1 GCA_025351965.1 Actinomycetes bacterium | reverse complement strand
CCGCGTGCACGAATCGGCGGGGCTTCCTTCTCGTGCGGGTACTGCACCGTGTTGGCGCCGTCCTTGAAGGTGTGCATCATCGTGTTGAACGTGACGCCGAGGCCCTTGACGAGGCCGGGAATCTTTGGCTTGAGACCCATCAGAAGGCAACTTTCAGGATGGCCGTGACCATGATGTTGACGAGCGACACGGGGATGAGCACCTTCCAGGCGAACCGCTGGAGCTGATCCTCGCGGAAGCGGGGATAGCTGAAACGGACCCACATGATGAGGAACACGAGGCCCATCATCTTGGTGAACATGATCAGCGGACCGACGACGTTCATCCAGTTGTCGATGCTGTCGACGCTGGTCCAGCCGAACCAGCTGAAGGGGATGCCCCAGCCGCCGAGGAACAGCACGGAAGCGATCAGTGAGAACACGCCGGCGGTCGCGAACTCGGCGATGAAGAACATCAGGAAGCGGAAGCCGGAGTACTCGGTCATGTAGCCCGACACGAGCTCGGATTCGGCGATCGGCATGTCGAACGGGGTCTGGGTGAGCTCGGCCTGGACCGCGATCATGAACACGGCGAACCCGATGAACTGGGTGAGGATGTACGGGTTGCCGAGCCCGTCCCAACCGAACATCGAGCCGCCGTTCTGCTCCAGCACGATCGATTGGAGGTTCATCGTGCCGGCCTGGATGACCACGCCGACGACGGCGAGCACCATCGGTAGTTCGTAAGCGATCAGCTGACCGGCGGCACGGAGGCCACCGAGCAGTGAGTACTTGTTCGCACTGGACCAGCCGGCGATGAGGATGCCGAGCACGCTGACCGAGCTGACCGCGAGCATGTAGAACACCCCGGCGTCGAACTGGGTGAAGTACGCATCGGGCCCGAACGGCACCACGGCCACGAGCAGGAACGTACTGACGAGCACGATGATCGGCGCCATCTTGAAGATGACCCGGTCGGCCTTCTCCGGGACGATGTCCTCTTTCTGGAGCCACTTGCCGACTTCGGCGAAGAGCTGCATCGAGCCGTATGGGCCGGCTTCCATGGGTCCGAGACGACTCTGCATGAAGCTCATCATCTTGAACAGGAACAGGTACACGATCGTGCCGGCGGGCAGCAACACAGCGACTGCGCCACCGACCACGCGCAGGATCGACTGCCCCCAGTACGGAATCGTCAACGAGATCATCGGTCGATGTCGCCGAGGATGAAGTAGAGCGATGCGAGGATCGTGATGATGTCGGGAACGAGGACGCCGCGCAGGACCCACGGCACGATGCTGATGTTGTTGAAGCTGGCCGAGCGGATCTTGACCCGGAACGGTCCGAGGTCGCCCTTACTGACGACGTAGTAGCCCATCTCGCCGAGGGGGTTCTCGGTCGACACCCAGGCCTCGCCCTCGGGCACCTTGATGATGCGCGGGACCTTGGCCATGATTGCGCCGGACGGGATCGTGTCGAGCAGGCGGTCGACGATGAGCGTCGACTCGCGGGTTTCCATCAGGCGGATCCAGCACCGCGCGAAGCTGTCCCCATCCGGATGTGTCCAGACCTTCCAGTCGACCTTGTCCCACGCCATCGGCAGGTGCTGGTCGCGGCGCAGGTCGTAGTCGACGCCGCTGGCGCGCAGATTCGCACCGGACAGGCCGTACTGGAGGCCGATGTCCTTGGGGATGACGCCGATGCCGCGCATCCGGGCCTGGAAGATCTCGTTACCGAAGAGGAGGGTCTCGATCTCGTCGCAGAAATTGCGCAGCTTGCGCATCACACCGCGGGTCTCGTCGATCCAGCCCTTGGGCAGGTCGTCCTTGAGGCCGCCGATGCGGTCGAAGTTCGGGTGGAAGCGGCCGCCGGTCGCGCCCTCGATCAGGTTGAGCACGTACTCGCGGTCGCGGAAGGCCATGAACACCGGCGTGACTGCACCCATCTGGACCCCGAGGTCGCCGAGGAACAGGCTGACGTTGGCGATCCGACTGAGTTCGAACAGGATTGTGCGGATGTGCTGAGCACGTGGCGGCGCCTCGATGCCCATCAGCTTCTCGGCGGCGAGGATGAACGGCACCTCGTTGGCGAAGCTTCCGAGCCAGTCGATCCGGTTGACCAACGAGGTCACCTGTGGGAAAGTGCGCACCTCGGTCAGCTTCTCGTAGCCGCGGTGCATGTAGCCCGCCGACGGCTCGGCCCACACGACCTGCTCGCCGTCGAGGCGACAGATGATGCGCAGCGTGCCGTGCGTGGCGGGGTGCTGCGGGCCGATGTTGAGCGTCATGCCCTCGGTCTCGAGCTCGACGTTCAGTCGGGCATCGGCGGCTTGGGACGCGATGTAGGCCAGCTTCTGGCGATCGCCCAATCCCAACGATCCAGAAACGGTTTCGACGCTCATTCTGCGGTCCCCTCGTCGGTTGCAGCTTGTTCGGGTTCTCCGGGCAGCGGCTCGACATCGACGATGCCGGGCCACGTCTTGACATGGCGGGCGAGAAGCGGGAAGTCCTTGCGCAGCGGGTAGCCCTCGAAGCCCGTCGGCAGGTACATGTTGCGCAGATCGGGGTGGCCGGCGAACTCGATGCCGAACATCTCGTGGGTCTCGCGCTCGTGCCAGTTGGCCCCGGCATAGACCGGGATCCAGCTCTGCACGGTCAGGTCGTCGTCGGGCACATCCGTTTTGATGTTGATCCCGTAGTGCAGCGCGGTGCTGCTCACCCGGGCCAGGAGCTGGAAGCGGGTCTCACCCCCCGTGTAGCCCTGCTTGATCGTGGTGTCGCGCTCCACGGGCGGCGCGGTCGGGTCGTCCTCGCCGCGACCGAACGGTGACGGCAGCCAATCGATGGCCGAGACGAAGCCGAAGTTGTCCATACCGAGACGGTCGCGCAGCGCCAGGCCGGCCTCGCGCCACGCGTCGGTCCGGACACGGACCCAGACGTCGTCGCCAGGCTTGACGAGGGTGTCGATGAGCGCATCGCCGATCGCGGCGCGGAGTTGGTCGACGGCGCGCTCGCGCAACGCATCGCCCGGGAGTTCTGCAACTGGCGTGTCAGACGGCAACGGGCTCACCCTTTGGCTTCTTTGCACCCTTGGCAGGCTTGGCCTCGATCGTGATCGGCTTGTAGCCCTCGCCACGCCAGCGAGCGCCCATGTCCTCGTGCTTGATCCTCTGCTGGAGCAGGACAACACCCTCGAGCAGGGCTTCGGGGCGGGGCGGGCAGCCGGGCACGTAGATGTCGACGGGGATGATCTGGTCGATGCCCTTGGTGACCGAATAGCTGTCCCAGTACGGCCCGCCGCAGTTCGCACACGAGCCCATACTGATGACGTACTTCGGCTCGGGCATCTGTTCGTACAGGCGCTTGATCGCAGGCGCCATCTTGTCGGTCACCGTGCCCGAGATCACCACGAGATCGGCCTGGCGCGGGCTGGCCGGCAGGGGGATGACGCCGAGACGCATGACGTCGTAGCGCGGCGACGCGAACGCGGCACCCATCTCGATCGCGCAGCAGGCCAAGCCCCACTGGTACACCCAGAGGCTGTACGAACGGCCCATGTTGAACAACTGGGTGAGCGGCTTCGGCAGCCGCCCCCGGTCAACGAGTCCCATGATCGTCACCCAACGTCGCGCTCATCTGCATCACGGCACTCATTTCGGTCAGACCCATCGGAGGACGCCCTTCTTCCACGCGTAGACGAGTCCGAGCAACAGAACGAACACGAAAATACCCATCTCGGCCAGGCCGAACAGGCCGTACACCTCGAGTTGGATCGCCCAAGGAAAGATGAACACGGCCTCGACATCGAACACAACGAAGAGCAGCGCGAACACGTAGTAACGGATCTGGCTCTGCGACCAGCCATGACCGACCGGATCCACACCGCTCTCGTAGGCAATCAGCTTCTCGTAGTTCGGCTTGTTCGGACGAATCGCTGCCGCAATGCCCAGGAGCAACCCGCCGAGAATGATCGCGAGCGCGCCGAACCAGAAGACAGTGAGGTAATCCCGGAGAAAGTCGGACATCGCCGTAGAAGCTACTACGGAGGACGAATCGGCTCACAAACCCTGAGTCTGTCCCAGCTGAGGGATCAAGTCGGCCGATGCTCATGCCGATGACAGAAGATGCCCGCGCCTGCGAACGGTCCTGATCAGGCTGCCCGACTGGCCGCGCTCGAGGAGCGCCGACAGCGGACCTCGGCAACGACCGTTGGACGTGGCAGGCGGCGTCATGTCGCTCGCGGTGGACGCGTCGCGGCGACGGGCTTCGCGGCGACAGCGGTGATCGGCTTCACCGGGGCGATCGCGGCTGCGAACCAACCAGCTCCATCGAGCACTGCCGCGCCCGATCCGGCGGGTGTTCCCGTACCGGTTCCATGGCCGTCAGCCACCAACGGCGGATCGACCGATCCAGCCGCTGTCGCACCCGCCCCCACGATCGCTGCCTCGGTCGTCCCCGCGCCGACAGAGTCCGTGCGCCCCGCGGTGGCCCGCCGCGAATTGTTGGGGACCGAGACGACACCGGTGTCGGCGTCGGTGTCCGCCGACACGACGCTCGCCGGCGTGGACACCACCCTGCTCGTGGACCCGTCGACGACTGCCGCGACCGTCGCGCCCGCCGCTACGCCGGTGGTCAGCCTGACGGTGACGACGGTCCCCCGATCGAATGGCCCGTCCGCTGCTGCGATCTCGGCCAACAACGCTGCTGCCACCTTGCCGATGGCCACCGCAACGGCGGACACCACGGCTACGGCCCCCGCTGTTCCGGCTGCGTCCGCAGTCACGACGCCGGCCGCCCCGGCGCCCGCGCCGACCGTCACTGCTCCCGAGCTCGCCGCTGTCCCAGCGACGGCCCCTCCAGAGACCGCGCCACCCCAGACCGCGCCACCCCAGACCGCGCCACCCCAGACCGCTCCACCCCAGACCGCGCCACCCCAGACCGCTCCACCCGCTCCACCACCACCACCACCCGTGACCAAGCCGAGCGGTTGAGGTGATCATGGCGACTCACCAGCAGCGCCCCCACTTCGACTTCGATCCGCCGCCGCAGTCCGACGGACCCACGCATGCCCACCGCAGCTTTCGCGTCATGGGCAGCCCTGCCAACGTCACCCTGACGAGCGTTTCGGCTTGGGCGGGCGTGAGTGCGAACGTGCTCCTCGATCTCGCCGAGGCGCGGCTGCGCGAGCTGGAACAGCACTGGAGCCGCTTCCTGCCGGACAGCGACATCACCCGCGCCAACCTGGCCGCGGGCAGTCCTGTGACCGTGCACTCCGACACCCTCGACGTCGTGGCCCGAGCAGTCGAGGCGTGGAAGCAGACCGGTGGACTGTTCGACGTGACGGTGCTTCCCGCGCTGCTCCACCACGGCTACCAGGCCAGCCGTGATTCGGGCAGCCGTGACAGCGCCGCCGAGCATCGGACACTCACCCCGGCGATCACGGCCCAACTCATCGGTGTCACCGGCTCGATCGTGATCGACCGCGGGCGGAGCACGCTCACGGTCCCGGCCGGCGGGGCGATCGATCTCGGCGGCATCGGCAAGGGCTTCGCCGCGGACCGGGTGTCGGTCGAGCTGATCCGGGCCGGTGCGTCAGGCGTGATGATCGACATCGGCGGCGACCTCGTCGTCCGGGGCATCCCGGCATCGGGCGACCGTTGGCTCGTGGGTGTCGAGGACCCGGTCGATCCGCCCCACCTCGTCAGCAGCCTCGCGCTCGTGATCGGTGGTGTGGCGACGTCGGGGACGACGGTGCAGCGCTGGACCTCACCCACGGGCCAGACGGTGCACCACCTGATCGATCCCGCGACGGCGAATCCGTCGACCACGTCGCTGTTGACGGCCACCGTGCTCGCCTCCGACGCAGCGACCGCCGAGGTGTTCGCCACCGCGGCGATGATGCACGACGGCCCAGCAGCGATCGAGATGCTCGATTCAGTCGGGCTTGCCGGGTTGCTGGTCGCCCGCGACGGCGCCACGCTGCGCACCCGTTCGCTCCGATCGTTCGCACCATGATGGCGGTGACCGCGATGACCAGCCAGATCTGGTGGTTCCTCTCGCGTGGCAGCGGGATCGTGGCCTGGGCGATGCTCGCGACCACCTGTCTGCTCGGCATCGCGATGTCCACCAAGGGCTTCCGCCTCGCCCGCCCGGCGTGGATGCTCGACATCCACCGCTGGGTCGGCGCGCTCGCCGTCATCACGACGGGTGTGCATCTCGGCGGTCTCGTCGCCGACAACTATGTCCATTTCGGGTGGAGCGAGATCCTGCTGCTGCAGGCCAGCAGCTGGAAGCGCAGTGCCGTCACGTGGGGCGTCATCACCCTCTATCTGATGGCGGTCATCCACGCCACCTCACTGATGATGAAGCACCTGCCGCGCCGGCTCTGGCACGGCGTGCACCTGTTCTCGTACGTCCTCTTCGGATTCGCAACCGTGCACGGCGCCCTCGCCGGCACCGACCGTGGCAACCGCGCCTACATCAGCGGCGTCGCACTCGGCGTCAGCCTCGTCGTGATCACGCTCATGGTGCGTATCGCCCGCCGACGGGCGCGCCCATCAGGCAACCGGTCCCACTCGAACGGATCAGTCGTCACCGCGCCATCGGCGGTCGGCCTTGCGGGTCGCGACGTGCTTCTTGGCCGTGATGCGTCGCTCCACCGATCCCCGGCTCGGACGAGTCGGCCGACGGCTTCGGGGCACATGCGCCGCGGCATCGATGATCACGCCCAGGCGATCCACCGCGTCCGCTCGGTTCCGGAGCTGCGATCGCTCGTTGGACGCAACGATCCGTAGCTGTTCGCCGACCTTGGCGATGACGCGTTCGGCCACGGTGTCGGGCAGTCCGAGGCGGCGGACGTCGCAGAGCAATTCGGCACGGCTGTCGGTCGTGTTGACATGCTGACCGCCAGCGCCCGACGAACGCGAGAACCGCCACGAGAACGCAGCTGGGTCGAGCCGCCGACCGGCGGGCGTGACCGGCTCGGCCTCGTTCATGACCGACCGGACACCGCGGTCATGACCGGTGGCTCGTGTCGTTCCAGAGCGTGATCGCCGCGCCGTCGCGGAGGTCCTCGATGATGCTGATCGACGCGGTGTCCAGACCGAGTTGGCGGCCGAATTCCCCCGGCTGGCCGATGGCGCGGGCCCCGAGGATGCGCAGCAGATGGCCGTGAGCGAAGACGATGCCGACCGATGCCGGGCTGAGGTGTGCATCGGCGAGGAACGCATCGGCGCGCGCCGACACGTCGGCCACCGTCTCGCCGCCCGGGCACCCGTCCCAGACGGTCCACTCCGGCGCATGCTCGCGGATCTGCGCCGTGGTCAAACCCTCGTAGTCGCCGTAGTCGAACTCGCGCAGTCGGCCGTCGATCGTGAACGGCCTGCCACCGAGGACGATCTCCGCTGTCGTGCGGGCGCGCAGCAAAGGACTGGACCAACTGGTGGTGAAGCTACCGCCGAGCATCATCGTCACCTTGGCCGCGCTGTTGGCCGCCTGCTCGACCCCGTGAGTGGTCAACGCGAGATCGGTCGATCCGGTGTGTCGCCCATTCGCGCTCCACTCGGTTGCGCCGTGGCGGACGAGGATCAACTTCACCGCCACACGGTAGTCGGGGGCGCGATGGCCGGGTGTGTTAAGCCTTTTCGGGTGGATGACGACACGCTGGCCATCGTGCGTCGCGTCCCGGCGTGGTCTCGAGCCGAGCTGCAGGTCAGACCGTTGTCGGGCGGGATCACGAACCGGAACTACGTCGTCACGTTCGAGGGCGACGAGTACGTCGTGCGGATCCCCGGCGAACGCACCCAGCTGCTCGGCATCGACCGGGCCCACGAGGCCGAGGCTGCGCGGCGAGCCGCCGACTGCGGCATCGGTCCCCCGGTGCTCGGCGAGCTCCCCGGTGTCGGGACGGTCATCACCCGACTCGTGCCCGGGCACCACCTCGAGAACGGCGCGTTCGTCGCTCGCCTCGGCGATGTGGTCGCCCTCGTGCAACGGCTGCACGGCAGCGGTCCGCTCGCCGGACAGTTCCCGATCCATCGCGTCGTCGAGTGGCATGCTCGTGATGCGAGCAGCCACGGAGCGATACCGCCACCCGCCTACGAGCGGCTGCATCAGCAGAGCCGACACATCGAGTCCGCGTTCGCGGCCTGGCCGATGGACCTGGTCCCCTGTCACAACGACCTCCTTTCGGCCAACGTGCTGTTCGGCGAGGACCGGGTCTGGCTGCTCGACTACGAATATGCCGGGATGAACGACCCGTTCTTCGATCTCGCCAACCTCAGCGTGAACAGCGCGATGCCCCGGTCCGCTGACGAGCAACTGCTGACGATGTACTTCGGCGGCGTCACCGCGTCGCGCTGGGCGCGCCTGCAATTGATGAAGGTGATGAGCGAGTTCCGCGAAGGCATGTGGGCCGTCGTCCAGCAGGCGATCAGTACGCTCGACACCGACTTCGTCCGCTACGCCGACGAGCGCCTGGCGAACTGTGAACAGCTTGCCGCGGACCCCGAGTTCGGTCGCTGGCTGGTCGATGCCCGGGCCGATCCACTGGCGGGCTGACCGCGACACCGACCGCGGCCCTCACTCTGAGGCTCGGGCGTCAACGGGATCAGACGGTGGCGACGTGTTCGAGGAACCAGTCGACGAGTCGCTCGGCATTGCCCCGGCTCTCGAGCACGTTGACCGACGTCTCGGCACGCAGCTCCTCGGGTGACGAACCGCGGCGGTGGAGCGTCGCCGCGCCGTCGCCCGACCAACGAGTGATCATCGCCTCGTTGACTTCGGGGTGGAACTGCGTCGCGAACGTCCGTCCGAGCACGTAGGCCTGCGGTGCGACAGGCGAGCGAGCCAGCTCCACCGCGCCCGGCGGGGTTGTCACGGCATCGGAGTGCCACTGCATCCACGGCCCGGCGGCGATCACGTCAGGGATGTCGCTGTCGATGTTGTCGTACCAGCCGATCTCGGGCTCGACCGCTGGACCAACGGTTCCGCCGAGCGCAGCTGCGGTCGACTGTGCACCGAAACAGATGCCGTAGATCGGGATGGAGCGCTCGTGGGCCTCACGGATCAGGGCCAGCTCGACGGCGACCTCGTCGGCGTGCTCGGGCCAGTACACCGACCACTCCGAACCGAGCAGCACGACGAGCTCGACACCGTCGAGGGTCGGCCACTCGCCGGGACGCTCGCGGTGGCATTCGATGAACGAGTATCCGTGGTGGCGGAAACGCGCGCCTGTGAACCCGGCGTCACAGTCGTCGGAGTTGGCGATGAGCAGGGCACGCACACGCCAACCGTAGACCCCGATCAGCCTGCTCTGCGCAATGCTTGTGCGCGATGCACCCATCTGCGGCGGCAGAATGTGTCGATGACCACTCCGCTCATCGTCATCGTCGGCCGAGTGAGCCCCAAGGCCGAGAATGTGCGCGGCGAGGGCTTCGCGATGGGCCAGCGCTACTCCCGCGCAATCGAGCGTGCGGGCGGCATCCCGCTGATGGTGCCGCCGATCCCCGAGCTCGCCGGCGAGCGCCTGCACGCGCTGCTGCAGCGTGTCGACGGACTGTGCTTCCACGGCGGCGGCGATATCGATCCGCGTCGCTACGGTGAGGACGCGACGGCCGAGCAGGTGTACGGCATCGTCGCTGAGCACGACGCCGTCGAGCTCGCAGTCATGGGCGCGGCCATCGATCTCGATCTGCCGGTCCTCGCCTTGTGTCGCGGGCTGCAGGTGCTCAACGTCGCTTGCGGCGGAACGCTGCACCAGGACATCGGCAGCGAGGCCCACTGGATGCAGTACATGCCGGTGGAGCTGGAGCCGGGGAGCCGGCTGGCCAAGGCGTTCGGCACGGATCGACCCGCGCAGTGCCACCACGTGCACCACCAGGCCATCAACGTGCTCGGTGACGGCCTCTGCGTCGTCGGTCGGGCCGCAGACGGCATGCCCGAGGCGATCGAACTGGAGACCGCGACTTGGATCGTGGCCACGCAGTGGCACCCCGAGGACAACGCCGACACCGACCCAACCCAACAGGGCGCCTTCGACGAACTCGTCCGCCAGGCCGCGACCCGGCGCTAGCCGCGCGCGACCCGGCGCTAGCCGACGATGGGTCGGGCGACGTCGATCACCTTGTCGCTGGCATCGATCAGCCAACCCGGGTAGAACCCGACGAGCAGGGTGAAGCCGGCGCAGAGTGTGATCGCCACACCCGTGGAGAACGGGACCCGGATCGGCTCGCGGTCGTCGTCGCCGGCCTCGGGCTCGGCCAACCAGACACTGATCATGATCCGCAGGTACAAGAAAGCGCCGATCACCGAGGTGACCATTGCGATGACCGCGAGGGCGTAGCTGTGCTCGTCCACCGCGGCCTGGATGACACCGAACTTGGCAGTGAAGCCGGACGTCAGCGGCACGCCGGCCTGGGCGAGCAGGAAGATGGTCAGCGCAACGGCCAGGAGCGGCTTCTGCTTGGACAAGCCGCGGAACGAAACCAGGTCGGTGGCGTCGTCGCCGGTGCGGCCGACGAGCGTGACGACGCCGAACGTGCCGCACACCAGGACCGAGTACAGCAGCAGGTACAGCATCGAGCTGGACATGCCCTTGCCGGTCGAGCCGCCGGTGTGCCCGGCGGCTTCGACGCCGATCAGGATGAAGCCGGCGTGGCTGATCGAGGAGTACGCGAGCATCCGCTTGACGTTGGTCTGCACCACCGCAGAGATCGATCCGACGGCGAGGGTGAGGACGGCGATGACCCAGATGACCGGCTGCCAGTCGTCCTTGAAGGTCGGCAGCGCGACCACGAGTACCCGCAGCATCGCCGCGAATGCTGCGGCTTTGGCCACCGAGGCCATGAATGCAGTGACCGGTGTCGGTGCACCCTGGTACACGTCCGGGGTCCAGAAGTGGAACGGCGCCGCAGCGACCTTGAACGACAGACCAACGAGCAGCAGGGCGATGCCGACGAGGACGATGGCGTCATTGCGATGCGTCGGCACCTTGTCGAAGGCCGAGAGGATCGCGTTGAAGTTCGTCGATCCCGTGCCGCCGTAGATCAACGCGATGCCGTAGAGGAAGAATGCCGAGGAGAAGCCACCGAGCACGAAGTACTTGATGCCACTCTC
>JANXUX010000107.1 GCA_025351965.1 Actinomycetes bacterium | reverse complement strand
CGCATCATCCGCTTGATCGCGCGGACAGCGAGCGGGGCATTGGCAGCGATCTCCGCAGCGAGCGCACGGGCCGCAGTCGCCAGGTCGACATCAGCCACGACGTGGTTGAGCAGACCGAGCTCGAAGGCTTCCGGCGCCAGCAACGTCCGCCCGGTGAACGCAATCTCGGCAGCCTTCGCGTAGCCCACCAGACGAGGCAGCAGCCACGTCCCACCGCTCTCGGGCAGGATTCCCCGCTTGGCGAAACCCGGGTTGAGCTTGACGGACTCTCCCGCGATGCGGATGTCGCAGCCGAGCGCCAGGTCGAGCCCGTAGCCGGCTGCCCCACCGTTGAGCGCACAGACGGTTGGGGTGTCCAGGTTGTGCAGCACGATCGGCGGTGCGTTGCGCAGATCCAGCTCGCCCGGATTCGCATCGAGCGAGCCGAGACCGCCGAGGCTGCCCTTCGGCCCGCTCATCTGCGCGGCCAGGTCCAGCCCGGCGCAGAACGCGCGGCCCTCGCCCGTGAGCACGATGCAGCGCACATCACGGTCGCGATCGCCGTCCAGCAATCTTGCGGACAGATCGTCGAGCATCGAGGCGCTGATCGTGTTCATCCGCTGCGGCGCATCGAGCGTGATGGTGGCGATGTGGTCGGCGACTTCGTAGCGCACTTCGGTCATATCGCGAACGGTAGCCCGCCGTCGTCGGCACCGAGTCACGCTGGCCGCACCGTCACCGACGTGCCTCCTAGGATCGGCTCGATGCCGTCGACGACCAGGGGCCGAGTGGGCCGAGCACCCCTGGCTGCGGCAGCATTCGCCGTCGCCCGGGCGCGGGACCGGCCATCGCGCGGGCTGGTCACCGGGCTCGGCATCACGGTCGCGATCGCGTCACTGTTCGTCACCACCGCGTCTCCGTTGATCGCCGGCGACGCGACGCTGCGCCAGGCGCTGGAGCAGGTCGCACCCGCCCGGCGCAGCATCGCCGTCGCCGTCTCGGTCAACCAGCAGACCCCGGCCGAGCTACGCGCGATCGACACGCAGGTCCGCGCCGATCTGCTCGCCCCCGGCCTCGGTGCACCGCGGTCCCAGGTCGAGTACCGCGCCCTGTCGTCAGGCGACGGAACGGTGTTCCGACTCATCGGTGTCCAAGGCCTCTCCGACGTCGTCACGATGATCAGCGGCCGCCTTCCGGTTGCGTGCACGTCGTCGCACTGCGAGGTGTTGATCACCGGGACCGACACCGTGGTCACGCCGCAGCCCGAACTCGGCATCGAGATCGTCGGCCGAGCCGTGATCGACGACCCGGGAATCATCTCCGGGCAGTTCCGGCCCGATCCCGCAGAGGTCGTGTTGCTCGGCGACGACGTGGAGTCCGTCGGGGCCATCGACTCGCTGTCCCTGATCGGGCGCAGCATCGGATGGGTCGCACCGATCGACCCGGCGTCGGTGCGCGTCGCCGACATCGACGACCTGCTCGCCGCGGCGACGCGGACCGCGAACTCGTTCGGTCAGGTCAGCGCAGCCATCGATCTGCCGAGCCGCGCGCTCATCGAGGCGCGTGCCCGGGCCGACACGGCCCGACGACGGGTGGCGCTCGCTGCCGCGCAGGGTGTCGTGCTCCTGGTCGGATTCACGCTCCTCGCCGCCGCCAGTGTGCGACGCCAGCATCGCGCTGCGCGCGACCTGCTCCGTCAACGTGGCGCGAGCCGGGCCACGGTGAACGTGTTCACCCTCTGCGAAGCGGCCGGACCCGTGATCGTCGGTCTCGTGCTCGGCGTCCCGCTCGGGCTGTGGGCGAGCGCCGAGATCGCGGACCGCTGGCGACTCGATTCCGGTGACCTGATGGGCGTCGTGGCCCGGCAGAGCGCGCTGCGCGTGGCCATCGGCACCGTCCTCGTTCTGCTCGCAACGGCGGCAGTCATGGCGAGTGAGCCGAAACCGGCGGGGCGGCCGCGACGCTGGTGGCAACCGACAGCCGTCGACGCGCTCGGTGTCGGCGCTCTCGCGATGGCTACGCTCGCGTTGGATCGAGGCTCGACAACCGCGACACGACTCGTCGCCGACGGCGATCCGCTCATCGCGGCGCTCCCGATCCTCGCCGCCATGGTCGTGGCCTGGGTCGCCGTACGGCTCGTGCCCCCACTCGTCGCGACGACGGCGTTCCTGCTCCGCCGACGCGCTCCTCTGGCACGGACCGCACTCGGGGAGGTCGCCCGTCGACCGACAGTGCCGCTCGTGACCGCAGGGTTCCTCGCTGCAGCGACCACCCTCGGCCTGTTCTCGCTCGGCTACCGGTCCACGCTCGCGGCCGGCGCCCACGACCAGGCGTCGTTCACGGTGCCGCTCGATCTGACGCTGACGTCCGGAGCAGCGCTCGTCCGTCCGACCGCGATCGAACCGGCGAGTGGTTGGGCAGCGCTCGCGGCCGGGACGCGGAGCACGGAGGTGCTACGCCGAGGGGTGTCCGTACGCAACCGACTCGTCGCCAACGACACCGTCACCGTGGTCGGCATCGACCCCACCTCCATCGCCGACCTCCGTGGCTGGCGCAGCGACTTCGGTCTGTCTCAGCCCACCGTCGCCGCAGCGATCACGCCGACTGCGACGCTCACACCCATCGGCGCTGCCATCCCGCGCGACACGACCCAGCTCGTCGTGCACGGCAGTGGCGACATCGCGCTCACCGACATCGCGATCGTCGTCTCCCGTGCGGACGGCAGCTGGCACAGCGTCGCGACGAAGTACGTCTCGACTGCACCGGATCGCGTCACCGCCGACCTCGAGCCGACGGATGCCGGCGGTGCGGTCATCGGGTTCAGCATCGGTCAGTCCGGCGTCGCCTCCGATCGCGTCCAGCACCACGACGGAGAAGGCGCGACATCCGCGCCCGAGTTCACTGCTTCGCTGCACATCGACGGGATCGAGGCGAGACCGTCGAACACCGCGGTCGCACTCGACCTCGGTGGCTTGACCTCCGACGGCGCGACACTGGCCGACACCGGTTCGGGGCTGGATCTGACGCTCACTCTGCGCGGCACCACCGCTCTCGTCCTGCCACCGACCCCGGCGCAGCTCGCCCGGATCGCCGCCGTCGTCGACCCCACCACCGCGGCATCGGCGGACAACGGCCTCGTGACGATCGACGTCCCCGGACAGAGCCGGATGACGCTGCGTGTCGCCGCGATCGTGAACCGCTTCCCCGGCGCCCCGGCCCGGTTCGCGATCGTCGACCGAGATGACATCGGGCGCGCCTTCGACCTGCTCGACCCCGGCTACGGCACCCCCAACGAGGTCTGGCTCTCGGTCCCGCGGGCCAACGAGGCGCAACTCGCCACGGCGTTGCGCACCGCTCCCTACGACCAGCTCGTCGTCAGTCGACGCACGAGCATCGAGCGAGCCCTGCGCGACAACCCCCTCGCCCGCTTCACACTCGGGCTGTTCGCCGTGGCCGGGCTCATCGCTGGCCTCCTCGCCGTCGCCGCGCTGTATCTCGCCACTGCCGCTGATGCCGCCGAGCAGGCGCCGCTGCACCGAGCTCTCGCTGCGGAAGGCGTCGCTCCGAGAGCGCTCAGTCGAATGGTCCGCACAAGCGGCGCAGCGATTGCGATCGGCGCAGTGGCGGTCGGTACCGTGGGCTCGCTCCTGCTCCTGCGGGTCGTGGCGCGGGTCATCGCCGTCACCGCGACATCAACGGTTCCCGTGCCACCGCTGCTCGTGAGCGTGACCGCCTCGGACCTGCTCGTCGGGGTCGCAGCGATCACCGTGCCCTGTCTGGTCGCGGCCGCTGTCGCGGCCCGAGGGGCCCGACGCGCTGCTCGCGGTGACCTCCTCCGGGAGTTCGGATGACCGAGCGCGCCCGGACACCGACGACGCTGATCGACCTCGACGACGTCTTCGTGCTCTACCCCATCCTCGACCGCCAGGTCGCAGCACTGCGCGGCCTGTCACTGGGCGTCGATGCCGGCGAACGGGTGGTGATCGCCGGCCCGAGCGGCTCGGGCAAGTCCACGCTCGTCAGCCTCGTCACCGGCCGGGTCCGACCGAGTGCCGGCACCGCTGTGGTGCTGGAACACGACTTGACCAACGCATCGGCACGGGCGGTCATGGCCTTGCAACGCACTGGCGTCGGCGTGATCACCCAGCAGATGAGCGGCAACCTCGCCACCGAACTGACGGGCATTCAGAACGCCGCGATGCAGAGCCGGATGAGTGGCCGTTCCCGACGCGAGTCGCACCGGCTCGCCGCGGAGATGCTCGACCGGCTCGGCGTCGGCCACCTCGCCGTCCGGCCGCTGGGCACGATCTCGGCGGGTGAGGCCCAGCGGGTCGCGCTCGCCGCTGCGCTGGCCCACCGTCCACGGGTCATCGTCGCAGACGAGCCCACCGGGGCGCTCGACGTCGAGAGTGCGAACGTCGTCTTCGACCTCCTCGCCGAACTGTCCGACGAACTCGACGCGGCGCTACTCGTCGTGTCCCACGACCCCGGCGCCGGACGGATCGGCCACCGCGTGCTGGAGATCCGCGACGGGCGCCTCGGCGCGGAGCAGCTCGCCGGAGATCCCACGCGTCGCCTGGTCGTCGACAACCGAGGTTGGGTGCGGCTGCCCGAGTCCGCACGATTGCGCACCGGCATCGCCGACCGAGCGATCCTCGACGAGGATGCCGATGAGCCGTACACGCCCCGGCCCAGCCCGTCCACGACGAGAGGCGAGCTCGTGCCGGAGGACGAACGGCGACGTGTCCTCGGGTTGCGGTCGCCAGGCAACGCCGGCACCACGGACCTCCGCGCCGCGACCCGGCGCGATGCACCGGTGACCGACGACGCCGAAGCCATCGCCATCGACCGGGTCAGCCGGAGCATCGGCAGCACCCGCATCCTCGCCCCCACGACGTTGGTGATCCGGCGCGGCGAGCTCGTGGTCGTGTCCGGCCGATCCGGTTCCGGCAAGACGACACTGCTCGGGTTGCTCGGCGGCTTCGCCCAGCCGGACGAGGGCACGATCGAGCGCGCCGAGGGACTCGTCATCGCGGTCGGTACGTCCACGCCCGGGTTCGCCGAGTCGATGTCGGTGCGCGAGAACATCGTGCTCGCCTGCACCGTGCGTGGGCTGACCGTCGACGCTGTCCTCGATGGGACGATCGACGCCGCGCTCGATGCCGTCGGCATGCTCGAGCTCGCCTCCCGCCCGGTGCTGACGCTCTCGGGTGGCGAACGCCAACGGGCGTCCATCGTCCGGGCCCTCGCCGGCGGGGCGGGCCTGATTCTGCTCGATGAGCCGACATCACAGCTCGATCAAGGCCTGGCCCGCCGGGTTGCCGGATACCTACGCGCGTCCGCTCGCAACGGCCACGCGATCGTCTGCGCATCGCACGAACCGGAGCTGATCGCGGCGGCCGACCGGGTTCACTCACTGTCATGAAACAGCTGCCTTCTTTCGACAGTGACGACATCAACCGGCACGCCCCGATGGGCGCCGCGATCGACGCGTTGCGTGACTGTTTCGCGGCCCGGCCGACCCACATCCCGAGGACGCCGCTGACGGCCAGCGGCGGCGAGTTCATGCTCATGCCGGCCGTCGACGGTGACGTCGCCGGCATCAAGCTGTTGATGATCCAGCCCAAGAACATCGACCGCGGGCGTCCGGTCATCCAGGGCACGTACGTGCTCTTCGACGCCGACGCCGGCGAGCCCGTCGCGCTCTTCGACGGCGCTGCGCTCACCAACCTGCGCACGCCTGCGATCTCCGCCGTGGCCACCGACGGCCTGGCCCGCACCGATGTGACCACACTCGGCATCATCGGCTCCGGCCCACAGGCCATCGCCCACGTCGATGCGATGCTGTGTGTGCGTCCGGGCATCACCGAGATCGTCGTCTCCAGCCGAACCGAGGCGAACGCGCAGGTCGTCGCCGATCTGATCGCAGCGGACGCAGGGCGGTTCGGCAACCGCGCCGTGAACGTCGGCGACTACGCCGCCGCTGCAGCGTGTGACCTCGTGTGCACCGCCACTCGGGCCACCGAGCCGATGATCACCGCGTCCATGGTCCGTCCCGGCACGCACATCAACGCCGTCGGCGCCTATCGCGCCGACATGCGCGAGCTGTCGACCGATCTCGTCGCGGCCAGCACGGTCGTGGTCGACGAGATCCACGCAGCGCATGAAGAAGCCGGCGATCTCGTGCTCGCGATCGCCGATGGCGGATGGGCGTGGGACCGTCTCGCCGGCGATCTCGCGGACGTCGCCGGCGGAGTCCTCGAGCGGTCGAGCGACGGCGAGATCACGTTCTTCAAGAGCTCCGGTCTCGCTGTCGAGGATCTGGTGATCGCCCGCATCGTCGCATCCGCGCTCAATCTGTTGTGACCCCGTCACGAGCGGTACGGTTGCAGGCGTGACGAAATCAGTGGTGGTGGTCGGTGGAGGACTCGTCGGGTTGGCGTCTGCGCTGATCCTCAGTGATCGTGGCGCGGAGGTCACGATCATCGACGCCAACGAGCTCGGCAGCGGTGCCGCCCGCGGCAACGCCGGATTCATGTGCACGACGCTGCTCGAGCCGCTCGCCGCTCCCGGTGCCGTGAAGTCCGCGCTCACCTCGCTCAACGATCCGACCCGGGCGTTGCGGGTTCACGCTCGTGCGCTCCCGGGGATGATCGGCTGGGGCATGCACTTCGCCCGCTCGGCCACCCAGAAGCGGTACGTCGCCGGCCGGGTCGCCCTGGCGAAGCTGAACCTGCGCCACAGCGAAGCACTGGACCTGCTCGGCTCGCTCGGCGCCGACATCACCCTCGGGCCCGAGCTCGTCGTGCCGTTCAAGGACCCCGCGATCGCCGAGCACTACCTGTCGACGCTCGCGCCGATGGCCGACTACGGCGTCGCGATCCCCACCGGTCTGCTCGACGGCGACGAGTTGCGCCGGATGGTGCCCGCGCTGTCGGACGAGATCCGGGCCGGGTACGTCGCCAGCGGCGATCACTCGATCGATCCCCGGGTGTTCGTCGACTCGATGATCGCCGCGCTGCGCGAGCGCAAGGTGACCATCGTCGAGCACGCCCAGGTGACGTCGGTCGGCCGCTCCGAACGCCGGGTCAACTCGATCACCACCACCAAGGGGACGTTCACGTTCGACGAGGTCGTCATCTCCGCCGGCGCCGGCTCACGTCCGCTCGGCAAGCTCTTCGACCTGCGTATTGCGGTCGTCCCCGGCCAGGGCTACAACGTCGGCCTGCCCGTGTCGGAGGGGCTGACCCACCCCGTCATCTTCGAAGAGGCACACGCCGTCGCCACGCCGTTCGCCGATCGGATCCGCCTCGGCGGGACGATGGAGTTCGACGGGCTCGAGCCGCGGTTCGACCCGCGCCGGGTGGAAGCGATCCTGACGTCGATGCGCAAGTTCATCAACCTCGACTTCGATGCCCACTTCGGCACCTGGTCGGGCAGTCGGCCGATGAGCCCCGATGGTCTGCCGTTGATGGGTCGACCGCGCCAGTACGACAACCTCGTCATCGCCGCCGGTCACGGGATGTTCGGGCTCAGCCTCACCCCGACGTCGGCCCTGGCCATCGCCGAGCTGGTGCTCGAGGGCGCCAGCAGCATCGACCTGACCGATTTCGATCCCGACCGGTTCCGGATCAGCAAGCTCGTCGGCGCGGGACGCTGACCCGGCAGGGCCCTCGCCGTCGGGACGAATCGCGCCCTCGGTTGGCTGTCGTCCCGCTCAGCGGGACCACCCGCGCCTGAGGGCGCGTTTCGTCCCGGGTGTGCGGCTGCGGAACCCGGCGGCTGCGGAACCCGGCGGCCGCGGAACCCGAGCGTCAGCCGAGCTCGGTGCCCCAGAGGTCGGTGAGGGTGTAGCCCTCCTGATACGGGTCGCTCGGATCCACGGCGACGGTGCGCGAGCCGACGATCCAGCCCCTGCCCGAGATCCGCGGCAGGATCGCCGGGCGGTCGCCGACGGTGGTGGTGCCGGTGATCTCGACGAGGAACTCGCTGTCGATCATCGAGCGCGCCGTGAACTGCTGGCCGACCTCGGCCTGGCCACGGGCCGACATGCACGCAAGCCTGGCCGAGTTGCCGGTGCCGCACGGCGAGCGGTCGACTCGACCGGTGAGAACCGTCGCGCCACGGAGGCTGCCGTTGCCCGGATCGTCGTCGCCGATGACCATCACGTAGGAGATGAAGTTGATCTCCGGGTACAGCGGGTGCTCGACGGTGATGCTCTGGCGGGCCGCGACCGACACAGCCGTGGCAGCCTCGACCACGTCACGCGCCGAACCCCTGTCGAGCTTCAGCCCGAGGTCCTCGGCGCGCACGAACACGTAGTAGCAGCCTCCGTAGGCGACGTCGACGTTGATGGTGCCGTAGCCCTCGACCTGCAACGGCACGTCGAGCGATTCGACGAACGACGGGATGCCGTCGAACGTGACCCGCTCGCAACGCCCGTCACGACACGTTGCTGTCGCGCGCACGAGCCCGGCTGCAGTCTCGAGCACGACCTCGGTGGTCGGCTCGGTCATCGCCACGCTGCCGGTCTCCAGTAACGCAGTGACGACGCAGATCGCGTTCGACCCACTCATCGCGTGGGCCCGGTCGGCCTGCAGGATCACGAAGCCGGCATGCGCTTCGGGGTCCGTCGACGGATAGACGATGTTCGCGCTCGCTTGCGGACGCCCCCGCGGTTCCTGGGTCAGGTACCGACGGATCGAGTCGTCCTCTTCGTTGATGTAGCGCAGCTTCTCGCGCATCGTGTTGCCGGGGATGGGGAACACGCTGCCGAGGTAGCACGTGCCCTGCTCACCCTCGGCATGGGCTTCGATGGCGTGGAACGTCCGGGTCGACCGCATCGTCGGGGCCGTGCGCCGTCAGCTGCTGATTGCGGCAAAGCCGTCGATCGACGCATCGAGCGCACGGACGAGACCAGCCGTCGTCTCGTCGCTGAGGCCGAGGAGCGGCCGGCGAGCGGTGCCGACGTCCACGCCGCGATGAGCCATCGACGCCTTCATCTTCTGGATGTAGTTGCCCTCTTCGAGGTTCCAGATCCAGGGCAGCAGCGCTGCGTACTGACGACGTCCGAGCTCGATGTCGCCGGCAATCATCGTCTGGGTGAACGCGACGTGCTCGGCGGGCATGCCGTTGCCCGGACCGTCGAGCCAGCTGCGCACGCCCCACGCCATGTAGTCGAAGGCCTGGTCGTCGGAGCCGCACATGACCTCGATCCGGCCCTCGTAGCGGTGTCTGAGCTGGAGGAAGCGGGAGAAGTCGCCACTGGACTCCTTGATCGCAACCACGCCGGGGTTGTCGGCGAGCAGATCGAGGCTCTCGAAGCCGTACTCCACGCCGCTACGGGCCGGGAAGTTGTACAAGATCACCGGGAGGCCGCAGGCGTCGTATACGGCCTCGACGTGGGCAGCGAGCTCGTGCTGCTGCGGCAGCGATGTGTGCGGCGGCGAGAGCATGATCGAGTCGTAGCCGTGGCCTTGGGCATGCTCGGCGAGCGCGATGACGTCGCGGGTGGCCCCGGAGTTGCATCCGGCGATCAGCTGAGCCCGGCCGCTGATGATCTTCGCAGCCAGCTCGAGCTGGGCGAAGCGCTCCTCGAGCGACATCGCGTAGTACTCGCCGGTCGTGCCACCGACGACGACGCCCGCCACACCGGACTCGAGCAGGAACTCGACGGCGCCGGTGAAGGCGGCTTCGTCGACGGTCTCGTCGGGGCGGAACGGGGTGACGACCGGGACGTAGACACCCTCTATGTGGAAGTTGGTCATGGCTCTCCTCGAACTCGACGAACGGACGATGGCGACTGTACCAGCGTGCGGATTCAACGTCCGGAGGCTGGGCGGGTGGATGACGTAGCGTTGCCGGGATGGCACTCGAAGGTGAATACGTCCCCAGTCCGTCTCAGTGGGTCCGCGATCAGGTTGCGGCGTACGAAGCGTCACGCGGTCAGGAGGCGAACACACTCCTCGACACCGGGCTGCCGATCATCATCGTGACCACCCGTGGGAACAAGAGCGGCGACATCCGCAAGCTCGCCCTGATGCGGGTCGAGCACGACGGCGAATACGCGCTCGTCGCCTCGATGGGTGGCGCACCGAAGAACCCCGTTTGGTACCACAACCTCGTTGCCGATCCGCAGGCGCTGATGATCCAGGACGGCCCCGAGCCGTTCGATGCCCACGCCCGCGAGATCACCGGCGACGAGTACGCGACGTGGTGGGACCGCTCCGTCGCGGCGTACCCGTCGTACGCCGACTACCAGGTCAAGACCGAGCGCAAGATCCCGATCTTCATCGCGTCCCGCCGAGCCTGACGCAGCAGATCGATCAACCCAGCGCCATCAAGGCGACGCCCACGGACGCCAGCGCCAGGCCGGCACCCTGCCACCAGCGCAGCCGATCACGGTTGACGACGGCCGAGAGCAGCACTGTCACCGCCGCGAACTGCGAAGCAGCAACCGACACCGGACCGGCGTCGCCGAAGCGATAGGCGAGCTGGAGTGCGCCCAGCGCCACGCCGGCGAGCAGTCCGGTACCGATCGCGTACTTCCGCGCCGGCCCGCTGAGGATGACCCACTTTGCCTTCACCATCGGATGCACGAGCGTGAGCAGAACCAGCCCGGACAAGCGCTGAATGGGTACTGGCGCGAGGCCAGCGGACTCCGAGGTCAGGTCGAGCAACGCGAACGCGAGACCGAACCCGACACCGGCACCCGATCCGATCAGCAGCGCATTGCGGATGCTCCCCCGCCCGCCAGGCTGGTACGTGCTCAGGGCGACCGCGAACAGCCCGATGACGACGCCGACTCCGCCGAGGGGGGACAGCCCGTTGCCGCGGATCAGGTCGATGAACACCGGCACCACCGCGGTGAGGACCGATGCGAGTGGGGCGACAACACCGATCGGCGCCTTCGTGTAGCCGATGTACAGCGCAAGCAGCGCACCGCCGTTGAAGACGCCGGAGAGGCTGGCATAGACAAGATCGGTCCCGCCGATGTGCCACGGTTTGAGCACGAGGAAGAGCGGCGTGAACAACAGCGCCACCAGCAGCGCTGTCCGGGTGACTGCGATGGGCCGATCGGTGCGCGAGCCGTGAGCCGCAAGGACATCGGAGGTCCCGAACAAGAGCGCGGCGATACCGCCGAGGAGGATGCCCACGCAGGCGTCAGGGATTCGCCGCGAGCGGCTGTCGATCGGCGAGCGTCGGTGGGACGCCGTCCGGCTCGACGAGCCCATGGCGCGTGCCGTGCACGCCGGCATACGCGGCGCGTGTCGACGGGGCCCACCCGGTGAGCACGTGCTCGTCCAGCTCGAAGACCTCGACGTGCAACGGGTTGCAGTTCGGTACGCCATCAGACCCGTCACCCCACAGCGGCACGGCGAGGTCGCCACCCGGGCAGAGACTGATGGCCATCAGCAGATCGGTCTCGGCGAGGAGTTCGACGTGATCACCGGGCACCGCCGGGCACGTCTTCATGAAGTACCGCTTGTCGTCGGGCATCAGCCCGGTGATCTGGAACAGGTTGATGACGTCGTGCACGTCGAACTCGGTCAGCCCGAAACCTGCCACGGCACGGGTCAGGTTCGAGTGGCAGTGGAAGTCGTACGGCATGCCGGACAGGAGTTGGTTGACGTACGGATCGCAGCGTGTGCCGAGCAGGTCATGACAGCCGGCGTCGTCGGCATCGCGGCCGTAGGCCAGCGAGTCGGCGACGAACGTGGCCAGAGGACGCAGGAATGGCAGGTTCGACCACAGCCGATGACCGGTCGTGAGGTGTGTGCCGTAGAACTGGCGCGTCCGAGCCGCCCAAAAGCGTTCTCGAGGGTCGTCACGACCCCAGACGTTGAGGTCGACGACCTGCGGGCCGTCGACCGTGGTGAATCGGACGACGTTGCCGGCTGCGACCGGGAACGCGAACCCGCTGCGCACGGGGACGATGTGGTCGACCAAGACGGTGCGGGCATCGGTACCGGCCGATGCCGCAACCGCGGCGACGACTGCAGGCGGTGCAACGAGTGGGCTGTCGCCGCTGGCGACGTAGGAGGCGCTGGGCATCATCGACTCAGATCACGTTGTGTTCGCGGCGGATGTCCGCCATGGAGAACCGCTCGACGGAGAACGCCGAGACGTCCACGACCGGCGGGCGGCCCATGACCAGGTCACGGATGACCTCACCGACGGCTGGGCCGAGGAGGAAGCCGTGACCGGAGAAGCCGGTCGCGTAGAAGAACCGGGGCAGGTCCTTGGACTCACCGATCAGACCGTTGTGGTCGGGCGTGGTTTCATAGAAGCCCGTCCACCCGCCGGCGATGCCGACGTCGAGGAGCTTCGGGGCACGGTGCATCGCGACTTCACCGACGACCTCGAGCCAGTCCGAGCGCAGCTCGACATCGAAGCCGACTGGCTGATCGGGATCGGCCATGCCGAACAGCAGGCCCTTGCCCTCGTCGTGGAAGTAGAAGCCGGTCGTGAAATCGATCGTGAACGGATGGTCCTTGGGCAGATCCGCCATCGGCTCTGTGTACCAGATCGGCCGACGTACCGGATCGACCGGCAGGTCGACACCGGCCATCAGCCCGAGTTGACGTGACCATGGCCCGGCCGCGCACACGACCGTGTCGGTCGGGATACGACCTTTGGCCGTGACCACTCCCGTGATCACATCCCCAGTGCGCTCGATCGCAGTGACGGGGCAGCCGGTCATGATCCGCACCCCGTTGGCGCGCGCGCCCTGGGCGTATCCCTCGACGGCAGCGCCCGTGTTGGCATGGCCGTCGCGCATGCAGATGGTCGCGGCGAGCACGTCGTCCACGTTCGCCAGTGGGGCGAGCGCACCTGCCTCCGCGGCGGACAGCATCCGGCTCGGCACGCCGAGCTGGTTCTGCATCTCGACGCTGCGTTCGAACGCCGTGACGTCATCGGGTCTGGTCAGCAGGAACAGGTAGCCGACCTGGCGGAGGTCGACGTCGAATCCGGGACGCTCCCCGAACCGCTCCCACGCATCCATCGAACGCAGCGCGAGTTCGATGTTGACGGCGTCGGAGAACTGCAGACGCACTCCGCCGGCCGCCTTCGACGTGGAGCCACAGCCGAGCTGATCGGCCTCCACGACGACGACGTCGGCGTATCCGGCTTCGGCGAGGTGAAATGCCGCGCTGACGCCCATTACACCGCCACCGATGATGACGACGCTGGCGCGAGGGAGATCTTCGATCATTGAGTCGATGATAGGTGGGTCACGGTCGGCACGTCAGGCGAGGCCGAGGTACGCGTTGCGCACCTCTTCATTGTCGGCGAGGTCCGCTGCCGGCCCCTGGAGCCCGATGTGTCCGGTCTCGAGCACGTATGCATAGTCACCGATGTTCAATGCGGCGAGAGCGTTCTGTTCGACGAGCAGGATCGTGGTGCCCTGCGCGTTGACGCGCTCGATGATCTCGAACACGACATCGACCAGGACAGGTGCCAGACCCATCGAGGGCTCGTCCAGCAGGAGCAGGCGCGGTTGCGCCATCAGTGCTCGACCCATTGCGAGCATCTGCTGCTCGCCGCCGGACAGCGTGCCGCCCTTCTGGGCGATGCGCTCCTTCAGCCGGGGGAAGAGCTCGAAGACGCGCTCCATGTCGACCGGGATCTCAGCTTTGTCCTTGCGCAGGAACGCACCGAGCTCGAGGTTCTCGAGCACGGTCATGCGCGGGAAGATGCGCCGACCCTCCGGACTCTGGGCGATGCCGCGTGCGGCGACCTCGTTACCGCGCAGCCCGGAGACCTTCTCGCCCTCGAACACGATCTCGCCCTTGCGCGGCTTGAGCAGCCCCGAGATCGTGCGCATGGTCGTCGATTTCCCGGCACCGTTGGCACCGATGAGCGTCACGATCTCGCCCTCGAACACCTCGAGTGAGATGCCCTTCACGGCGGCGATGTTGCCGTAGTAGACGTGCAGATCGGTGATCGTCAGCACGGGCGCCTTGCCGCCCCCACGAACTGCTGTTGGGGTGTTTGGCATGTCGCTCATGAGTCCGCGGCCTCCGTGCCGCTCTTGCCGAGGTACGCCTCGATTACGCGTTGGTCCTGACGGATCTCGGCGGGTGTGCCCTCGGCGATCTTGGATCCGTATTCGAGCACGGTGATGCGCTCGGACACCCCCATCACGACCTTCATGTCGTGCTCGATGAGCAGCACCGTGACGCCACGCTCGTCGCGCACCCGGTGCACGAACTGGGTGAACAACGAGGATTCCTGCGGGTTCATACCGGCCGTCGGCTCGTCGAGCAGGAGCAACTTGGGTCGCAGGGCGAGGGCCCGGGCGACTTCGAGCCGGCGCTGATCACCGTACGGGAGGTTCTTGGCGAACTCCTCATCGGTGCCACCGATGCCGACGAACTCAAGCAGCTCCTTGGCGACAGCGCGAGCATCTTTCTCCTCACGCCGCTGCTTGGGCGTACGGAAGATGGTCGCGGCGACACCGCTCTTGAGGTGTGGGTGCATCGCAACCATCACGTTCTCAGCTGCCGTCATCGCCCCGAACAGGCGGATGTTCTGGAACGTGCGGGCCAGGCCGGACGCCGCAATCTTGTGCGGCGCGACGCCCACCACGTTGTGGTCGTCGAACTGCACACCGCCACGGGTCGGCGAGTACAGGCCGGTGAGCACGTTGAAGAACGTCGTCTTGCCGGCGCCGTTCGGGCCGATCAGGGCGACGATCGATCCGCGTGGGATCTGGAAGTCGACGTCGTTGACGGCGACGAGGCCGCCGAATTCGACGCGCACCTTGCGTGCATCGAGGAGGAGATCACTCATGGTTGATGCCACCTTGCATGCCGTAGCCGAGCCGATCTTCTTCGACGACGCGCGGGTCGGAGCCGAAGCCGATCAGGTCCTCGTCACCGTCGTTGGCCGTCTTCATGTCCGCCTTCTTGACCTGTCGGGCGCGGGTGGCCGGAATGAGGCCCTGCGGGCGGAACAGCATCATCACCACGAGCACGAGGCCGAACAGACCGAACTCGTAGTCCTTGAGGTTGATGCTGGTCCCGAGCCCGCTGTTGACCTTGCCGCCGATGTAGGTGAGGCCGGTGTAGGAGAACCAGGTGATCACGACACCGCCGGCGATCGCCCCCCAGACGTTGCCCATACCACCGAGGATCACCGCACAGAGCACGATGATGGAGAACGCGAACGTGAAGCTGTCGACGTTGACGGTGCCGACGATGGTGGCGTAGAACGCACCGCCGATGCCGCCCGCTGCGGCACCGACCGCATAGGACCACAGCTTGGTCCGCATCAGCGGAACGCCCATCAGGCTCGCCGCCAGCTCGTCCTCGCGGATGGCCATCCACGCCCGGCCGAGCTTGCCGTCGCGCAGCTTCAACGACACGTAGACGAACAGCGCGCACAAAATGACGATCACATAGAACTTCGTCTTGTTGTCGGCCGACACGATGGTCGGCGGGATCTTGCCGATCAGTGGCAACTTGGGCAGGTTGTGGAAGTAACCGGTCGAGATCTGGTCGACCGGGCCGATGCCCTTGGTGCCGTTGGTCAGGTTGAATCCGGCGACGTTGTCGCTGTTGCGGAAGACCTCGGGCAGGATCTCGCCGAAGCCCAGTGTCACGAGAGCGAGGTAGTCGCTCTTCAAACGCAACGTCGGGGCGCCGATCAGCAGACCGGCGAACGCAGCGACGATCGCCGCAACGATGATCACCAACCAGAACGAGACATGGATGCCCTTGATGGTGTCCGCCGCCGCCGTGAAGAAGTGGACATCGAACGAGAACTGATGCTCGGACGATCCCTTGCGAGCACTGACCTGATATCCGAAGTCGGACATCAGGAACGCTGCTACGTAGGCACCGAACAAGAAGAAGGCGACGTAGCCGTGGTCCAGCAGTCCGGCGAAGCCGACGACGATGTTCAGACCGAGAGCGAACAGCGCGTAGACCGCGCAGAGCACAACGGTGCCGAGTGGGAGGAACCCGGCCGAGTTGGTGGCGACGTGGTCGGGAATGGCCATGATCACGATGATCAGGGCGATGATGCCGGTGATTCGCAGGATCCGCTGACCCACGGCGGATTCCGGCTGCATCTTGGAGAAGAAGTCGGCCAACATGGCTAGACCTTTTCCTGCTGGTTGGCTCCGAAGATGCCACCGGGGCGGAAGATCACCATGATGATGAGGATCGAGAACATCACCGTCTGTGTCCACTTCTGGCCGAGGAAGTGCGGGGCACCGTCGTTCAGAGATTGGATCACCCCGATCAGCACGCCGCCGACGACGGCGCCGAGGAGGTTGCCGACGCCGCCGAGCACAGCGGCGGTGAAGGCGATCAGTCCGAGTCGGAAACCGGCGTCGTAGCGGGTCTGCTCATTGACCTGGACGAAGAGCACACCGGCCGCGCCGGCGAGGGCGCCGCCGAGGGCGAACGTGAACGAGATGACCCGGTCGACGTTGATGCCCATCAGCAGCGAGGCGTCGCGGTCCTGGGCCGCGGCCCGCATGGCCTTGCCGATACGAGTTTTCTGCACGATCCAGGTCATCAGGAGCAGCAGGGGGATCGTCACTGCGACCACGACGATGTACTTGATCCGGATGTCGATCGAGCCGACCGAGATGGAGGTCTTGGGCAGCACGCTGCTGCGCGAATGAGGCGCCGAGCCGTTGAGCTGGATGCCGATGTTCTGGAGGATGAAGCTGACGCCGACCGCCGTGATGAGCGGGGCCAGCTTGGGGGCGTTGCGCAATCGGCGATACGCCAGCTTCTCGATGACGACGTTCAACAGCGCGCAGGCCGCCATTGCGAAGATCATCGTGGCAGCGAGCCACAGCCATGCCGTCGCGGACGAACTCTTCTGGCCCACCCACTGTTCGAGGAAGATCGCACCCACGACGGATCCGAGCATGAACAGATCGCCGTGGGCGAAGTTGATCAGCTCGATGATGCCGTAGACCATCGTGTACCCAAGCGCGATCAGCGCATACAGGGCTCCGTTGGACAGACCGATCGTGAGTACCTGGAGAAAGAGCGTCGGTCCTGAAGCGAAGCTCCAGATGATCCACGCGATCGCCAGCCCAAGGACGGCCAAGCCGACGATCGACTCCGTCGTGTACTTCTTGGGAGCGCCGAATTCGGCAGCACCGGTCTGACCGATTGCCGCATCCTGCGATTGAGGTGCCGAAATTCCGGCTGCTGCCATGTTGAAAATTTCCCCTAGGTACAGGTTGGGGTGGCCCCATGACGGGGCCACCCCAACTCCGATGTTGTCAATTCAGTGTGTTGTGGACTCAGACCGGCCAGGGCATGAGGAAGGTCTCGACACCACCGGTGAGGAGCTGGATCGACATGTCGCGAACGGTGACGTCACCGTTCTTGTCCACGCCGAACTCCTTGCCGATGACCGACTCGTCAGCCGACACCGTGACGCCGGAGAACGCGGCGTCGCGGACGCCCTTGCGGGTACCGTCCGAAGCGGCGATCGCCTTCATGATGAACTGCATCGCAGCTGCACCGTAGATGGAGTACGCCGACGCGGGGTCGTGGCCGTACTTCGCCTTGAAGTCGGTGACGAACTTGCCGGCGGCGCCGCCGGCCTTGACGAGCTCCGCAGCCGGCAGACCGGCGAAGGAGATGTACATGCCTTCGGCCTCGGCCAGAGCCTGCACCGACGGGTAACCGGTGAAGCCATCGGGGGCGATGAGCTTGACAGCACCATCGTTGGCCCCGAACACGGAAACCTTGTCACGGATCAGCTGCTCACCGTTGTTGTCGTTGATGCCACCGAGGAAGATGCAGTCCGGGTTCTTGTCCTTGAAGCCTTCGAAGAGGGCCGTGTAGTTGGGCTGCTTGGCATCCCATGCTTCGGTGGCAACGATCTCGATGCCGTTGTCCGGGGCCGCCTCGACGAATGCCTCGGCGACGCCGACACCGTAGGTCTGTGCGTCGTTGAGCACGACGCACTTGGTGACCTTGAGCTCCTTGGCGGCGAACTCGGCGTCAGCCTTGCCCTGGAGATCGTCGGTGGCGATGATGCGGGCGTAGTTGCGGACACCGGTCGGGTAGTACTTGTCGGGCTCGCCCGGATCCCATGCCTTGGTGAGGCCGGGGTTCGTGTTGGCGTGCGAGACCATGAGCATCGGGCCCGTGGCGTCAGCGTTCAGCACCGGGACTTCGATCTTGGCGCAGCCGGAGTTGTAGGTACCCATGACGGCGACCTCGTCGGCGTTGGCCACGTGGTCGTTGGCGTTCTGAGCGCAGGTTGCGTCGTCCCAGCCGCCCTTGGCAGCGGTCGAGTTGTCGTAGTGCTTGACGGTCACATCGAAGCCGCCAGCCTTGCCGCCAGTCTGCTCGAGGAGCAGATCGATGGCGAGGTTGGTGTCATCGGACGCATCCTTGGACGCACCCTGCAGCGGCAGGTCGGTGCCGACCACAACGCTGCCGGTGCCACCGGTGCCACCGGTGGTGACGGTGGAGTCGCCGGTCGCAGCACTCTCGGCGGTCGACGCAGCAGTCGATTCCGCAGTCGAAGCTGCTGTCGGCGCAGCCGTGGAGCTGGAGCTTTTCTTGTCTGAGCCGCACGCAGTGATTGCCACTGTGAGCGCCAGAAGTAGGGCCGAAGCCTTCCTGAGCCTCATGTAGTTGCCTTTCGTTGGCATTAGTTCCTCCCCCGAGGTAGACGACAGCGGACCCCTGAGGGCCGTACGCCTTCCGAACCGTGAACACGGCCTGGGTCGCGGCATCGGCACCGCGGACCGGCAAGGTATCAGCTGCTCTCGGCATGGTCAAGGAACACACGCGCTCTTCACAATCGAGCGCGCGTCGTCTTCGTGAATCGTCATTGTCGTAACGGGTGCACCGGGAATGATCTCGGGGTGTCCTGCGGTGGTCCCCAGGTGGGAGCCGATGCAACGGGGCTTTCGCACCAGCGGTTGACACGGTCGGGCTTGTACTCCGACATCGGCTGCCTCCAACCGACGCGGATACGGTCGGCGCAGTCACGGCGGTCGTGCCGTGGACCTCGCCAGAAAGGCCCGATGTGACTCGACCCGCACCGCTGTCCACACCGATCTCAGACCTGCTCGGCATCGACTATCCAGTCGTTCAGGCACCGATGGGATGGATCGCTCGCGCCCGACTCGCATCCGCCGTGTCCAACGCCGGCGGACTCGGGATGATCGAGACGTCGTCTGGTCTGCTCGACGAGGTTCGTGCCGAGATCGTGAAGATGCGCGACCTGACCGACAAGCCGTTCGGCGTCAACATCGCCCAACTGTTCGTGCGCGATCCGTCGATCGTGCACTTCGTGGCCGACCAGGGCGTCACGTTCGTGACGACATCTGCCGGTGACCCGACCAAGTACACGCGCGCCCTGAAAGACGCCGGGGTCACCGTCTTCCACGTGGTGCCGACATTGGCGGCCGCGCTGAAGGCCGTTGATGCCGGAGTCGATGGACTCGTGGTCGAGGGCGGCGAAGGCGGCGGCTTCAAGAACCCTCGTGAGGTGAGCACGATGGTGCTCGTCCCGCTGATCGCATCGCGGGTTGACCTCCCGATCATCGCAGCCGGAGGCATCTGCGACGGACGGTCGATGGCGGCCGCGTTCGCGCTCGGCGCGACCGGTGTGCAGATGGGGACCCGGATGGTGTCGGCCGCCGAGTCGCCGGTGCACGACAACTGGAAGCACGCCATCGTGGCGGCGGCCGAGACCGACACGGTCGTGCTCAACCGCTTCAGCCGGCCGACGTTGCGCGCCCTGCGCACCGACCGCACCAATCGCCTCGAGCGTCAAGAAGAGATGGAGCCGGGCGCATTCGGCGCCGTGCTGGATCTCTACTTCGGCGGCGACCTCGAGGCAGCGATCCCCTTGACGGGCCAGGTCGCGGGACGCATCGACGCTGTCATGTCCGTCGCCGACATCATCGACGACACGGTGCGCGAGTTCCGCGCCGTCGCAGCAGGTCTCGCTGCCTCCTGCTGACCCGGCGTCTAGCCTGGCGACCATCGTTGCCGGACCGAGCTCGGCTCTGTAGTCTGAGGGTCTGCGGGTGGAGACCACGCTTGGACGTTCGCGTCCGGAGGTCCCCGTGATGAGTCTCGAGACAATCAAGAAGATCCTGGTCTACCTGGCGCTGGCCTTCGTGATCGTGTCAGTGTGGCGCGATCCGCAGGGCAGTGCCGGTGCGGCTGGAGACTTCCTCCACTCCGTCGGCGGCTTCTTCTCCGCGATCATCGACAAGGGTTCGAAGTTCCTCAGGGGACTGGCGAACTGAGCGGCCGGTGAGCTTTATCACCACCCGCGCCCAGCCGGGAGAGCGCCACAGTGTCAGGCGTGGCGCAGCCCGGCTGAGGTCCTTCCTCACTCCCCCGTCGATGGACATCGAGCGCTACCTCGCGCCCGGCGAGCAGAAGGTCCTGCTCGACGGCCCGGCCTTCAACGCATTCTTCGTCGAGGAGCTGCCCGTCATCGCGATCACCGTCGTCCTCGGCGGTGCGGCGATCATCTGGGGCTCGAGCTCCGGCAATCTTTTCGTGCCCGGCATGGCGATGATCGGTGCGGGAGTCGTGCTGATGTACCTGCGCGCCAAACGCTGGGTGGAGCGGTACACCGCGTATGTGCTCACGACCAGCCGGGTGATGCGTGTCAGCGGCTTCTTCAAGCGCAACTCGGCGTGGATCCCGTGGGCCAAGGTCACCGACGTTCGTTTCGAGCAGAGCCTGATGGGCCGTGTGTTCGGCTACGCAACCGTCTACATCGACTCGGCGAACGAGACATCCGGGCTCACATCGATGAAGAACCTGCAGGATCCGCGCAAGTTCTACCTCAAGCTGACGACGCTGGTGCAGCAGCGCCAGGGTGTGCTGGAAGCAACACCGGAACTGCTGCGCTGACCGAACTGGTCGCCAACCGCAACTGGATCGTGGCGAGCCACAGAGCCGTTGCGAGCGCAACGTGGATGCCGACGAGCACCGCCGGCACACCGCTGAAGTACTGGGTGTAGCCGACCGCAGCCTGAGCAACGGCCACCACCATCCAGGTCGTCAGCGGATTGTCCAGTACGGCCCGGTCCGCGTGCGCCGTGCGAAGCCGCCACAACAACAGGATTGCGACGCCGATGGTCGCAAGCACGGTGATGCTGTGGATGCGCGCCACGGTGCTGATCGCGACGTCGAAGCGCTTGGCCTTCTCGTCACCCGCGTGCGGGCCGGCGCCGGTGACGAAGGTTCCACTCACGAGCGCAAGCGCTGTGAGCACCGTGATGGCCCGGACGTGCTGTGCTGTGGCGGCGCTGACCGTCGGTCGGCGCTCTCCGCCGTCGGGCTCGCCGGAGCGAGCGACGAGCACCGTCGCCAGGGCGACGAGCACCATCGACAGGAGGAAATGCTGCTGATTGGCGAACGGGTTGAGGTCGCTCAGCACGACGACGGCGCCGACGAGGCCCTGCATCGGCACCCCGAACGCGATCAGGATCGCGAGGCGGGTCAGGTCACGCCGCTTCGGGCGCCGAAGGACGGCGCCGAGCACGGCGGCGATGACGGCGATCATCACCACGCCGGTGAACAACCGGTTGATCTGTTCGACCGCGCCGTGTGTCGTCGAGACGTCGATGAATTTGGAGTTGTTGCAGTTCGGCCAGTCGGCGCAGCCGAGCCCTGATCCCGTGAGTCGCACCGAGGCGCCCGTCACCACGATCAGGCAGACCGCGACCAGCGCAGCGATGCAGACCTTGCGATACGTGGCCGGAGTCATCGCCGTTCAGGTTAGAGCCCGCTGCCTCGACACCGCAGCTCAGGCTTGTCTCCGGGGCTGTGGCCACGGTCACGGACGCCAGCACAGCCTGGCGTACGATCCGCGTGTGCTCACGAGTTACGACGACTTCCCCATCCATCAGGCATGCGTGCCGATCGCCCACTCCGCCACCCCCGATCTGAACCACTTCGACCGCTACTTCTTCAACGGTTACGCCGCCGACGGGTCTCTGTACTTCGGGCTGGCGATGGGGTTGTACCCGAACCGGCACGTCGTCGACGCGTCCTTCAGCGTGGTGCGCGACGGCGAGCAGATCAGCGCGTTCGCTTCGGCCCGGGCACCGCAGGATCGACGCGACGCAACGACGGTCGGCCCGATCCGTGTCGAGGTCGTCGAGCCGTTGCGCGTGCACCGCCTGCACGTCGATGCACCTGACCATGGCCTACGCGCCGAGCTGATGTTCACCGCTGACTCCGAGGCGATCGAGGAGCCGCACTTCTTCCAACGCGTCGGCGTCCGCGTGTTGTTCGACTACACCCGTCTGACCCAGTTCGGAACCTGGAGCGGCTGGGTCGAAATCGACGGCGTGCGCATCGAAATCGGTTCGCTGGGGATCACCGGGTCGCGCGATCGCTCGTGGGGCGTGCGGCCGGTCGGCGAGCCGGCGCCGTCGGGCGCGCCCGTTGCAATGCCGCAGTTCTACTGGCTCTGGGCGCCTGTCAACTTCCCCGACTTCGCGACGCATTTCGACGTCAACGAGTACGGCGACGGTCGGCGCTGGCACGAGGTCGGCGCGATCGCCGGTCACCATGGCCCGGCGGACATGATGCGCACGGTCGACTACCGCATCACGTGGCAGCCCGGCACGCGTCATGCCGCCGCATTCGAGTACGACCTCGTCTCATGGTCCGGCGCAGTCGCGACGGTCACGCTCGAGCCGATCTTCAACTTCCAGATGAGCGGCATCGGCTACGGCCATCCCGAGTGGAACCACGGCTCGTGGCGCGGCGAGGCCGTCACCGGCGGCCAACGGCTGGCCCTGCCCGTCGCCGATCCACTCTCACGCGAGAACGTGCACGTCCAGACGCTGTGCCGGGCGACCTACCGCGACACCACTGGGCGCACCGCGACGGGCACCGGCATCCTCGAGCTGCTCTGCGTCGGCGAGCACCCGACCGGCCTGACCGGGATCCTCGACGGCTACCAACCGCAGTAGGCCGTTCGGCTCGCGCCGCTCAGGTGTGACGGATGGTCATCCCGCCGTCGACCGGGACGATGGCGCCATTGACGAAGCTCGACGCGGGCAGACACAGGCTGAGCGTCATGTGGGCGACCTCTTCGGGGTCGCCGTAGCGACGCAGCGGCACGTGGCGGTGCGCGTACTTCGTCTTGGCGTCGTCCTCGATGCCGGCGGTCATGCCGGTGTTGATCGGTCCCGGACAGACACAGTTGACGGTGATGCCGTGCCGGCCGAGCTCCACGGCGAAGCTCTTGGTCAGGCCAACGACGCCCGCCTTGGTCGCGGCGTACGCGGCGAGCCCGGCGGTGGTCACGATTGCTTCCGTCGATGCGATGTTGACGATGCGACCGGCGCCGCTGTCCTGCAACGCCGGGCGGCAGAGCCGGATCAGGCGGGCATGTGCTGTGAGGTTGACGTCCAGCGTCGTGGCCCAGTTGGACTCGAACGAGTCCTCGTCCTGGAACGCCGACGTGATCGTCGAGACGCCTGCGTTGTTGATCAGCACGTCCAGGCCGCCGAACGTGCCGAGCGCCGAGGCGACGAGCGACTTGAGCGCGTCGTGGTTGCCGACGTCCGCGACGACTCCGATCGCGGAACCGGGCCCGTGCACGCCGACGATCTCGTCGACGACGGCCTGGACGCGGGACTCGCCGAGGTCGCTGACCACGACCAGCGCGCCCTCGTCGGCGAACAGGTGCGCCGTTGCGCGGCCCATGCCCGACGCTGCGCCGGTCACGATCACCCGCTTGCCGGCGACGGATCGGGACAGCGAGGTGAGGCGTGACGTCATCCCGGCGACGTTACCGAGCGTGCTCGGCGCACCTGCCGTCGAGGTCAGGCGGCGACGTTCGAGCGCTGGCGCTCCGCTGCGGTGGCGATGATCCGCTCGGCAGCAGACGGCACGGCTTCGAGGAGCGCGAAGAACTCCGGCACGCTGCCGGCGTAGACCGTGGTGGGCGTCAGCGTGGTGACCGTCGCCGTGCGCAGGGTTCTGTGGAGCAACGACATCTCGCCGACGATCTCTCCGGTCGACACGACGTTCAACAGGGTCGAGCTCTGGGCATCGCGGCGCGTCACGGTCAGCTGGCCATCGGCAACGATCAGGAACTCACGGCCGGCGGTGTCCTGGCGCAGCACGACCTCGCCGGCGGGAATGTGCAATCGCGTCAAGAACCGGGCCGCGTGCTTGAGCTCGGTCCGACTGCACTCGGCCAGGACGTCGAGCTCGGCGAGGGCGGCAAGGTAGTCAGGGGTACGCATTGGGTGCATTCCTTTCGTGACACGTCGTCGGGGGCCGACGTGCGCCGGACGGTGCCTCCGACGCCTTCGAACGTACCGATCGCCGATAGCATCACGATGTCGGGCACGTGAACACAACCGCAGGTAGGACGTGATAGCAGTCACGCCGAACGCGTTGCGGAGCGGCTGGGCGCATGATGCCGCAACGAACACGGTCCGCGCTTGTAGCGTTTC
>JANXUX010000290.1 GCA_025351965.1 Actinomycetes bacterium | reverse complement strand
GTTCCCCCCGGATGACGCACACCTAGCGTGAGGCGGACGAAGTGGACTTCACCCCCGTTTGGCGGACGTCTTCGCGGATCTCAGTGCGCTTCAGATCGGGGTTCCTGACTGTGATGGTCGGTTCAGCCGTGCACGACTTTCTGGAGCTCCCCCCGTTTCCAGGAGTGTGTGTTTTGACTCTATGATGCTTGCTTGTTGTGCGCGTGTTCTGTCTCGGCTTGTTCCGGTGTCCGGTAGCCAAGTGTTGAATGACGACGTCTCCTATTATACCATGCTTCGATCCAAGCGAACACACCAAGCTCGAGTTGATCAACAGATGTCCAAGAATATCGGTCGACAAGTTCACGCTTGATAGTCGCAAAGAAAGACTCTGCACCAGCGTTGTCGTAACAGACACCGCGACGACCCATCGACTGCACAATCCCGTACTCGCGACACGCCGCCTGGAACTCGTGGCCCGTGTATTGGCTGCCCCGATCAGAATGGAAGATGACCCCGACCGGGATCAGCCCGCCACGCCGATCGATCGCCGCGTGCAACACGTCGACGACGAGCTCGGCGCGCATGTGATCAGCGAGCTTCCACCCAATCACCATCTTCGATGACGCATCGATCACCGTGGCCAGGTACCAGAACTTGGTCCCGACCCAGATGTAGGTGATATCGCCGTACCAGACGGTGTTCGGGGCCGCCGGCCGGAACCCGCGTTTGACCAGGTCCGGGAACGGCGCCTCGATCCTGTCGCGCCTGGTCGTGGCCGTGGAATGCTCCCGACCAGTCAGACCAACGATCCCATACGCAGCCATCAACTCCGCGACCCGGCGTTCCGACACGACCACACCGGCATCGACCAGATCGGCGTGGATCCGCGGTGACCCATAGGTGCGGTCCGACGCCTCATGGAACACGCGGATCTTGTCGACCAGCACCGCGTCCGCGTCAGCACGACGTGCCGTGCTGTCACGCCCGCGGTCGTTCCACCCGAAATACGATGACTCCGGAACCTCGAGGACCCGACACAACCGTTTCGGTCCGTAGGTGGCCTTCCACGTGTCGATGAACCTATACAGGCTCACCCGCGGGATTCCTTCACCCAGAAGGCCATTGCTTTTTTTAGTATTTCCCGCTCCAGAATCCATTCACGCTTCTCGCTACGCAACTGATCCAACTCAGCTTTGTCGCTCACGCTCAAAGACTCCGGAGCCCGATCATTCTCTGAATCAGACATCCACTTCGACAGCGTAGTATCAGAAATCCCGAGCTCATCAGCTATCTGACACCGAGGACGCCGCGACATCCTCGCCAACTCCACCGCATGAGCCCGAAACCCAACATCAAACTTCGACGACCTACCCATTGCACTTCCCTTCCCGGACTCCAGGATCAGGGGGGAGCTTCAGACCGTGAGCGTGCCGGTGAGGGTGGCCGCCGACATCGTCACAGACGTGGCAGCGGTCGTGGTCACGGTGACGGAAGTCGTCCAGGTCGCGAGGTTCGAGACCGTGAACGATCCGCCGATCGCCGCGAGCAGTGCTGCGTCCTCGTTGGCCGCCTGGTCGTTGAGGTCGGCGAGCACGTTCGCCTGCGTCTGGCCGGCCGCGATCTCGGCGTTGTAGAACTCCGTCGGCGTCAGCGGCGCGCAGTAGGTCACGAAGTCGGCCTTGCCAGCGGTCGTCCAGTTCAACGCGATCGCGTTGCTTCCGTTGTAGACGAGGCCGTCTGCGTCGCCACCGGGGATGATGTCACCCCAGTACTTGTTGGTCGGCGCGTAGGAAAACGAGGAGTCGTACACGGCAGGGTTCGTGGATCCGTTGGGCAGGGCGTGTCCGCCATGGCGGCCGTTCTGTACGGCGCTCTGACTGACGGTGATCCGCCGGTAGGGGTTCGTCGTCGCGTGCGTGCGGTGGCAGATCGTGATCTTGCCAGCGGCAGCCGCCGCAGGCGACGCCGTCATCGGCACGACCGAGGAGAGCCCGACCAGCGCAACGACAGCGGCGACGCTCAGGCGCCTACGCAGGCGTGTGGACGTGGACGTCTCGATCACGGGGATTCGATATGTACGACGATGACTCACGGTTCCACCATGAGTCATGACGGTCCGCTCGCCGGATCACGGTGCACGCAGATCGACAGGAATCCGGGGCAGGTCCTGGACTCTCTTCAGTTCCGGATCTCGGATTCCGATAGTGATGGGTGCAGTCCGATGGCTCCCGAGCCCGAGCCCCCCAACTCTGGCCGTGCGTGACCGCGCTCCTGGTCCTGGTCGGCGGTCACCTCTGGCGACCGACCGGCTGGATCGGTGACGTCACGTACACCGCGGTGACGCTCGGCGCCGGCCTCGTCGCCGTTGTGATCGCCCGTTCTCGGCGCAGCGACACAGGCGATGCACTCGCATGGGTGGCGGCGGGCGTGACGATGTCCGGTGTCGGTGACGTCTGCTACACGGTGATCCTGCGCGTCCAGCATGTCGCACCCGATGCGTCGATCGCAGACATCTTCTACCTCGCCTCCTACGTCGCTCTCGGGCTCGGCCTGCTGCTGATCGTCCAGGGTCGTCGCGCCGTGCGTGAGCTCGACCCGGACGGACTGATCGACGTGGCGTCGTTCGCCGTGCTGGCGACGATCGTCGTCGGGGTGGTCGTCGACATCGGTGGGGTCTTCGATGACCCGTCGCTGTCCCTGGCCGCGCAGTTCACGTGGGCCGCCTATCCGATTCTCGATGCAGCGCTGCTGACCGTGCTGCTCCGGTCGCTGGTGACCCGCAGGATGCTGAACATCTCAGGCGTCCTGATCGCAGATGGAGTCGCCTGTTGGCTCGCATCGGACTTCACCTCCCTGATGATGGCCAACGCCAGTGCATATTCGACCTGGATGGATCTCGGCTGGATGCTCGGCGCGGCCGCGATGGTCGCCGGCGCCAGTGCGCGCAAGGCACCGCGGTCCGCCGTCGATGGCGAGACGGCTGGCTCTCGGGCCGATCAGAAGGTCAGCGGACCCCGGGTCGTGATCAGCCTGTGTCCGTTGATCGTCCCGGCGATCATCGAGGTGTGGACGCGGGCACATGGCGAGGATTCCAGCCCCGAACTGTTGCTCGTTGCGTCAGCCTTCCTGCTCCTGCTCGCGATCGTTCGCGCGACCCGTCTCGTGCGTGCCCGAGACGCCGAAGCGAGCCAGCTACGCGCGAGTGAGCGCTACTTCCAGGCACTCGCCGCCAACTCCGCCGATGCCGTGATCGTTGTCGACGTCGCGGGCCGGATCATCAACGACTCACCGCACCTCGGCAGGATGCTCGGGTGGCCCGCCGAGAGCACTCCCGGGCTCGACGCGATCGACTTCATGAGACCCGTCGAACCGGACCGGGCCCGCTCGATCTTCGCTCGCTCAACGGAGCCCGATGGCGTCGTGCGAGAGACAGAGATGCGCGTCATGCACGCCGACGGCCACGAACGTTGGTTGTCGCTGCGGATCGTGAACCGAACCGACGATCCAGCCGTCGGCGGCGTGATCGTCAACATCCACGACGTCACCGATCGCAAGCGGGTCGAGGCCGAACTCGTCCACCGAGCGTTCCATGATTCGCTCACGGGTCTCGCCAATCGCGCGTTGTTCCACGATCGCGTTGCCCAGGCGCTCAAGCGGACGGAGCGGTCGGGGCTCGACATCGCTGTCGTGTACCTCGATGTGGACGGCTTCAAGACGTTGAACGACAGCCAGGGTCACGAGGCAGGCGACCAGGCGTTGGGCGAGATCGCCGGACGCCTGCTCAGCTGCGTTCGTTCGACGGACACCGTGGCCCGGCTCGGTGGTGACGAGTTCGCAATTCTCATCGAGAGCCCGGCCCCTCTCGACGAAGCGGGCAGCGTTGCCGACCGCGTTCTCGACAGCTTGCTGGCTCCGCTGGCCCTCGGTCGGCAGAACTTCGTGCTGTCTGCCAGTATCGGCATCACCATCAGCGACGACGACTCCACGGCGTCGTCGATGCTGCGTGACGCCGACATCGCGATGTACAGCGCGAAGGTCGCCGGCAAGGCTCGGTGGAGGCTGTACGAGCCGGTCATGCACGCCGTCGCGATGGAGCGTCTGCAGCTCGAGACGGATCTTCACCTCGCCGTGACCAAGCGCGAGTTCACGCTCCAGTATCAACCGATCATCGAGCTCGAGTGCGACGTGATCGTGGGGTTCGAGGCACTGTTGCGTTGGAACCATCCGTCTCGCGGGTTGCTCGGGCCGGACAGCTTCATCCCTCTCGCCGAGGCCAACGGCAGCATCGTCGAGATCGGGCGTTGGGCGCTCGGCGAGGCATGTGCCACGGCGGCCGGATGGCGCGCGTCGCACCCTCGGGCCGATCTGTCGATGGCCGTCAACATCTCGACCGTCCAACTGGCACGTCCGGCATTTCTCGACGAGGTACGTAGCGCCCTCGAGGCGTCCGGGTTGGAACCATCCGCCCTGGTTCTGGAGATGACCGAAACCGTCCTGATCGACGACATCGGCAGCGTCGCCCGACAATTTCGGGCGCTGCACAGTCTCGGCGTCAGACTGGCGATCGACGATTTCGGGACCGGCTACTCGTCGCTCAGCTACCTCGGCGAGTTCCCGATCGACATCCTCAAGATCGACCGATCATTCGTCCATGCCATCATCGATCCCGCACCGGTCCCGGCGATCCTCGTCGGCCTGTTGGAGCTCGGTCGCACGCTGGACATGGAGATCGTCGCCGAGGGCATCGAGTCGGAACTGCAACGAGATGTGCTGCGCAAGCACCGCTGCACCTTTGGTCAGGGGTTCTTCTTCGCTCGACCGCTGTCCCGGACCGATTCGGAACTGTTGCTCGACAGCCGCATCGCCGCCCCGCTCGCGTCGGGCAGCTGACGGGGCAATCGTCAGCGCCTGCGACTCCGTCCGTACCCGATGCCCCCGGTGAGCAACAGGACGACGACGATGATGAGCAAGATTGTGATCATGCGCATCCCCTACCCGGGTGGCCCGCCGGACAAACGACGGTCATCCGGCACGCCGCCCGGCGGTGGCCGTCAGACCGGTGCGAGGGTGGCGATCACCGGCACGCCTGTTTCCAGCCCGGCGACTGCGCCGATCGGCGTGTGGAACATCCACAGCGATGTCGTGCGGTAGGCGGCCCAGTCGTGGCCGAGAGAACGGAGCGATGCGAGGTCGTGATCGGCACCCAGACCGCGGACTCTGACCATCTCCATCTTGATCGGCTCCGCGCCCGGGAGCTGGAACTCGACCAGACCGGATGACGGGAGCGTGCCGAAACCGAACCTGACGGCTGCACCGCCGACGGAGATGTCCACGAGGGCGCCGTCGACGCCGTCGATGGTGATGGGGATGTCGAGGGACACGCGGTAGGCGTTGCGACGTGACGTCGCGAAGCTGGCGGACCGGATCCGGCGCGCCCCGCAGTAGAGGACGAATCCGGCGAGCGCCAGCCAGACCCCCGACGCAATCGTGGAACCATCACCGGTGCGCCAGGGCACCCAGCCGATCATGCCCGCTGTGGCGTAGCCGAGCACGGCCGTGACGACGGCGGTGAGCCCCCACAGGATTCGCGGCGCACGACCTCGGCGACGCTCGTCCGCCGCTCCCTTCGGAGTCACGACGAACTCGAGCGTGCGACGCGAGACGAGCCACCACAGGCATGCCATGCCGACCGGAACACGAAAGATCCGCAGCGCGAACGCCGTTGGCCAATGGATCTGTCCGCGCATCAGGCGCTTCGCACCCCAGAGCCGTGCTGCGAACATCGCGATGAATGCCCCAGCGAACACGATGGGACTCGCCGTCGACGTCTCCGCACCGGAAGCCATCACGCCGATCGGGACCACGAAGGCGATGAGGGTGGCAATGCCCTCGAGCCACCACAGTGTTCCGTTGAGGTACTCGTGGAAGTTGCGCCACGACATCCACCGCTTGGCGGCCCACAGTCGTTCGTGGACCAGGATCTGCATCGCTCCCATTCCCCAACGTCGTCGCTGGAGCAGGTATTGGTCTGGCGTCGCCGGCGCCAGGCCGACCGCAAGGGTCTGGTGGTGGTAGGCCGTGTGCCAGCCTGCTCGAATCAACTTCAACGTCGTGTGCATGTCCTCGGTGATCGTCTCGGTCGCAACGCCACCGATCTCGCGCAACGCCGAGACCCGCAGCAGCGACGTCGAGCCGCACCAGAACGGTCCTGCCCCTGCGTGGTGACGGGCCGGCATCAACACGTTGAAGAACAGTCCCTGCTCGCCGGTGAACCCGTCGTCATCGAACGCGCCGGCGTTGTAGAACGCCTGAGGACCCTGCACGAGCGCAATGCTCTCGTCCTCGAACCATCCGAGCGTTGCCGTCAGGAACGTCGGCAACGGCACGTGGTCACAGTCCAGCACCGCAATGATGTCGGCGCCTCCCGTACCCGCTGCATCCTCCGCCTCCAACAGGCCGAGCGCGTGGTTCATATTGCCTGCCTTGGCGTGGTCGTGCACCGGACGGCAGACATAACGGGCACCGTACGCCTCGCACATCTCCGCCACCCACGGACGATCGCCGTCGTCCAAGACCCAGGTCTCGTGCATCGGCTCCAATGCGCACGCTGCGGCGATCGTCGGTGCGATCACCTCCACCGGTTCGTTGTACGTCGGGATCAACAGCGCTACGCGCATTCCCTCCGGGAGTGAATCGATCGGCGGCGGCGCGGGCGCATCGATGCTCCACAACGTCACGGCCTTAAGGACCAGACCCCCCAACGGAAGGGCTTCGAACGCGACCAGGACCCAGGCGACCGAACGGTTCCACCCGCCACTCGGCAAGGTGTCGATGATCCGCCAGGCCAAGTAGGCGAGGAGCGCGACAACGGCCACGATGCCACCGACGTGGGCAAGCAGGCGGGACCGTGCCGACTCGATGGTCGGTTGACCGAGTTGGGCAGCCCACGCTGACGTCGGCAGACTGCCTCGATCCGAGCGTGGTTCGCGCTGTCTCGTCGGCGAGATACTCCTCGAGCGAACCGACACGTTTCAACATCGGCACCCGGACACCAGAGCTTGAGCACCGGCTCCCCGAGCGCGAGCAGCAGCGCGTCCAGCCCGGCGTCGAGCCGGTCACTCGGGGCTGGCTGTGAGCGGTCCGAACACCTCGGCGATCTGGTGGCCGGCTTCGAGCGGGTGGCGTAGTGGGCGGTCGAGTTGGACTTCGTAGACGTTGTGTCGGCCGCTTCGCGAACGCAGCACGTAGCCGGCGTCGACGAGGTCTTGGACGATGGCATGCACGGCCCGTTCGCCGATACCGACGAGTCGGGCGATCTCGGCCAGACGAACCTCGGAGTTCTGCGCGATGCACACCAACACATGCGCATGGTTCGTCAGGAACGTCCACGACGGAACGGTCGTCGGAGTCGAGACAAGCTGTTTCACCACATACCCGACGCTACAACCGCAGGCGCGGTTGATTTGACATGGTTCATAAACCATGGTCTACTTGCCATGCTTTAAGACCAAGGGGAGCTGGCCATGTTCGTGCACGGGGTGTCAATCGATCTCGACTCGATCGCCGACGCCGACGATGTCGCGTCGGTGTTGGGAGACCTGACCGCTGACGGCCCGTTCTCCGTTGCCTGCGTCGAACGCGAGGGTGATCGTCATCGCTGCGTGTTTCACCTGAAGCGTGCCGTTCTGGTGGTCGGCTATCGCAGCGTGATCGAACTGCAGCTGCGCATCGACCGCGAGTTCGACATCCTCAGCGTCGAGCGACACCCGCTCGTGCTCTCCTCACTCCAAGACAGGATCTCGTGATGACAACCTCTCCATCTCGCCCGACCGTGACGCTGATCCCCGGCGATGGGATCGGTCCCGAATGTGTCAACGCCGCGGTCGACATCATCGCTGCGGTCGGCGTCGACATCGACTGGGACGAACGCCATGCCGGCG
>JANXUX010000434.1 GCA_025351965.1 Actinomycetes bacterium | reverse complement strand
CCGCGTCGCTCAGCGGTCCATCGTCAGGCGCAGGCCGGGGTGTGCGCCCGCGTCGAGCGACGTCGGGCCGTCACTTCCCAACCGGTGCCATCCTGCGGCCGCGATCATCGCCGCGTTGTCGGTGCACATCGCCCGGCTCGGGACAAAGGCGCGGATGCCATCTTCGGCGCAGGCTTGGACCCAGCGATCGCGCAGTAGCGAGTTCGCGGCCACTCCCCCGCCGAGCGCCAATCCCTTGGCGCCGACCTCGCGCGCGGCGCGGCGAGCCTTGGCGACCAGCGAATCGACGACGGCGGTCTGGAACGACGCGGCGACATCGGCGGTGACGACATCGGGATGTTTGCGGACGTGGTTGATCACCGACGTCTTCACGCCGCTGAAGCTGAAGTCGAGCGAGTCCGGGATGGCACGCGGGAACGCAATCGCAGTCGGGTCACCGAAGCGGGACTCACGATCGATCGCCGGACCACCCGGGTAGCCGAGGCCGAGAAAGCGAGCAACCTTGTCGAACGCCTCGCCGGCGGCATCGTCGATGGTCTCGCCGAGCAGCCGGTACTCCCCGGGACCGCGCATCTCGACGAGCATCGTGTGTCCGCCGGACACGAGCAGCACGACGAGTGGGAACTCCAGGCCGGGATCCTCGAGCAGACCGGCGTACAGGTGGGCCTCGAGGTGGTTGACGCCGACGAAGGGCACGTCCCACACCAGCGCCAGAGACTTCGCGGCGGCGACGCCGACGAGCAGCGCGCCGATCAGCCCCGGGCCGACGGTCGCAGCAACGGCATCGATGCGCGCCTCGGCGATGCCGGCTTCGGTGATGGCCTGCTGGATCACCGGCACGATCAGCTCGACGTGGGCCCGACTGGCGATCTCGGGCACGACGCCGCCGAACGGGACGTGCTGCTCGATCGAGGTACTGACGACACTGCTGAGGACGTCGTTGCCGCCCATCACGATGGACGCCGCGGTCTCGTCGCAGCTCGTCTCGATGCCGAGCACGACGGTCGATTCGTCGATGGGGCCGCGCGGCCTGCTGGAGCGTGCGGACGTGGTCATCGGCGCGACGTCCGCTGCAGGCCCTCGGGGCACAGCTGCATCAGCCGGGCGGCGTACTCGGCGCTGTCGATGTCGTGGCACCACATCACGATTGCATCCTCGACGTTCTCGTAGTACCGCTGGCGGATGCCGGCCGGTTCGAACCCGAACTGGTGGTACAGGCCTTGGGCGGCAATGTTCGAGATGCGTACCTCGAGTGTCATCCCGATGCACCGGCGGCGCCGTGCCTCCCACGCCAGTTCGGCGAGCAGCCGGCGGCCGATGCCCTCGCGCTGGCGCAGCGGGTCTGCGGCGATGTTCGTGATGTGGGCTTCGTCGGCGACGATCATCATGCCGGCGTAGCCAACCAGCTGGCCGGCCCGATGGGCGGCGACATAGTAACGCTGGCCCTGCTTGGACATCTCGATCTCGTTGGCGAAGACGTTGACCGACCACGGCTGCGGGTACACCTGGCGCTCGATGACCTGGATCGCAGTGAGGTCGCGGCGTCGCATCGGCTCGATGACGAGGCCACGCGCCGCCGGAGTGCGGTTGAGCAACCGCGACAGCACGCTCACCGCGTCCTCCAGTTGATGACCGCGTCAGGCGCGCGCAGGTACATCGGCTGCACGTCCTCGATGCGGAGGTCGTCGACATCGCTACGCAGCGCGCGCGCCCGAGCGAGCGTCACGAGCGAGGCGACCGACGGATGGGCGAGATCGGCGACTTCGATGCCGCCGTCGAACTCCTCGCGGTACCGATGTGCGCCGTCGCCCACAGCGAGCACGTCCTGGCCGCGGGCCATGACGTCGGCGTTGAAGTCGTCGACGCTGCACGCGACCGGCTCGCTGACCCGCTGCACGCCACCCGGCGTCGCCAGGAAAAACGCGTAGAACACCTCGCCCTTGCGCGCATCGATCACGGTTGCGATCACCTTCGCGCTGTGCCGCAGTGGGTGGGCCAGGAGATCGAGTGACGAGACGCCGACGACCGGCACCTGCAGGGCGTACGCCATCGACTTCGCAGTGGCGATGCCGACGCGCATCCCGGTGAACAGCCCGGGTCCGATGTCGACCCCGATCGCGCCGATGTCGGTGACGGCGATCTGGGCGTGCCGGCAGACGAACTCGATCGCCGGGACGAGCGTCTCGGCGTGGCGGCGTCCCTGGGTGATCTCGACCAGACCGCGCACACCATCGTCGCCACCGACCGCGACGCTGACGACCTGGGTCGCGGTCTCGATGCCGAGCGTGATCACGACAGCGTCCAGGACTGGAGCGCGGCCTCGAGCCGCTCCCAACGCGGCGCCCAGCGGCGGTCACTCGACGTGAGCGTGATCTCTCGCGCGTCCAGGTCGTCGTCGTCGACACGCAGCTCGACGTGCAGGTGCGGGCCGAGATCGACGACGTCGCCCCACTCGACGAGCATGATCGATCGGTCGTCGAGTAACTCCGGCAGCGCCAGGTCGTCGACTTCGGCGGTGTGGTCGAGTCGGTAGAGGTCGACGTGGTGGAGCACCGTCGAACCGGCCTGATAGGTGTGCACGAGCGTGTAGGTCGGCGACGTGACCGGCTCGTGGATACCCAGCTGCTTGGCGAAGCCCTGCGCGAACGCCGTCTTGCCGGCGCCCATCTGCCCGGCGAGCACGATGAGGTCGCCGGCCCGGGCCAGGCCAGCGATGGCTGCGGCGAGTGCGCGTGTCTGTTCGGGAGAGGAGGAGTGCAGTTCGATCATGGGCGCCGGCGACGTTCGATTCGCTTGCTGACCCCGCAAACGATCTCGTACCCAATTGTGCCAAGACGGGTCGCCCACTCCTCCGCGGTGATCGCGTCGGAGCCATGCGGGCCGGCCTGCCCGCCGATGAGCACCACCTCGTCGCCCACCGCCACCGGCAGATCGCCGCAGTCGATCATCAACTGGTCCATCGTGACCACGCCGATGATCGGCCGGCGGAGACCGTGCACCAGCACCTCTCCACCGGTGCCGAACAGGCGGCGCGGCACACCATCGGCGTACCCGATCGGCACCGTCGCCACCCGCGTGTCGGCGGGACAGACATGACGCAGCCCGTAGCTGACGCCCTCGCCAGCGGCCACGGTCTTGACCATGCTCACCCGCGCGTGCAGCGACAGCGCCGGGCGCAGATCGCCGCACAGATGGCGCACGCCCTCGCCCGGTTCGATCCCGTACATCGCGATGCCGAGCCGGACGAGGTCGTGACGGGCCTCGGGCATCGCCAGCGCCGCCGCCGAGTTCGCAGCGTGCGCGACGGGTGGCTCGATGCCGGCGCGCCGGAGGTCGTCGAGTACGGCGTCGAAGCGGCCGAGCTGCAGTGCGTTCGCGGGCGAAGTCGGCTCGTCGGCGACAGCGAGGTGGGTGAAGACGCCGGCGAAGCGGAGCCCGGCCATCGCCGTGATCGCCGCCACCAGCGCCACCGCGCCGGCCGGTTGCACCCCGACGCGGTGCATGCCGGTGTCGATCTTGACGTGCACGTCGAGGGGCGTTGTGCCGGCGGAGCGCGCCGCGACATCGAGCGCCTCGGCCTCGCCGACGGAGTACAGCGTGGGGGTGAGGCCGTTGGCCACGATGGCCTCGGCGTGCCCGTGCTGCTCGCTGAGCAGCAGGATCGGCGCAGTGATGCCGTCGGCGCGCAGGGTCACACCCTCCTGCACCAGTGCCGCACACAACCCCGATGCCCCGGCCTCGAGCGCGGCGTGCGCCACCTGCGTCGCGCCGTGGCCGTAGGCGTCGGCCTTGACGACGGCCCACACTGCGGCCGGCGCGACCGCCTGGGCGACGACGCCGACGTTGTGGGCGATGGCGTCCAGGTCGATCTCGGCCCACGCCCAGCGCTGGGTCACGAGAGCACGTCCAGCACCTGCGGGATCAGTTCGAGCAGGTCACCGGCGATGAATCCGTGACGCACGCCCAGACGGCCCGCCCGGCCGTGGATCCAGGCACCGGCCGCAGCCGCCTCGAACGGGTCCAGACCCTGAGCGAGCAGCGCGCCGACGATGCCGGAGAGCACGTCACCGGTGCCGGCCGTGGCAAGACGGTCGTCGCCCGAGGTGGCCACGAGCGCGCGACCACCCGGCTCGGCGATGACGCTGGCCGCGCCCTTGAGCAGCACCACGACACGCAGGTCCGCCGACAGCTGACGCGCGGCGGCGAGCCGGTCGGCGGGCGTCTTCGAGCCGGACAGCAGCGCGAACTCGCCGTCGTGCGGCGTCAGCACCGTGGCACCGCGCCGGACGCGCAGCAGCGGTGCGACACCGTCGCCGCTCCACGCCAGAGCGAACAGACCGTCACCATCCACAACCGTCGGCACCGGCGCCTGGCGCAGGACGTCGCGGACCGCAGCGATCGTCGCGTCGGCCCGACCGAGGCCCGGTCCGATCACCAGCGCCTGGAACCGGTCGAGGCCGCCGAGCACCTCGCCGCTCCAACCCGTCTCGGCCAGGGGGCGCTGCACGTACTCGTGGTTCCCGGGCGCGATCGCGCCGGGCACCGACAGGTGCACCATCCCTGCGCCGGCACGCTGCGCAGCGCTGGCCGAGAGATGCGCTGATCCGGTCATCCCCGGGCCACCGGCGACGATGCGCACCGCGGCCTGCCACTTGTGTGCCTCCCGCGTGCGGGGCCGCCACCACGCCTCGACATCGGACTGCTCGACGAGATTGGCCTGGGCATGGCACGGCAACCCGATGTCGGCGATCTCGACGGAACCTGCGAGCTCGGACCCCGGGGCGAAGACGACGCCCGGTTTCAATGCGGCGAGCACCACGGTGTGATCGGCGGCCATCACACCGGCAGCAGCACGCCCGGTCAGCCCGTCGACGCCGGACGGGATGTCGACGGCGAGCACTTGCGCGTCGCCGGGGTCGGGAGCGATCCAGTGGCCGTGGAACCCCGTGCCGTACGCGGCGTCGATCACGAGATCGCACTCGGGCAGCACCGCTGGGACCGACGACGCCTCGAAGACCCGGACGTGCACGCCCTTGGCTGCGAGACGGCGGGCCGCGACCCGGCCGTCGTTGCCGTTGTTCCCCGGTCCGGCCACCACGACGACCCGTCGCCCGTACGCACCGCCGAGCATCCGCAACGCGGCCCACGCCACGGCGGACCCGGCACGCTCGATCAGCACGGCCTCGGCTACCGGGTGCCCCGTGCTGCTCACCGCGGCGGCATCGATGGCGCGCATCTCGTCCGGGGTCACGATCGGCAACATGCGGCCAGCGTAGCCAGTCGGTTTTGGGGCGGGTCAGCCGGTCACTCGGCGATGACGTACGCGATCGCGATCAGGTCGCTGTGGGTGATCGAGAGGTGCCAGGTGCGCACACCTGCCGCATCCGCGAGACGTGCTGCGGCGCCGGTGATCACCAGCGAGGGCATACCGGACGATGCCCGGCGGACCCAGGCATCGTGGAACCCGAACGCGCCGAGACCGACACCCAGCGCCTTCATCACCGCCTCACGCGCCGCGAACCGCGCGGCGAGCGATGGCACCGGATCCGACTTCGGCGCGACGTATTCCAGCTCCTCGGCGGTGAACAGCCGCTCGCGCATCGACGGCGTGCGCGCCAGCGACGTCCGGAAGCGGGCGATCTCGACGGCGTCCACCCCGATGCCGATCACGACCGCACCGTGCTCACGGCAGCACCCCGAGACTCGGCGATCTCAACTGCGCCAATGGTCGGCCATCTCGCTGATCGGCAGAATCAGGAGATCGGCGACAGAGACGTCACCGAGGCGGTCGTCACGGAATCCGCCCTCGGTCTCTGCGACCCAGTCGACGAGGCGGTTGTAGCGCCGGTCGTAGCCCTGCAGCACGCTGCGCATCACCGCTGCGGGCAAGTGATCGTGGAAGCGGACGTGGAGCAGGGTGATGCCCGTCGTCTGGTTGGCCTTGACCTCCGGCACGAAGATCACCGTGCGACCGTCGCTACGACCGCGGGCGACCAGCACCTCGCGCTCAGCGGCGACGCGGCGCTTGGTGCCGAGCAGCGAACTGTTCGTCTCGACCCGGGACGGCACATCGCGCGACATGCCGCCGCGGTCGAGGATCGAGATCGTCGCATCGCCGGACTCGGGATCACCCTCGATCTGGTAACGGGTGAACCCGACGACATCGGCCACGGCGGGGTCGAGGTCGGCGAGCACCTTGAGCGACTTGTAGGCGAGGCGGTCGCGACCGACGCCGGCGGTGAGCACTGCCTGGACGAGGTGGCGATCGAGCACACCCTCGTCGCTGCGGCTGATGCCGACAGTGACCGTCTTGGCCTGGTGCTTGATCGCGTCGATCGGCCGGGTCAGCTCCTCGATCGCGCGGGTCAGGGCCGCTGTGAGGTCGTCGATCAGCAGGCTCGGCGTGCCCAGCTTGCCGGTGTCGAACTGGTAGGCCTCGAGCGGCGCCGGGCTGAGCGCGCTGCGCAGGATCGTGGTCAGCCGCACCGCTGTCGAGGCCTCGAGCTGGCCGTCGTACAGGTTGCTGTGCAGGCCGACCATGAACCGCTCGACGATCGGTCCGAGGTCGGCAATGACGAGACGGACCACTTCGTCGCCGACGTCGGTCGTGCCGACGACGCGCTCGATCAGCTCGCGTGCCTCGCGCAGCGGGCGAGCCGAGGCATCGATCGCGAGGGCGGCCTCGTAGCCGAACAGGTGGCCGACCATCGCCGAGAGGATGAACGCGAGCGCTGGGTCGACGACCGGCACGCTGACCACGTGGGCTGCAGCCGAGAACCGCGTCTCGCCCACCGTTGCGATCACGATCGGCAGCGCCTTGTGGGCGCGGAAGATCGCGACTTCCTTGGCGACGTCGTCGGCCGTGCCGCCGACGAGGCCGGCGGCACAGACCAGGATCAACGGCTCGCAGGACAGGTCGATGTGCTTCTTGTCCTCGGTGAAGTCGCAGGCGATGCTCTTGTAGCAGAGCTCGCTGAGCTTGATCCGCACCTCCTGCGCGGCGACGGCGTTGACGCCATTGCCGACGACGGTCCAGTAGCGACGCTGCGGCGCGTATCGGCGTGCGGCGTCACCGATGTGGTCGCGCTGTTCGAGGACTTCGCGCATCGCGTCGGGCATCTCGCGCAGCGAGGTGAGCAGCTCGTGGCGGCGGCGATCGGAGCCGAGTCCAGCCGCCTCGCTGATCGCACAGGCCAGCAGCGTGCCGGCCGCGACCTGGGCGTAGAACGCCTTGGTCGAGGCCACGCTCATCTCCACGTCGCGCCCGTCGGATGTGTACATCACGCCGTCGGCCTTGTCGGTGAGGTCGCTGTTGCGGCGGTTGACGATGCCGATCACCAATGCACCGCGACCTCGGACCAGGTCGACGGTGCGGTTGGTGTCGGTGGTGGTGCCGCTCTGGCTGACGGCGATCACGAGTGTGTCACTCATGTCGAGGCGCATCCCGAACCCGCTCAGCTCGGTTGCGACGACCGGGTCGACGTCGAGATGGCCCTCGACGAGTGCGTCGAGCGTGGCGGCGACGCTGCGCCCGGCGACCGCCGCGGTGCCCTGGCCGATGACGAGCACACGGGTGATGCTGCGGTCGCTCAAGCGCTCGACGATCTCGGCCGGCAGCGCTCGGTCACCGACGACGGCGCGCAGGAGTCCGTCGCGCTCGACGATCTTGGCGCGCAGCGTCTTGCGGAAGCTGTTCGGCGCCTCGCTGATCTCTTTGAGCAGGAAGTGCGGCGAGTCACCACGGTCGATGTCGCGAGTGGTCACCTCGGCGGTCACGATCTCGCTCGGAGACAGTGGCAGCTCGGTGCCGTCGTAGGACAGGCGGCGGATGCCTGCGAGCTCGCCGGCGTGCGCAGCCGAGAGCGCGAACACCTGGCCGCGGCTCATCGGCTGGTCGGCATGGGCAGCGGTCTCGCCGTCCATGCGCACGTACTGCATCGTCTCCTCGACCACGCCGTACGGCTCGCTGGCGACGATGAACGCGTCCTCGGCGAGCCCGACGTAGAGCGCCTGGCCACTGCCCCGAAGGGCGAGGAGCAGTTCGTCGGGATGATCGGCGGCCGCAGCGCCGATGGCGACGCTGCCCTCGAAGCTGGCGACCGTGCGGCGGAACGCCTCGGTCAGATCGCCGCCGGCGGACGACGACAGCCGGGCAACGAGCGCCGGGATGACTTTGGCGTCGGTGGTGATCGGCCCGGCGATGCGCAGGCCATGCTCGACCTTGAGGTCGGCATGGTTGTCGACATCACCGTTCAGCGCGCCGACCACATACGGACCGGCGTCGTATCCGGCCTCGAGCTCCTCACTGTTCAGCGGATGGCAGTTGGCCTCGCTGATGATGCCGACGCTGGCCCAGCGGGTGTGGCCGAGCAGGCTGAGCCGGGCCTCGGGGGCCGACAGGGCGAGGCGCAACAGCGAGTCGCCGGCGATCGAGCGGCGAAGGGTCCGGGTGTTGTCGCCGAGCTCACCGATCTCGATCGCAGCCTTGTAGACGAAGCTCAGGCACGGATTCGCTGCGTCCTGGCCGACGACCCGGACAGAGCCGTCGAGGAACAGCGGGCCCTCGTTCCGACCGGCGATCAGGGTCTGTACGGCCGGGTCGGCGGCGGACAGACCGTGGTTCCACACGTAGAGATGCACGCCGGCCGAGTCACGGCCGCGGACCTCCAGCCGGTCGAGCGCCGAGAGTGCCTGCTGGATCGCGAAGTAGCCGGCGATCGCGGCGGTGCCGGCATCGCGGCCGGCCAGTTCGTCGACGAGCCGCGCGGCACGGAGGCGGTCGTGGCGGATTGCCCAGACGGCGTCGCGCAGGCGCACGAGCCGGGCGTTGGTGGTCTCGACCTCGTCGGCGGTGAGCGTCGGCCCCTGCTCCAGCTCAGCCTCTGCGGTCGCGATGACAGCATCGAGCTGATCCAGTCGCCCGGTGATCGAGGTGACCAGCTCGCGACGACCGATCAGGGCGCGTACGCCGGCGACGCCACGCAGTACCCGGTCCACGACGGCAGCCCGATCGGCGACCGCGGCGATGTCCGGGGCCGCAGCGAGCGCACCGTCCAGGCCTGCGAGGATGTCGGACGCAGCGGGCACCTCTCGGGTGGAGGGGCGGCTGTGGATGGCAATGATCCCGCACATGTCGTTCAGGTTACAGCGGGCATCCGGGACGCCCCGGGCAGATGCGAACCTGACGCGACGGCGAGCGTCAGCCCGTGGTGCCGAACCGGGTGCGCACGATGTCGGCGAGCTGCTCGGCCAGTCGGCGCGCCGTGTCGTGCGTGGCGGCTTCGACCATCACCCGGACCAGTGGCTCGGTACCGCTCGCGCGCACCAGCACCCGTCCCTCGTCGCCGAGCTCGGCCTCGGCCGTGGCGATCTCCTCGCGCAGCTCGTCGGCGATGTCGGGGTGGCGCTGATCGACGCGGATGTTGATCAGCAGCTGCGGGTACGTGGTCATCACCGCTGCAGCCAGCGAGGAGAGCGGTTCATCGGCGCCGAGCACGTACTGCAACAGGCGCAGCCCAGCGAGCAGACCGTCGCCGGTCGTGGCCAGATGGCGGTAGATGATGTGGCCACTCTGTTCGCCGCCGATCGCGTAGTTGCCCTGGCCGAGGGCCTCGAGCACATACCGGTCGCCGACCCCGGTCGTGACGACCTCGATCCCGGCTGCGCGCATT
>JANXUX010000416.1 GCA_025351965.1 Actinomycetes bacterium | reverse complement strand
GTGCAGACCGAGGCACTGCGCGAACGACCGCGCGGCGAGCGTCTTGCCGAGGCCGGGGAAATCCTCGAGCAGCACGTGGCCGCCGGCGAGGATCGCGCTGAGCACGATCGACAGCGCCGGCCGCTTGCCGACGACGGCGATCTCGACCTCGTCGAGCACGGCGGTCGCGAGGCGCGACACCTCGGCGAGCGAGAGCGGCGCGCCGGGCGGCACGGTCAGGTCTGCGGGCACTGGGACCTCCCGGTCATAGGTTCTCGATCAGCGTCACGATGCGCGCGACGTCTCGCGGTTCGACCAACGCTCGCACCGGATGTTCGGCCGAGACGAACGCCTGCAGCTCGGGGCCGATCACAGCTGCCGCCGACCGTGGATCGTGGGCGCGGTCGACGCCGTGGACGGTGGTCAGGCGATCGTCGACGAGTCCGGTCAGCAGCTCGTGCAGACGGGCGTTGGCACCGTCGGAGCGGCGGGTGCTCATCAGCAGCAACCGCAGCGTGCCGACTCGCCACTCCACGGTGTCGACGCTGTACGGCGGCTGGGTCGACGGCCACTCGACCGGCGCCACGACGGCTCCCAGGTCGCGTGCCAGCCAGGTCACCGCCGTGATCATCGCAACGATCCCGGCGACCAGGAGCAGGCGCGGGCCCATCCCCTCGCTGACGAGCGTCAGTTCCACGCCGACGATGACCAGGATCACCACGATCAGACGAACCCGCCACACCCTGCTCATACGTCCGCGGCCGCCCGCTCCGCCATCCGCTCGTCGAGCCCGTCGTGCAAGGCGTCCAACGCCTCGATCGCCTTGGTCCGTTCGGCCTCGCCCATCTCGTGGGTGGAGAAGCGGGCCTCTCGGTACAGCGCCGACAGCTCGAGGATCGCCGAGCGGTCGACGGCGTAGGCACCGAGCACCCGGGTGGTGAACTCGGTCGAGGTGTCCGCCGGATCGCGGCGCAGCCCGGCCGAGGCGACGACTGCTTCGAGGCGCAACCAGCACTCGACGACTGCGTTGCGCGGCGCGCCGTGGGCCAGCGCAGCGCGTTGATCTGCTGCGTCGGCGCGCAGCGAGCGGGCGATGTCGGGTAGGACGTCGAAGTCGGCGTCGGCGGATGCTGCGCGCCAGCTGAGCCGGGGCCGCCGCTGCCACAACGCTCGCAGCGCGAGGACGGCGAGCACGATCGCGGCGAGCAGGGCAACGAGCTGCACGACCACGCTGATCCACTTGGGCAGTTCGATCTGATCATCCGCAGGGTCCGGTGCCACGGGCGGTGCCGTGGTGACCGGCGGCGTGGTATCCGGAGGTGGCTCGTAGTTCGTCGGGCGTTCCGGCGGCGCGGCGTGCCACAGCCGGACCTCGCCGGCGGTGGACACCGACACGAGCAGGACGGTCATTGCGATGCCGGCCAGCACGACGAGCGCCACCCTCCGATGCATCACCGCACCCTACGTCGCGGGCGCGACGGTACGCCCCGCGAGCACGCCGAGCGTGCGCAGGTTCGTGCAGCCGACGAGCAGCACATCGGCACCGTCATCACCGTCGACGTGGGCCAGTCGGACCGACGGTTCCACGGCGGCGATGTCGAACAACAGACGGGCCGCCGCCACGGCGTTGTCCTCCATGATCGCGAGCCCCTCCGGCGTCACGTCCGGCAGGCCCATCCGGGTGAAGTGAGTCGTTGCCCGGCCGGCCAGGAACTGCGGGAGCTCCTTCGACCGTGGTGTCGCTGGACGGCACGAGCACAGCGACACGGGGCAGCCGCATCATGCGTTCCTACTCAGGATGAGGCCAACGGTGGCGAGCAGGCCGTAGGCGAGCTGCAGGCGCCCGGTCTCGCCGAGCACGGCGATCAGATCGCGGCCCGTGGCCCCGGCACGCACCCGTCGCACCGGCACAGCGGCCAATGGCACGGCCAACACGGCGACGCCGACCCACGGCCTCCACAGCGCGGCAGAAGCGACTGCGGCGACGAACGCCGAGGCGAGCAGGCCGGTGTAGAGCCAGCGGGTCCGAGCGTCGCCGAGGCGGACGGCCAACGTCTTCTTGCCGACCTCTCGGTCGGTCGGGATGTCGCGCAGGTTGTTGATGACCAGCAGCGCGCACGCGAGGGCGCCGACAGCGCAGCCCATGACGATGCTCACGCCGGTGATCCGCTCGGCGACGACGTACGTCGTGCCCATCGTCGCGACGAGGCCGAAGAAGACGAACACGAACACCTCCCCGAGTCCGAGGTAGCCGTACGGCTTCGGTCCGCCGGTGTAGAACCAGCCCGCAGCGAGCGCCGCGGCACCGACGACGAGCAGCCACCAGGAGGTGGCCGCAGCGAGTACGAGCCCGGCAACCGCGGCGACACCGAACGCGCCGAACGCCGCCATCTTGACGGCCCTCGGCGCAGCGAGGCCGGACGCCACCAGCCGGACCGGGCCGACACGGACGTCGTCGGTCCCGCGGATGCCGTCGCTGTAGTCGTTTGCATAGTTGACCCCGACCTGCAGGGCCAGGCTGACGACCAGCGACAGCGCAGCCCGCCACCACTGGTGTTCGGCGAGACCTGCCGCACATGCGGCACCGACGGCGACCGGGACCACAGCGGCAGGCAGTGTGCGTGGTCGCGCCCCGAGGATCCATCGATTTCCCTGGACGGGCGGCGCAGCTGTCATCCCGCCAGTGTGATCGGAAGTCCCGACCGCGCGCCAGTGCGAGCCATACTGGGCGACGAGGTCGGGCCGCGATGGGTGCGCCGCGATGACGATGGGACGGAAACGAGCAATGTCGAACGAGCTCTGGCGTGACAGCGCACACGGGTTGGCCGCCAGGATCCGCAGCGGTGAGGTGTCGAGCCGGGAGGTCGTCGACGCCCATCTGGCCCGCATCGAGGAGGTCAATCCGCACCTCAATGCCGTCGTGCGCGTCCTCGCCGACACCGCCCGCGCTGCAGCTGATGCTGCGGACCGGTCGCGTGCCGACGGGGACCACCTCGCACCTCTGCACGGCGTCCCGTTCACTGTCAAGGAGAACATCGACGTCGCCGGTACGCCCACCACGAGCGGCGTGCTCGTACTCGCCGACGCAATCGCGTCCGTCGACGCACCGGCGGTCCAGCGGATGCGTACCGCCGGAGCGATCCCCATCGGACGCACCAACCTGCCCGATTTCGGCCTGCGCGTCCACACCGACTCCCAGCTGCACGGCCTGACCCGGAACCCCTGGAACCCGCGCGTGACGACCGCCGGCTCGAGCGGCGGCGAGGCGTCGGCCATCGCCAGCGGGATGAGCCCGCTCGGGCTCGGCAACGACATCGGCGGCTCGCTGCGCAACCCGGCGCACTGCTGCGGCATCGCCAGCATCAAGCCGACGACCGGCGTCGTCCCGGGGGCATCGGTCATCCCGCCTCTCCAGGTCCCGATCTCGTTCCAGCTGATGGCCGTCGAGGGCGTCATGGCCCGCCACGTCGCCGACGTGCGCCTCGGCCTCGAGATCGTTGCCGGGGTGGACCGGCGCGACCCGGTCAGTGTGCCGGCACGGCTGAGCGATGTCCCGATCGACCGACCGTTGCGGATCGCAGTCATCCCGGATCCTCCGGGTGGCAACCCGACCGATGCCGGCATCGCGGATGCCGTACGCCATGCCGGCAGCATCCTCACCGCCCTCGGTCACATCGTCGTCGAGGCCACGCCCGACGGCTACGCCCGTGCGGTCGAGCTGTGGTCCCTGCTGCTCAGCGGCGACCTGCGCACGCAGAAGCCGATCCTCGACCAGGTGATGGGCGAGGGCGGCCGGCAGTTCCTCGACTTCATGGACGTCATGAGCGCACAGCCCGATCTGGAGTCGTGGACACTCGTCCACGCCGAGCGCAACGGTGTCGCCAAGCAGTGGGCCGAGTTCTTCGGCGACTACGACGCGATCATCTCGCCGGTCTGGACACAGCCGGCCTTCGCCCATGGCGCAGACATCGCCGATGCAGCGGGCGCTGCGGCGACGCTCGATCTGTTGCGTCCGACTCTGCCGCCGAACCTGCTCGGGCTCCCGGCAGCGGTGGTGCCAGCGGGCATCCGCAACTCGATGCCCGTCGGGGTCCAGATCATCGGCGACCGTTTCCATGACCTCGCCTGCCTGTCGATCGCGGCGATGATCGAGAACTCGGTCGGGGTGCTCACGCCGATCGACCCGGTGCTGGTCTCGGCCGATGGGTGAGCTCGTCGCCCTCGACATCGCGGGCGGGCCGGCATTCGTCGACGAACTCCGGCGCGCCTGGGACCGGGGCGACGCTGTGCTCCCCATCGATCAACGGCTCCCCCGCTCTGCGGCGGCAGCGCTCGTGGCGACGATGGGTGCATGCGTCGTCGTGGACGCCGGTGGTGCGAACCGTATCGACGGTGGCGATGCGACCGAGCCCGGCGACGCGCTGGTGATGGCAACGAGCGGCTCGACGGGCGAACCAAAAGGGGTTGTGCTCACCCACGCCGCAGTCGCTGCGTCGGCGGAGGCGACGAGCGCACGTCTCGGCGTCGGCGCCACCGATCACTGGCTCGCATGCCTGCCCCTCGCCCACGTCGGCGGGCTGTCCGTGATCACCCGCGCCCTGCACACCTCCACTGCACTGACGGTGCTGCCCGGGTTCGACGCAGCCGCGGTGACCGACGCAGCTCGCGCCGGGGCGACACTCACCTCGCTCGTCGCCACGGCGCTCGGGCGCCTCGACCCGACGATCTTCCGCTGCATCGTCCTCGGCGGCAGTCACCCACCCGTGGACCTGCCGGCCAACACCGTCACCACGTATGGGCTCACCGAGACCGGAAGCGGCGTCGTCTACGACGGTGTCCCGCTCGACGGTGTCGAGATCCGCATCGCCGCCGATGGCGAGATCCTGATTCGTTGCCCGATGTTGCTGCGCTGCTATCGCGACGCGACGACGCCCGTCGACGCCGATGGTTGGTTGCCCACCGGCGATCTGGGTGGATGGCTCGACGACGGCCGGCTCCACGTCGAGGGGCGAGCGGGTGACCTGATCATCTCCGGCGGCGAGAACGTCTGGCCGGAAGCGGTCGAGGCTGCGTTGCGCGACCATCCGCTGGTCGGCGATGTCGGCGTCGCCGGTGTCGACGACCCCGAGTGGGGCCAACGGGTCACTGCGTGGGTGGTGCCGAGAGATCCAGCGAACCCGCCGAACCTGACCCAGCTCCGTGACCACGTCCGTTCCGCGCACCCGGCGTTCATGGCCCCACGCGAGGTGTTCATCGTCGGCGAACTCCCGCGCACTTCGCTCGGCAAGCTCCGTCGCAACGTGCTCCGCATGCCATCGGGCGAATAGGCGACGGTCTCGTCCCCGCTCGCCCTGCCGGGGTGTCAGCTGTCGTGCTCGACTTCGGTCGATGCGGGCTCATGGTGCAGCACGCTGATCCTCAGGCGACGCACACGGCGCCCCTCGACCTCGTGGGCCCGGAACCGCCAGCCGTCGAAATCGACGCTCTCGCCGACGTCCGGCACGTGTTCGAGCGTACTGAACAAGAACCCGCCGACGGTCTCCCAGTCGTCGTCGGGGATGCGCACGTCGAGCAATTCGTTGATGTCCTCGATGGCCATGCCGCCGTCGACGAGATAGTCGCCGTTGGTCAACCGCTCGACCTCGGCTTCCTCGGTGTCGTGCTCGTCGACGATGTCGCCGACGAGTTCCTCCAAGCAGTCCTCCAGCGTGACCAGCCCGGCGATCGAGCCGTACTCATCGGCGATGAAGGCCATGTGGTACATCTGCGCCTGCATCTCGCGCATCAGCCGGCTGACCGGCTTGTTCTCGGGGACGACGTGTGCCGGGCGGACCGCCTCGGTCACGCACTCGGATCCGCGACCGTCGCGCTCGAGCCGCATCAAGTCCTTGGTGTAGGCCAGACCGAGCAGGTCGTCGTCCTCCTCGTTGAGCACGGGCAGCCGGCTCACGCCCTTCTCGATCGCCATGTCGAGCGCGGCGGTGATCGTGGCGTCGGGGCCGATGATCACCATGTCTGGCCGCGGCACCATGATCTCGCGGGCCACGGTGTCACCGAACTCGACGACCGACTTGATCAGCCGGCTCTCCTCGTGCTCGATCTCGCCGTCATGAGCCGCTGCCTCGACGATGCCGAGCAGCTCCTGCTCGGACACGAACGGGCCCTTCTCGAGGCCCTTGCCGCGCACGATGACGTTCGTCAGCCAGATCAATCCACGCGAGATCCACTTCAGCGGGGGGAAACCGACGAGCGCAGCGGCGGGCCGGGCGGTGAGCAGCGCAGCGCGTTGGGGGAAGATGACGGCGTAGGTCTTCGGGACAGCCTCGGCGAACACGAAAAAGACGAGCACGTTGATGAACACGCCGGCGACGACACCCCACGTGCCGAACAGGTCGTCGAAGACCACTGCCGTCAGCGTCGACTGCACGATCTGGCAGATGAACACCGTCAACAGCAGCGGGTTGATCCAGCGCTCGGGATCACTGACCAGCTTGGCGAGCACCTTGGCCGAGCGGTGGCCCTGGTCGAGGAGGGCGTCGGCCTTCGGCTTGGTCATTCGGGACAGGCCCATCTCCGCCGCCGAGCAGAACGCGAGCACGATCAGGAGCAAGAAGATCGCGACGACCATCCACAGATCGGTCGTCGAGAATTCGATGGCGATCACGTTGTTGGTGGCTCCTGTCGAAAACCGTCGGGAGCTGGTCCGTGCCAGTGCAACAGCTGCAGCAGCTCCAACTCTCGACGGCGCATCACGATCGTCTCGTCCGGCTCGGCGTGATCATGGCCGAGGACGTGCAAGATGCCGTGGACCACCAGCAGGGCGATCTCGTCGTCGAGGTTGCCGGCGTGGGTCGGAGCATTGTGCTCCGCGACCTTCGGACAGATGACGACATCACCCAACAGTAACGGAACGTCGGAGGGATCGAGCGGAGCCCGGTCCGGGCCACGACTGGCGCCGCCGACCGACGGCGTCATGTCGAGCTCGGCGGCGTCGATGGGAAAGGACAGCACGTCCGTCGGGCCGAGATGACCGAGGAACGACTCGTTGAGTTCGGCGATGTCGTTCTCGGACACGAAGATGACCGACAGTTCCGTGCCGCCGCGCACCCCTTCGGCGGCGAGTACGCCTTCCGCGAGCCGTTGCCAGCGGGCGAGGTCGACCTCGATGTCGGACTGCTCATCGGAACAGAAGACCTCGGGGTCCACGTCTCCACCGATCTTGGACGGCGTGCCTATTCGAGGGCGGGAGCCGTCACCCACGACGGCCCCGCTGTTCCGGCACGGGAGCGGGGGGTCCGGCTTTCTCATAGGCCGCGACGATGTCGGCGACGATCTTGTGGCGCACGACGTCGCCGGCACCGAGGTGCACGAAGCCGAGACCCTCGACGCCGGTGAGCACCCGCTCCAGGCCGGACAGACCGCTGCGGCCGTCCGGCACGTCGACCTGGGTCGTGTCACCGGTGACGACCACTTTGGAGCCGAAGCCGATCCGGGTCAGGAACATCTTCATCTGCTCGGGCGTGGTGTTCTGCGCCTCGTCGAGGATGATGAAGCTGTTGTTCAACGTGCGGCCACGCATGAATGCCAACGGCGCGACCTCGATCGCCTGGCGCTCCATCAACTTCGCAGCACCCTCGACATCGACCATGTCGTACAGCGCGTCGTAGAGCGGGCGAAGGTAGGGATCGATCTTGGCCATCAGGTCACCGGGCAGGAACCCCAGCCGCTCGCCCGCCTCGACAGCTGGTCGGGTGAGGATGATGCGCTGCACCTGCTTGCTCTGCAGTGCCTGGACGGCCATCGCGACCGCGAGCCAGCTCTTGCCGGTGCCCGCAGGCCCGAGTCCGAACGTGATCACGTTCTCGCGGATCGCATCGATGTAGCGCTTCTGACCGGCGGTCTTGGGCCGGATCGACTTGCCCTTGTTGGCGCGCAGGATGTCGTCGGTCAGCACCTTGCTCGGCGACTCGTGCGCATTCATCATGTCGATGGACCGCGACACCGTGCTGGCATCGAGGTGCTGACCGCGCTGCAGGACGAGGACGAGCTCTTCGAAGAGGCGACCGACGTCCTCGGCGCCCTCGCCGGAGATGCCGATCTCGTTGCCACGCACGACCACTCGCACGGCGGGAAACGCCTGCTCGATCTGGCGCACGAACTCGTCGCGGGGACCGACCAGCGAGGCCATCAGATGGGTACCGGGAATCACGACCGTCACGGTGGTACCGAGCAGGGTCATGGAACCTGGGCCATCGACGACGTCATGCCTCCACGGTATCGGCGTGCCGGGGCGGCGTCTTCCGGAGCGGGAAAATGCCACGCTTCGCGGTTGATTCACCACACAACAGTGGATTTGTGGAGGATGGTGCTCTAACCTGCAGTTCGGGACACATCCGGAGCTGGTCAGAGCCCTGGAGGAGGCCCGTGAACGGCCGAAAAGGATGGACGTGACGGCGGACCAGGGCGCGAGAGCATGGCGGTATCCAGCGATTGCCGGCTGTGTCGCGCTCGCGACATTGATCGTCGGATCACATCTGGTGCTGTCGCTGGCGTTCGCGGCCTTCGCGTTCGCGACCATTCCGATCGCCATCGTCGCCCGCCGTCGCAACGGACTGGGGTTGCGCTTCGTCGTCGGCCTGATCGCGATGGTGCTGTTCAACGCAGCAGCCGACCTGCTCAGAACCCTGAGCCGGGACCATCTGCACACGATGGTCTGGTCCGAGGCGTTCAGCCTGGTTGGGGTGTTGATGTCGATCGCCGTCGTGTCCGTGGTTGCCCACGTCCGGCGCAGCCGCGAGTTCTGGACGATCATCGCCGACGGTGCGATCGTCGCTCTCGGGGTCTGGCTGCTCGCCTGGATCACGATCGTGCGCCCCACACTCGACCGCGACGGAGTCGATCCGGTGCTGACCGCGGTCAGGAGCGCGTTCCCGCCGCTCGGGGCTGTGCTCGTCTTCCTCATCGTGCTCATCGTCTTGTCCGACAAGGCCCGCACACCTGCCGCCGTCTACGGCAGCGTGGCGATCGGCCTGGCGGTCATCGGCGGCTCCATCCGCGGCCTGCACATGTCCGGTCGGATCACCGACCACAGCACGGTCTCGACCTCGCTCAACATCGTGGCCGCAGGGCTGGTGTTCGCTGCCATCGTCCATCCGAGTGTGCGTGCGCTGACCGTCCGCTCACCCGGCCCGTCGAACCGACCGATCACCGGGAGCATCATCGCCACCACCGCTGCCTTGATCGTGCCGATCATCGTCATGGGGGCCACCGCACCCGAGAACGGAATGGATCGCGTCGTACGCAGCGTCTCGGTCGGGATCCTGGCACTCCTCGTGACGTTGCGATCGGTCCGGGCCGTCCGCGCCAACCGCGTCGCCCAGTCCGAGCTGCTGCACAGCGCACAGACCGACCCGCTCACCGGACTGCCGAACCGCACCCTTCTGCTCGAACAGATCAACGCGACGCTGCACGAGTCCTGGAGAAGTCACGAACATCCAACGGTGTTCTTCATCGACCTCGACCGGTTCAAGAACATCAACGACAGCCTCGGTCATGCCGCCGGCGATGCCGTGCTGTGTCTGGTGGCCGACAGACTCCGCCAAACTGTGCCGACCCGGGCGACCGTGGCCCGGATCGCCGGCGACGAGTACGTCGTGCTCGATCCGGCCTCACCGTCGTTGGCGGATGCGATGGCGTTGGCCAACCTGCTCCTGGCCCAGTTCCGCGAGCCGTTGGTGCTCCCAGCCCCCGCCGGCGATGTGTTCATCACCGCCAGCATCGGTGTGTCGCGACTCTCGCCGCAGTCGCACCGCAACGCCGATGTCCTGCTGGGCCACGCAGACACCGCGATGTACCGGGCCAAGGAGTCCGGCCGCAACTGCGTCACACTGTTCGACGAGTCGATGCACGAGAGGGTCAGCCACCGCCTGTCGGTCGAGACTGCGCTGTTCCGCGCGCTCGACCGCGACGAGTTGCGCCTCTACTACCAGCCGATCCTGGAGATGACGACCGGCGCGGTGACCGGGTTCGAGGCGCTGATGCGTTGGCAGCAGGCCGATGGCACCGTCGTGTCCCCCGCCGAGTTCATCCCGATCGCCGAGGAAACCGGCATCATCAACCGGATGGGCGCCTGGGCGTTGCTGGAGGCGATGACCCAGTTGCACACGTGGATCGAGGACGGCATCTGCGATCCGGAGACCAACATGTCGGTCAACGTCTCCCCACGCCAGCTCGCCGACCCGGCATTCCACACCGTCGTCAACGAGGCACTGCTGCGCTCGCAGCTCTCGCCGAGCCTGCTCTGGATCGAGGTCACCGAGGGAATCATGATCGCCGAGCCCGAGCTGGCGCTGTCGACGCTGCGCGGTCTGCGCACCCTCGGGATCCGAGTTGCGATCGACGACTTCGGCACCGGGTACTCGTCGCTCTCGTCGCTCCAGCAGTTCCCACTGCAGCGGATCAAGATCGACCGGGCCTTCGTCCAAGGCGTCGCCGACAACGCCAACGATCGCGCGCTCGTGCGCACCATCATCGCGATGGGTGCCTCGCTCGGGCTCGACATGGTCGCCGAGGGAGTCGAGACCGTGCAACAACTCCAGGTGCTCGGCGAGCTCGGCTGCACCAAGGCCCAGGGGTACCTGATCAGCCGGCCGGTTCCTCCGGACGCGATGCGCAGCACCGTCTCGGCGCTGCAGCGCATGGGTGCGTGGCCAGGCATCGCCCGACCGCGGACCCGCACGGTGATCTCGAATCCCCAGGTCGGCGACGAGGCAGGCAGCAATGCCGGCTGCGAGACGGACTCTCAGCGCAATGCGGCGAGCGAACTGACGTCGTCGAACGGCAGATCCTCGTCGGTGTAGGCAACGACTTCCATCCCGGTGAGCACGATGATGCCGCTGTTGCTGGTGAGGAAAGCGGTGTCGGCAGCGTCGCGACCTGTTGCGATCCGCAGCATCGTCGAGCGCGGCGCGAGGCCCGTTGCGTCGACCGCATGCCAGCGGCCATCGACGTACGCCTCGGCGACTGCGTGGAAGTCCATCGGGCTCAGGCCCGGGGCGTAGACGGATGCGAGCCGCGCCGGGACGTCGCAGGCGCGCAGGAACGCGACGACCAGGTGGGCGAAGTCGCGACACACCCCCTGGCGGGCGAGCAACGTCGCGACCGCTCCGTCGATCGGGCGGCTCGATCCGGGCACGTACCCCAGTCGCGTGCGAACCCAGCCCGACACGGCCGACACCAGATCGGAACCGTCGAGTCCGGCGAACTCGGCGCGGGCCACCGGTGACAGCCGATCGGATTCGCAGTAGCGGCTCGGGCGGAGATACCGGACGAGGTCGACCGGCCGCGTCTCCTGCGGGGGCGAGAGCGAGCTGACCGTGGCGCCGTAGTCGACGACGAGCTGCCCGGAGCCGACGCGCTCGGCGACGTGCAGCCGTGTGCCATGGTCGTCGCGGATCTCGAGCACGTCGACGGGCGCGCTGTCGATGGTGACGACGAGTGATTCTGTGGCGAGTTCGGGGCCCGCTGCAACGGCCACCGAGAGCACGATGTCGACCGGCGTGATCACGTCGCACTCGAGGTGGGCGATCACGGTCCGGAGCACGCTGACAGCATGCCCGCTGCAGCAGCGTCGCGAGAAACACACGCCAGCTTTCGTGCGACAACTGCGTGACCGAAGCGTCACGGTTGCGCGCGCCGGCGGCGACGGCTCAGCCGCGCTGCAGCTCCGGAGCGGCAGCGATCGCGTCGAGCGCCTCCGGGTTGGCGACGGAGTCCCGGTTGCGGACGACGCGGCCGTTGACGATGTCGGCGACAGCGAGCTCGACGAGCTTGCCGCTGAACGTGCGCGGCAGGTCGGCCACGGCGACGATGACAGCGGGGACGTGTCGCGGGCTCAGCGCGGTGCGCAACCGTGACTTGATCGTGCGCACCAGATCCTCGTCGAGCACCTGTCCGTCGGCGAGCCGCACGGCGAGCACGATCCGTGTGTCGCTGTCGACCTGCTGGCCGAACGCGATCGACTCGGCGACCTCGGCCATCGAGTCGACGACTCGATAGATGTCGGCGGTGCCGATCCGGACGCCACCGGGGTTGAGTGTCGCATCGGACCTGCCGTGGATGATCGCGCTGCGGACGCCCGGACTGTCGTCGTGCGCCGTCCACGAGGCGAAGTCGCCGTGGGCCCATGTCCCGGGGAAGCGCTCGTAGTAGGTCGCGCGGTACCTGGGGCCGGTCGGACCGAAGGGTTCGTCGCCCCAGAGACCGAGCGGCTGCGACGGGAACGGGGTCGCGCACACCAGCTCGCCGGCACCGTCACCGGGCTCGAGCCGAGTGCCGCGCTCGTCGACGAACTGGACGTCCATGCCCAGTGCCGCCGCCTGCAGCTCGCCGGTGTGGACCGGGAGCGTCGGTACGCCGCCGAGGAAACAGCCGCACAGGTCCGTCCCGCCCGAGATCGAGGACAGGTGCACGTCTGCCTTCACCCACGCGTAGACGTACTCGAAGCCGTGCGGCGAGAGCGGTGATCCGGTCGAGCAGATCGTGCGTAATGCGGCGAGATCGTGGGTGCCGCCGATGTCGAGGTCGTTCTGGGCAACGCTGTCGATGAACTTGGCCGAGACGCCGAGCAACGTGATGCCCTCGGCTGCCGCGATCTCGAACAGATGGTGCTGCGTCGGGTGCATCGGCGAGCCGTCGTAGGTGATGACGGTCGCGCCGGCGGCGAGGATCGACACCAGCCAGTTCCACATCATCCAGCCGGTGGTCGTGTAGTACGTCGCAACGTCGCCGGCGCGGATGTCGCAGTGCAGGCGATGCTCCTTGGCGTGCATCAGCAGCACGCCACCCGTGCGGTGCACGATGCACTTCGGCTTGCCGGTGGTGCCAGAGCTGAACAGGACGTACCACGGGTGGTCGAACGGCAGACGCGTGAACGACAGCTCGGCGCCGTCGTGGCGGGCCAGGGTGTCCGACCACGACTCGAACCCAGCGGCGTCCCCGACGACCAGCCGCAGACGCGCCGTCGGCAGCGCATCGGCGATCTCGGCCAACTTGGCCCGGCAATCGATGTGCTTGCGCGCGTATCGATACTCGGCGCAGCCGATGAACACGACCGGCTCGATCTGCCCGAACCTGTCCACCACAGCGTTGACACCGAAGTCGGGCGAGGCGGACGCGAAGACAGCCCCGATCGATGTCGCGGCGAGCATTGCGATGATGGCCTCCGGTCCGTTCGGGAGCATGACGACGACCCGGTCCCCGACGGCGACACCGACCTCTCGGAACGCAGCAGCGCATGCGGCCACTGCGTCGCGCAGGTCCGTCGCCGACAGCGTCGCCGTCCGCCCGGCTTCGGTGTAGGCGATGACGGCCGGCCGATTTGTGGGGAGTCGGGCGAGCAGGTTCTCGGCGACGTTCAGCATCGCGTCCGGGAAGAAGCGGGCAGCGGCCAGATCCGGTCCGGGATCGAGCACCCGCTCGCCGGGCTCGCCGACGATCTCGCACCATGTCCACACGGCCCGCCAGAACTCGTCGGGAGCAGCGACGGACCACTGGTGCAGCGCCGCGTAGTCGAGCGGATCGCGGCCGACACTGCGCGCGAACGCAGCGAGGTTCGTGGACAGCATTCGCTCGCGCGACGGTGCCCACAGCGCAGTGGAGCCTGGCTGATCGATCATCCGGCCAACATAGGCCGGGGACTCCGATCGCCGCGGATCCGGCCGGTTAACGTCGGGCGCAATGGGCTCCAGTGACCGCTCCGACGCGACGCCGACTGATCGTGCGATCCGATCCGAGCTGGGCGGCATCGCACCCACCACCGAGGGCGAGTGCGTCCTGAGCATCGTCCAGCTCAGCGATATGCACGTGCTGGACGCGGCATCGCCGGCCAGGGCCGAGTGGGTCGAGCTGGAGGCCCACGATCCGCACTGGCGGCCGCTGCTGCACATGCATCGGCCGTACGACGCGCTGACCGTGTTCGCGCTGCACGCCCACGTCGCGACGATCGCCGCATCACCCCTCGGGCCGGCGACCGCCCGCCCGTACGACATCGCCATCTCGACCGGCGACAACATCGACAACGCGCAACGCAACGAGCTCGACGCATACCTCGCGATCATCGCCGGCGGGGTGGCCCGGCTCGACACCCACGGCAGCGCGCAGGACAGCTCGACCGGCGAATTCGGCCCGGTCTGGCCGTACTGGTCTCCCGACGGCGCCGTCGATGACGCCTGGCGCGCACTCGGTTATCCCGTGGTCGAGGACTTCGTTGCCCGGACGAGTGCGCCCGTCGTGTCGGCCGGGATCGGCATGCCGTGGACCAGCGTGCCGGGCAACCACGACCTGATGTTGCAGGGCACCGCACTGCCGACGGCACGCACCGACCAGCTCGCCACGGCGCCGGCCAAGTCGCTGCGGCGGCCGGCCGGCTTCACCCCTGCCGACCCGCTCGATCACTACCTCGACGAGCCGCACGCCTACTCGGCGGGGCCGACGTTTCCGATCACCGCGGTCGCCGACCGGCGCTCGATCGACCGACGCGAGTGGGTCCGTGCCCACATCGAAGCCGGTGCCCTCGGCTTCGATGACGTCAACGTCGCGACTGGCGAGATCGACTGCGTGATCGACCTCGATCACGTGCGCCTGATCCTGCTCGACACGAACCATCCCGCCGGCGACTACCAGGGCAGCATCGGGACCGGGCAGCTCGCTTGGCTCGAGGCGCGGCTCACCGAGGTCGAGCAGCACCCCGACCGACTGGCCGTGATCGTCAGCCACCACGGGGCCGCGTCACTCGTCAACGAGCGCGGCGGACGTCCCGATCGGTTGCTCGGCCAGAGTCTGGTCGACGTCGCGCACCGACATCCATGTGTCGTCGCCTGGCTCGTCGGCCACCGTCACGTGAATCGGATCGAGCCACGGCCGGGACCGAACGGCGGCGGCTTCTGGGAGATCACGACGGCGTCGACCATCGACTGGCCGACCCAGACCCGCGCTGTCGAGATCGTCCGCCACAACGATGGAACGGTCGAGATCGTGTGCACACTGCGCGACCACGGAGATCAGCCTGGCGGTCTGGGCTCGCTGCACCGCGATCTCGCCCGGATGTTCACCTCGACGGGCATCGCGACCCGGATGGCCGGACGCGAGGGCGATGGCAACGTGCGCCTGCTCCTACCCCCGCGCTGACGCCGCCGCCGCCACGTCGGCTGCAACCCGGCGCTGGCGCTGGCCGCGCTCGATCATCCGCATCCGCGAGTACAGCTCGTCGCGCTCGCTGTAGCAGCCGCGCAGGAAGCGCCGGCCGTTCATGTCGGTGAACTCACCGCGTGCATGCATGGCACGGCGGTTGTCGAAGGCCATGACTTCGCCCGGCTCCAACCGGAACCGCAGCTGGAGATCGTCGCGGTAGGTCAGCTCGAACAGTCGACGGTAGGCGCGGTAGGCCGTCTCGACCATGTCGAACGGTACGTCCAGCGCGGCGCGCAGCCAGTTGCCGACTCGTACCTCCTTCAGCGTCCCATCGGCGTTGGTGACGATCAGC
>JANXUX010000410.1 GCA_025351965.1 Actinomycetes bacterium | reverse complement strand
ACCTCGGCGATGCTGCTGCCGTGGGCGGCACTCGGCTGGTTGATCGGCCTGACGATCCGGGCCGCGACGCGCAGCCGATGGCGCGACGTCGGCATCTTCGGTCTGGTGATGGTCACCGTTGCGGCACCCAACGCGACTGCGATCCTGATGATCGCCCCGGCACCCGTGCTCTGGCTGCTGCACGCCGCCTGGGGCCGCCTCATCACGTGGCGCCGGGCGCTCGTGACCGCAGCAAAGATCGGCGGCATCAGCGCGCTGATGTCGGTGTGGTGGATCGCGATGCTGTCGATCCAGGGCAAGTACGGCGCCGATGTGCTCGGATACTCCGAGAGCCTGCAGGCGGTGTCGTTGACCGCGAACAGCGCCGAGGTCCTACGCGGCATGGGCTACTGGCTGTTCTACGTCCGCGACCCCATCGGCTTCGCGACGACTGCGGCCTTCGAATACATGTCGTCGGGCCGACTCATCGCGATCAGCTTCGGAGTGCTCGGCATCGGGCTGGTCGGCATCGTCGCCAGCAAGTGGGCCAACCGTCGCTACGCCGCGCTGCTCGTCTTCGTCGGCGTGATCCTCGCCGTCGGTGTGCACCCGATCGACGATCCATCGCCGCTGATGTCGGCGTTCGCCGAGAATTCGCGCTCCAGCATCGCGCTCGCGCTGCGCAGCAGCACCCGCGCCCTGCCGCTGAGCACGCTCGGCATCGCACTCGGCGCCGGGGCGTTCGTGACAGCGGCAAGCCATACCCGGTTCCGCCTCCGCGTGTTCGTGCCCTACCTCGTCGGACTGCTCGCGTTCGTCAACCTGCCGGTGCTCAGCCAGCGCGCGCTCGTCGATCCAAACCTGACCCGCGACCAGGATCCACCTGCGGGTTGGACCCAGGCAGCTGACGCGTTGAGCGCTGCACCGGCCGGATACCGCGTGTTCGAGCTGCCCGGCGAGGAGTTCGGCGCCTTCCGCTGGGGCTACACGGTCGATCCCCCGCTACCCGGCCTGACCACGAAACCGCTGGTGACCCGCGATCTACTGCCGCTCGGCAGCGCCGGCGCGATGGATCTCATCTATGCGCTCGACAACCGCTTCCAAGAGGGCTCGGCGGAGCTGTCCGAGGTCGCCCCGATTGCCCGCTTGCTCGGCGTCGACACGATCTGGCTCCCGAACGACGTCGCGTTCGAGCGGTTCCGCACGCCTCGTCCCGAAGTGACCTCGACGATGTTCGCGAACGCCCAGGGTGGCGACGACCTCGGTGCCCCCACGACGTACGGCGTCGCCGCGTCCAATGTGCCGGCGCTGCCGATGGTCGACGAGCAGTTGATCAGCGAGCCCGAGGTCGGCACGCCCCTGGCCCCCGTCGAGCTCGTCCCCGTCCAGGATCCGCAACCGATCATGCGCGCCAAGACGACCGAGGTCGTGGTCGCCGGAAGCGGTGACGGCGTCGTCGACGCCGCGGCCGCCGGGTTGATCGACGGCACGGAACTGATCCGCTACGCAGCCGACCTGCCCGCGCCGAATGCCGGCACCTCCGATCCACTCACCGATGCGCCCCGGGTGATCGTGACCGACAGCAACCGCGACCGCGCCTCCCAGTGGCGCAGCGCCCAGGATGTCGCCGGGTTCACCGAGGACGGCAGCGGCACGGGCGTGCTCCGTCTCGACAGCGCCGACCAGCGCACACCGGTGTTCGCCGACTCGACCAGTGCCGACATGACGATCGCCGAGCAACGCGGACCGCTGCGCGCCAACGCGAGCGCGTACGGCTCGCCCTCCGCGTATCTGCCCGAGGACCGTGCCGCAATGGCGATCGACGGTGATTCGTCGACGGCGTGGGTCGTCGGCGACCGCTTCGACGCCGACGGCGAATACCTGCGCGTCGAGTCCGACACACCGATGAGCTCGCTCACGGTGACCCAGCCCCAGGACGGCCGCAACCGCTGGATCACCCGGGTCGACGTCACCGATGACTCCGGCACCCGCTCCGTGGACCTCGGTGATGGGTCGCGTTCGGCCGACGGCCAGGTCGTGCCGCTGAAGATCGCGTCGAAGGAGGTGACCCTGACGATCCGCTCGACTGCGCACGCCGACGTGCGCCCGGGTGAAGGGCTCGACGCCGTCGGGTTCGCCGAGGTCAGTGCCGGCAAGGGACCGACCGAGGAGGTCGTTCGCGTTCCCAGCAACGTCCTGCCACGCGTCGGGGACGCCCAGCAACTGGACATCGTCCTCACCCGCCTGCGCACACGGGCCACCAACCGCTGGCGGTCCGACCCGGAGAGTCACCTCGTTCGTGCCTTCACGCTCGACAGCGCGCGCCCGGTGACACCGTCGGTGACGACTCGCCTGGATCTGCGCAGCAGTGACGCGACGATCGCGTCGATGCTCGGGTGGACCGGCACGACATCGAACCGCCGCCTGTCCGGGGTCCCGGCGATGGGCGGATGGGCAGCGACCGACGGTGATCCGACCACGGCCTGGGTGACCCCGTTCGGCACGGCGGTCGGCAGCGCAATCACGATTCCGCTCGCGCCGGCCACCTCGCTCACGTCGCTGCAGATCACCCAACCGGCGCCGGCCGACCGGTTCGCGACCATCACCGAGGTGTCCGTCGCTGGAGCCGATGGTGTCGCACAGAGCGTCGCCGTGGATCCGCCGGATGCCGACGGTGTGAGCACCATCGAGTTCTCCCCCGTCGCCGGTTCGGCCCTGACGCTCACCGTCACGGCGACGAACGACGCAGTCACCGTCGACCGTCGGTATGCGGAGCCGGTTCGTCTGCCGGTCGCGATCACCGAGGTCACCGGGGCGGGCATCACTGCGACGTCGCTGCCCGACCGGTACACCGCCGACTGCCTCACGGACGTCTTGGAGATCGACAGCACGTCCGTCGGGATACGCGTCGATGCATCGGTTGCCGACCTGTTCTCCGGCTCGCCCGCCACCACCGCAGTCTGCGCCCCCGCACCGATCGCGCTCACCGCCGGGGAGCACATCGTGCGCAGTGCCGTCGGCCTCACGACCGGCCTCGATGTCGACCGGGTCGTGTTGACGAGCCCCGGCAACGGTGCCACGGCGACCGCTGCCGCAGCCGCCAGCGCAGGGACCGCGAATCCGACCGTGACCGTGCTGGATCACAGCCGCACGAGTCGCACGGTACGCGTCGAGGCGTGCCCGAGGGGTTGCTGGTTCGTCTTCGGTGAGGGCTACAACGTCGGCTGGTCGGCGACCATGGACGCGAAGTCGCTCGGCACACAGAGTCAGGTCGACGGCGGCTTCAACGGCTGGTACCTGCCGCCGAGCACCACGGCACGAACCATCACTCTCGACTTCGAGGGCCAGAACACACTCGTCATCGGGCTTCTGCTCAGCGGACTCGGCGTGCTCGTGTGCATCGCACTGATCGTCTTCGATCGTCGTCGGACCGCCGTCGACGATCCCGACGAGCCCCGCCCGGCCGTCCTTTGGGGACGGCCGGCCAGCGCGTCGCCGTACCGCTGGCGGAGTCCGGCGCTGGCGAGCACCGTCTCCGCCACCCTGGTCGGGGCCCTCGTCATCGCCCCGGCCTGGGGCCTGATCTGCGGCGCCGTTGCCTTCGTCACCTGCTTCGTCGCCCGGCGACCGCGGTTGCTCGGGTACACAGCCATCGTGATCGTCGCCGTCATGGCCGCCGTCATGGTGCGCCGGGTCGCGTCCGAACATCCGTTCGCCAATGCCGGGTGGCCGGGCGAGTTCGAGGATTTGCATCGGCCCGGCCTGACCGTCATCGTGCTGCTGTTTGCGAGTGCCATCGCGACCGGCCGTCCAGTGCGCGAGGATCGCGTCGACCCATGATGACGACGACCCCTGTGACCACGCCGCGTTCGACGTACCTACCAGCGATCGACGGCCTGCGCGCCTTCGCCGTCGGAGCCGTCCTGCTCTTCCACGCTGAACACATGAGCGGTGGGTTCCTCGGTGTCGACACGTTCTTCGTGCTCTCCGGCTTCTTGATCACCCGCCAGATGCTGCAGGAGGTCGACACGACCGGGAGCGTGTCGCTGCGCGCCTTCTGGTCGCGCCGGGCACGACGCCTGCTGCCCGCGCTGCTGCTGCTGCTCGCCGTCGTCACCCTCGTCGGAGCCGAATGGGGCCTCGCCCAGGAGCGGTTCGCGATCCGTGACGAGACGCCATGGGCCCTGGGTTTCATCCTCAACTGGCATCACATCGCTGGATCCGCCGACTACTGGACGTCGCTGTCGTCACCGTCTCCGCTGACGCACCTGTGGAGCCTGGCTGTCGAGGAGCAGTTCTACCTCGTCTGGCCGCTCGTGGTCGTGCTGTTGATCTGGCGGCGGAGCAACCGTGAGCGCTCGGTCCTGATCGGGTCGTTCATCGGCGCTGCACTGTCGTTCGGACTGATGGCCGTCGTGTACTCGCCGGCCTCGAGCACGCGGGCCTATGAGGGCACCGACACCCGCATCGGGGCGCTGCTCATCGGTGCGATGTGCGCAACCGTGATCGTCACGAACCGCGCCGACTCAGTGGTCGCCCGTCTCGGGCGGTACTCCACCCTGGCCGTGCTGGCTCCGACGGCCGTGCTGGCCTGGATGTGGCTGCGCGTCGACGGTCGAGACAGCTGGCTGTACCACGGCGGGTTCCTGCTCCACGCCGTGCTCGTCGCAACCGTGCTGCTCGGCGTCTCCAGTGTGGCTGGGACGAACCTGTTGCAGGGACTGCTGCGCCAGCGCCCGCTGCGCTGGATGGGCCAGCTGTCGTACGGGCTCTACCTGTGGCACTGGCCGATCTACGTCGCGCTCAGCCCGGGCCGCACCGACCTGACCCGCTGGCCGCTGACGGCGCTGCGCCTCGTCGTCACGTTCGTTGCGGCGACCATCTCGTTCTACGTGATCGAGCGCCCGATCCGCTACGGCCTGCAGCGCCGCCCGATCACGTTCACTGCGGTCGCCTCTGTCGCCGGCATCGCCCTGATGGTCGCTGCTGTCGTCGTCGTCCCGCTCCCCGATGCCCGGCCGGCACCGATCAACCTCGCCGCGCTGACCGTTCCCGTCGCCGACGCTGGTGCCACGGACGCCACGACCACGACGTCGACCACGACTGTTCCGGCGACGACCACGACGCTCGACGCCACCGCTGCGACCGTTGCGACCGTTGCGACCTCGCCTGCCACGACCACCACACTGCCGGCCACCACGACGACGGCACCGGCGCCGCTGACAAACCTCAGCGAGGTCGTCTGGTTCGGGGACTCGATCGCGTTCACGACGTCGCTCGGCTTGGCCGCGGCGATGAAAGCAATCGGCGTCGATGTCGTCGACAGCTCGTTTCCAGGTGTCGGTCTGCTCAACGAGACCGGGCCGGCCTCGTTCGCGAAGATCACCGATCTCACCGACACGCTGCACCCGCAGTTGCTGATCCTGCAGATGTCGACGTGGGACGAGCCGTTCGGTGTCGACGCGATCTACGCGGCGATCGCCCGCATCCGCGACATCACCAGCGCCGTCGGCGCACACCTGCTGTTGCTACCCGTCCCCCCGCTGCGCGCCGACCAGGATCACTCCGGCTATCAGAGTGACTTCGACGCCGCCCAGAAGTTGGCGACGGATGATCCGGCCAATGTCTCCTTCCTCGACACGGCGCCGTTCTGGGGTTCGACGTTCGAGCTCGACATGGACGGCGACAAGATCCCCGAGCGGATGGGCGACGGCGTCCACCTCTGCCCCTCCGGAACCGCAAAGTTCGCGATCTGGCTGATCACTCAGCTCAGCACGCGGTACGCCAACGTCACGGTGGCCGACCCGGCACTGTGGGCCACGGGCGACTGGACGCTGGACTCCCGGTACACACGGACCCCCGGTGCCTGCAGCGTGCTGCCGTAGCGGGTGACGTGATGACACAGGCCGACACCGGTCTCACCCGTTGGTCGTTCCGGCGACTACTCGCCATCGTCGTCGCGCTCGGTGCGGCGTGGCGGTACGGGTATCTGTTCGCCGCCAAGCGCAACCAACCCCTGCTGCTCAACGACTCGCTGTACTTCAGCTGGCAAGGCGACCAGCTGACCCACGGTGTGTTCTTCAAAGACCTGTTCGGCGTCCGCGAGGCCGCCGAGCACGGTCCGCTCACCGCGATCGTGCTCGCCCCGGTCAGCTGGGGTTCCCACGTGGTGTTCCAGCAACGCTTCGTGACGGCGACCCTCGGCGTCGTGACGATCGCCGTGATCGGGCTCATCGGCCGTCGGCTCGGCGGAGACCGGGTCGGCCTCATCGCCGCCGCATTGGCCGCCGCCTACCCGAACCTGTGGATCAACGACGGCCTGGTCATGTCCGAGTCGCTGTGTGCGCTGCTCATCGCTCTGATCCTGCTCGTGATGTTGCGCCTGCTGGAGCGACCTACGCCGGGCCAGGCAATCCTGCTGGGCGTGCTCGTCGGTCTGGCGGTGCTGACCCGGAGCGAGCTGATCATCGCGCTCCCGTTGATCGGCTTCGTCGGGCTGCGCTGGGTCCGTCCTCGGCGCGAGATGGTCCGAGTGATCGTAGCCACCGGTCTCGCGACCGTCGTCGTCATTGCGCCCTGGATCATCTACAACCTGAGCAGGTTCGATGATCCGGTGCTGCTCTCGACCAACGACGGAACCACCCTCATCGGGGCCAACTGCCCGGAGACGTACTCATCAGCGGCATTGGGGGGCTGGTCGCTCTACTGCGTGCTCGACGTGCAGGGTGCTCCCGGTGTCGACGATTCCGTGCGTTCCAGCCTGCAGAAGTCCACCGCCGTCGCCTATGCCAGGGACCACCTCAGCCGGCTGCCGCTCGTCGCACTCGCCCGGCTCGGCCGCAGTGCCGACCTGTTCGAGGTCGACAACCTCGTCCACCAGGACGTCGGCGAGGAGAAGGCCCGGTGGGCGTCGTGGGCCGGCATCGTGTCGTGGTGGGTGCTCGCCCCGCTCGCCGGCATCGGCATCGCCCGGTCCCGGCGCCGAGATGCGACCGTATTGCTCATCCCTGTCGTGCTCGTCGTCATCACATCGGCGGCCTTCTACGGAGCGCACCGCCTGCGCCTGCCGCTGGAGCCCGTCGTCGTGCTCGGGGCGGCGATGTTCTTCGGTTCGCTAGCGAAGGGCCGTCACGATCATCCGCGCGACGCGGGTCTGGCCGGAGGGGACGAGGCTGCCGTCGGCGGCGCGGACATCGACCCGACCATCGGGTCGGCAGGTGTCCCACCAGAGACAGCCCTGGTCGATGGTGCCGACGGGGCCGAGCAGGCGTGACGGGTCGACGCTGACGGCCCGGGGCGTCGGCGGAGCCGCTGCCACGGTGGCTGGGTTGGCGACGACGATGAGCTTTGCATCCCCCGCAGCAGCAGCGACCTGATCTCGGATCTCGGCCGGGTCGGTGCCACACGAGCCTTCGTCGGCGAAGGACACCACGATCGTGGCCGGGTCGTGGTCGTGGACGATCGTGCTCACCGCCGCCGGCGCATCACACCAGCTCGCCTGCTGCGGCGCCCAGACGAGCGAGAATCCGTCCTCGTGGATGCGGTAGGTGACCTCGCGCTCAGCGCTGAACAGGAACGAGTCGCTGACGATGGCGACATCGGTGTCGGCGGACTCGTCGGTCAGGGCCGGGAACCACCACCAGATCAGCCCGATCACGACGATCAGCGACACGACGACGGTGCCACGGTGTTGCCGATCGGTCAGCGTGTCGACGAGGGACCGGAAGCGCATTGGTCCGCAGTGTAGCCAGGGCGGCTGAGACGAACTCGGGGATCCCTCGTCGCGAGCGTCGAGATCCTAAGCTGCCGAGGTTATGAATCGCGACGGACCCGACGGCTGCGGGGACAACCAGCAACGCACGGGTCTGGTCTGGCGGTGTGGGCTCCTGATCTCCTTCGGCGCCACCATGCTGCTGATCGACCGGGTGGCGACGGCGACCTCGTCGACGAACGGCTGGTTCGGCCGCCTCCTGGCCCACTTCGACGTCGGCCGTTCGATCATCGTGGTCGCTGTGTCCGTGGCGATGCTCGCCTACTGGGTCGGGAGCGACCGGGTGCAGCGGATGTCGGTCCGGACCTGGTGCCTGCGCTGCGCCGCGGCCGCGTACTCGCTCTGGCTGATCGCCGTCATCGCTGCGATCGCAGCGCTGCATCCGGCCACATCCGGACGTCAGTTGTTGAGCACGCTCGTGTTCTTCCGGCCCATCCGTTCCGGCGCGATCATCGACGGGCTCGGTATCGGGCCACTCTTGCTCGAGCTGGCACTCGTCGCCGTGATCGTCCCGTTCATCGGCCGCTTCCTACGCGCCCCGATCAGGCCCGTGGGACAGCTCACCCTCGACGGCTACCGGCTCGGCGTCCTCTTGGCCGTCGTCGGGATCGCGATCCGTCTCGGGGCGATCGCCACCGATCACCGCAACCCGACAGGAATCCTGAGCACGCTGGGTGACCTGGACCTGCTCGGTGCGGCCCTCGCAATCGTCACCTGGCTGAAACGGTCCGGGACCCGCATCGACGACCATGGCGACGCTCCGGGAGTCCGAAGTCTGCCCGTCACCATGCCGGTCGCGGCCTTCGCCATTGCCGCCATTGCCTTCGTGCTGCTCGCTGTCGCCGTGCGCCAGCCACTGGTCCCGGGGCCGGAATCCGCCGGCTCGCTGTCCCTCCAGACGCTGCTCGGTACGGTCATCGCTGCCGCAGTGGTCATGGCGGTCTGCAGCTCGCTCACTGTCGGACTGTGGTCGCGTACGACTTGGTGGCTCGCGCTGATGGCCCCCGGCCTGTTGCTGTTCCACGAGACGCTGTTCGTGATCGTCGCCCGCCAGTACGTCGAGCGGATCTCGACGGGCGTCCTCGGCGTGCACCTCGACGGTGTCGCGTTCCCACCGTTGCTGTGGGCGTTCGTCGCGTCGGCGGCGATCGGCCTCGTCGTCAGCGCAGTGGTCCTGCAGCCGATGGCATACGCACTCGGCAGGATGCGCGCCGCGAACTGGTTCGTGCTGTCGTCTGTCGGTGTAGTCGCGATCGGCTTCGTCTGGCGCGTCATCGCGCTGCTGACCATCGCACCCATCCGGACCGACGGCGGCGATCCACTCTTCTACCACACGACCGCAAACACTCTCGCGGCCGGTCGCGGCTTCCCCGAACCGCTGAACTGGATCGCGTACGGCAAAGAAATGAAGAGCGCGTTGCACGGCCCGCTGTTCCCGGTCGTGCTCTCGTTCTTCTCCCGCCTCGGAGGCACGACCTACTTCGACCACCGTATGGCCGCGGCGATGGTGGGCACGCTCGTCGTGCTCGGAGTGCTGCTCGTCGGCCGCTACCTCGGGGGTCGTTCCGTTGCGATCATCGCTGGACTGATCGCATCGTTCTACCCCAACCTGTGGTTGATCGACGGCGTGCTGTTCCCGGAGGGCCTGATGGCTGCGCTCGTGGTGTTCACGATCCTCGCCGCGTACACCTGGAACGACCGACCGAACTGGAAGCTCGCCGCCGGCCTCGGCGCGCTCGTTGCGCTCGCGGCACTGACGCGTGGCGAAGGCATCTTCTTGATCCCGCTGCTCGTGCTGCCGATCATGGTTGGTCACAAGACGTTGGCGAAGAAGCAACGTTGGAAGCAGCTCGGTGTGGCCTGCATCGCGTGCGGCGTCGTGCTCGCACCGTGGATGATCCGCAACGTGATGGCGTACGAGAAGTTCGTGCCGCTGTCGACCAACGGCAACGAGGTGCTCGTCTACGCGAACTGCAACGAGGCATACAACGGCAAATTCATCGGCTTCTGGTACTTCGGCTGCCAGGAACGGCTGCGCGCGGAGTTCGGAGAGCCGCCCGGCGACGAATCTCAGCGCGCTTCGTACTGGCGCAAGATCGGTCTCCGCTATGCCAAGGACCACGCCGACCGTCTGCCCGAGGTCGTACTGGCCCGAATCGGGCGCCAGTGGGACGTCTTCCGGCCGTGGCAGAACACCGAGTTCGCACCCATCGAGGGGCGCAACAAGAACGGGGCGCGCGTCGGCCTGATCTCGTACTACGCGCTCGTTGCGTTCGGCATCAACGGCGTCCGCGTCCTGCGCAAGCGGAGGATCAAGCTGCTGCCGCTGACGGCTCAGTTCATGTCCGTCACCATCACCGCTGCGGCGGCCTACGGGACGGTGCGCTTCCGCGCCCCGGCCGAGCCGGTGCTCTGCCTGCTCGCCGCCGTCGGTGTCGCGCCCCTGCTCAGCCGGATCCGCCGCCGCGCCGTCATCCCCAAGGACGCAGAGCTCCCTCCGATCGACGACCCCGGCGCCTATGTGCTCGGTGGGCCCGCGATTCGTCGGCGGTGGTCGTGGCCGACCATCGGTGGCGTCGGCATCGTCGCGTTCATCACATTCCTCCCCGTGCGCGGGATGTACCACTCGACGGGCGGCACGATGGAAGAGGGCTTCATGCTCTCGTTCCCCGAACGGATCCTCAAGGGCGCGGTCCCGAACGTCGACTTCCTCCACCTCTACGGCCCGGGTGCGCTCGATGTGCTGGCCGGTTGGTACACGATGTTCGGGCTGACCCTGGGCTCGGAGCGCACGTTCGGCCTGCTCCAGCACATCGGCATCATCGCCGGTCTGTACGTGCTCGCCCGGGCGTGGGGCCGTGGCGCGGCCGCCGTCACCGCTGCGTTGTCGGTGTTCCTCATCCTGACCCCGATCGGCCTCACCGCGATGGCATGGAACGGTGGTGTCGCGCTCGGCCTGTGGAGTGTCATCGCTGCGGTCCGCTCGCGCAACGTGACCTCGCCGAAGTCGGCGCAGCGGATGCTGGTCCTGTCCGGCGTGCTCGCCGGACTCGCGCTGACCTACCGTCCCGACCTCGCCCTGGCACTGGTCATCACCCACGCCTGGCTGCTGTGGCGGCGCCGGGGCTGGCGACCGTTCGCGATCGGCAGCGTCATCGGTCTGCTCCCTCTGGTGATCCACGTCGTCCGGATCGGCATCGGCACGGCAGTCAGGACGATGCTGGTCGACCCGGTCGTCAAGCTGCGCCCCGGACGCGCCCTGCCCAGACCCCCGAGCTGGAGCCATCTCGACGGTGCGCTGCAGGCCATCGCCGAGACGGTCCCGCCGTGGTGGCGTTTCCCCGCGATCGCACCCAGCCATCAGCTGTTCATCTGGTTCTTCGCGCTGCCGGCGCTGGGTCTGGCGGTGGTCGGCACCGGAGCGTTCCTGTATCGACGCACCGGCGGCGCGCCCCGCTCGATCGCGCTCACGGCGGGCGGCCTGTTCGGTATCGGACTGCTGCCCCAGGCATTCCAGCGCCCGGACTCGACGCACCTCGCCTGGGTCGCCTGTATCTCCTGGCCGTTGCTCGTGCCGACCGTGATCGAGCTGATCCGGATGCGCGCGCCGCGTGCCCACCCTCGTCTGCGTCTGGCCATCAGCGGCGGTTTCCTCGCTGCGCTGATGTTCGTGGTCTGCCCGTTCTTCACCTACCGCACCTACCTGCTGTACGCACGGGTCTCGGTCGCCAGCCTGCCGTCGGCGTACGAAGTGCGCCGCGACGACCGCATCTTCTTCATGGGCGACCTCCCACCGGCCAAGGCCACCCAGGGTGTCATCGACACACTGGACAGGCTGTCGAAGCCGGGCGAGCGCCTGCTCGTCGGCCCCGTCGATCTTCGCCGCACCTGGTACGCCGACACGTTCTTCTACTACCTCTTCCCCGAACTGCCTCCGGCGACGCAGTTCATGGAGATGGATCCGGGCATCGCCGACGCGCCTGGTTCGCCGCTCGCCGACGAGGTCGCCAGCGCGGACTGGCTCCTGCTGACGTCGTTCTGGGCAGGTTGGCGCGAGCCGAACACCGCGATGGACTTCGGCCCGAACGAGCCCAACGAAGTCGTCCAGTCCCAGTTCTGCCTGGTCCAGGACTTCGAAAACGGCCTCGTCAAGCTGTACCACACGTGCAGCAAACCGCTCCCCGACGGCGTCGCCCAGACGCCGCACGTGCCCGCCTTCGCCGACCACCCTGACGGCTTCGCCGGCCAACCCTGACGGCTTCGCCGACCAACCCTGACGGCTTCGCCGGCTGTCGGCCGGCGGATCCGTCAGGCTTGGTGGCGGATGACTTCGCCGTGCAACGCGCGGATCACTCCGAGTGCCGATGAGTCCCACGTGAGCGTGTGCGCCCAGGCCAGGGCGGCCTCGCCGAGGCGCGCCCGACAGGCATCGTCGAGCAAGACATCGGCGATGGCCGAGCCGAGGTGATCGACGGGAGCGAGGATGCCCGTCACTCCGTCGTGCACGCTGCAGCGGTGGCCGCTGATGTCGGTCGCAACGGCAGGGGTCCCGCACGCGGCAGCCTCGGTGAGGGTCAGTCCCCATCCTTCGGCCAGTGATGCGCTCGCCACGACCCAGGCCCGCTGATAGAGCGTGAGCAGGTCTTCGTTGACGAGGCGACCGGCGAACGAGATCCAGTTCTGGGCGCCGTGATGGGCAACGATGGCCTCGAGGCGCGCCAGTTCGGGCCCCTCGCCGACGATCACCAGGCGCATCGACGGCACCCGTTCATGGGCAACGACAGCGGCCTCGATCATCCGGTCGAAGCGCTTCACTGGCGCCAGCCGACCGACTGCGATCACCAACGGATGCAGCGATCGTTCGCCGCCTGGGCGGAAGAACGGCTCGACACCGTTCGGCACAGCCGTCACCTTGTTCGCCCTGAACCCGAGCGCGAGCAGTTCGTCGCGCGTGGCATCCGATGGCGTGAGCATCGTCGTACGTCGGTAGAACGGCGGCGCCAGTCGGGCCTCCATGATCGCGCCGAGCTTGGCAAGCGGATCGGGCAGGATCTGCCCCCACATCGGACCGTGCACATGGTGCAGGAACCCGATCCGCGGCTTGCGGCACCAGACCGGACTCATGAACGGCACCGCGTTCCAGATCTCGATGAGCGCGTCGAAGCCACCCATCCGGTGGCTGAGCTCGGACGCGACGGCTCGTGGGAAGACGCTGTACCGACTCCCCCGGCGCACGACCCGGTAGCCCGAGCGCTCCTCGATCGCGTCGAGTCCGACCGCCGAGCTCGTGCGATGCGTCACCTGCAGACCCGCCGCGGCGAAACGCGTCATGAACTCGTGTGCATGACGCTCGGAGCCACCTGCGTCACGGTCGGCAAAGTCGCGCCAGCCGAGCACGTGGATCCGTCGTACATTCCGTCGCAGCAGGTCGTCGGCGATCTCTGCGAAGGTCGGGTCAGCGGTCATCGACGACCAGGGCTGGCGGGCACAAGCGTTGAGCATAAGAGCCGTTGACGCCGGGGAGGCAACTCTCGGCGGCCGCTAGCATTTCGGTTCGCATGTCTGCCGTCACCGAGTTCCGCAACTTCTGGCAGCGGCGGATGCGGATCCCCGTCGGCGGCCATGCGCTGGTGCTCGACATCGGCAGCGGCGACAAGCCGCACTGGCGCGCCGACGTGCTGCTCGACTGGATGCCAGGGCGCGAGGACGGCGCCCAACGCTCCGGCCACGAGAGTGCCCGGATCAGCCGCCCGCTGTTCCACGGCGACGCCGGAGACATGCCGTTCTCCGATGGCGCGTTCGATTACGTCGTCTGCTCGCACCTGCTCGAGCACGTCCGCGACCCAGCTGCGGTGATCGGTGAGATGATGCGCGTCGCCACGGCCGGCTACATCGAGGTCCCCGAAGCCGCGAGTGCGAAGATCGTCGACTTCCCGACGCATCTGTGGTGGGTCCGCCTGATCGACGGTGTGCTCGACTTCGAGCCCAAGACCACGCGCGACTTCGATCCCGAAATAGCCGCCTACCTGGCCCGGAGCGGCCTGGAGCACGATGTCGAGCGCGTCCTCAACGGGCGGTTCGAACATCGCGTCGTATCGCTGCGCTGGTCGGGCACGATCCCCTTCCACGTGCGTGGGCCGGTCGATGCAGGCATGGTCGCCCAGGCAGCCGCCGCATCGGTGTCCCACGATGACAAGACGGCGCTCATTGCCACGGCCCTGACCGGCGCCGCCGCTGCCGTGGATCATCGTCGCCATCATCGCCCGATCACGTTCAACCAGATCGTCAAACCGGAGCTGCAACTCGAGCCGGACGAGCCGTTGACAGCGACGATCTACCGCATCGGCTGAAGCCCGACCTCTCCGCGTACGGTCAGCCGAGGGGCAGTTTGCGGAAGACGGCGCCGGGCAGGTGGCGCAGGGTCATGAACACGAATCGAAGGATGCCTGGCGCCCAGACCGTGCGCTTGCCCGCGCCCAGGCCGGAGGCGACGGCGTCGGCGACCTTGTCCGGAGTTGTCGAGAACGGCGCAGCCTTCATCCCCTCGGTCATCGACGAGTGCACGAACCCCGGGCGGACGACGAGCACGGATGCTCCACTGCCCTCCAGCGAATCGCCGAGACCCTGGGCGAACCCGTCGAGGCCGGCCTTGGACGAGCCGTAGACGAAGTTGGAGGCACGCACCCGCTCCCCGGCCACGCTGGACAGGACGACGAGGTTGCCGTGACCCTGAGCGCGGAGCTGATGCGCGACAGCGAGCCCGGAGCTGACAGCGCCGGTGTAGTTGACGGTGACAGCAGCCGCTGCCGAAGCCGGGTCGGCGTCATAGCCGCTCTGCTCGCCGAGTACGCCGAACGCCATGATGACGACGTCGAGGTCGCCGATGTCTGCGGCGACAGACGCAATGAGCGTCGCGTGCGCAGCGCTGTCGCTCGCGTCGAACCCAACAGCCCGCACGTCGACGCCGCCCGAACCGAGTCCCGAACCGAGTCCCGAACCGAGCTCGGCCACGAGATCCCCGGCGGCGTCAGGATCGCGGCAGGCCAGGACCACGGTGCGCAGCGTCGGCGACGCCAACCGGCGCACGATGGCGAGGCCGATGTCGCTCGTGCCGCCGAGGAGCAGGATGGTCTGTGGTTCGCCGAATGAATTCTGCATGGTCGTCCAGTCTGGCCCGGCCACGGTCGGAACGGAGTCAGTCGATGAAGAGTCAGTCGATGAAGAGTCAGTCGATCAGGCCGAGACGGCGGCCGAGGTCGCTCTGCCAGACGCCCGTTGGATCGACCGAGTCGCGCACGGCTCGCCACTCGTCCAACCGCGGGTAGCCGCGGCGGATCGCCTCCGGCGTGGTGTGTGAGTCCTTGGCCATGTAGTGCCGTCCGCCAGCGTGCAGCACGACGTGATCCAACTCGTGCAGCATCGCACTCAGTCCGTGGGTTCCCGCGGGGATGTCGAGGGTCAGTGTCCATCCCGGTGCCGGGAAGCTGAGTGGTGCAGGGTTCGCGGCACCGAACCGCTTCAGCACGGTGACGAAGCTGGCAGCGCCCGACGTGGCGAGCCGTTCGATCACCTGACGCAGGGCACGCTCGGCTCCGAACGGTACGAGGATCTGGTACTGGACGAATCCGTGCGGGCCGTACATCCGGTTCCACGCGCCGATCATGTCGAGCGGGTGGAAGTACTGCGGGATCGACTGGATCTCACCGACGCGGTTCTTCGGTGACTTGCGGAACCAGAGCTCGTTGAAGACCTTGATGGATGCCCGGTTCATTGCGCTGATCGGCACGATCGGCGGCACACTCGCGATCACACGGGCGTGGTACTCGCGCGGCGCGGCGAGATCCGCACCGTCGAGTTGATCGAGCCGGGCGTGCTCGCCACGCGACAGAATGCTGCGGCCGAGGTGCTTGCCCGTCGCCATCAGGTCGATCCAGGCCACGGCATACCGGTACCGGTCGTCACCCTCGGCCATCAACGCCAAGACGTGATCGAGATCGGACGCACGTTGGGTGTCGACGATGCACCGACTGGTCTCGATCGCCAGGACGTGGATCGTCGCGTCGAGCACGATGCCAGTCAGGCCCATCCCACCGATGGTCGCCCAGAACAGCTCGGGGCGGACGGTCGGGCTGATCACGGTCGTCGAGCCATCGGCCAGCAACAGCGTCAGTGAGCGGACGTGGCTGCCGAACGAGCCCTCGCCGTGGTGGTTCTTGCCGTGGATGTCACTGGCGATCGCTCCGCCGATGGTGATGAACCGGGTCCCGGCCGTCACCGGCACGAACCAACCCTGGGGGACGATGACGCGCAGCAGTTCGTCGATGCTGACCCCCGCGTCGACGGTGATCTCCTCGTTGGGCGCATCGATGACCGCGTCAGCCGCCGCACCCGCGAGCCGCGCGACCAGCCCGCCGCCGTTCTGGGCCGCATCGCCGTACGAGCGGCCGAGCCCGCGCACCAGCGCGCCGCGGTGCGCCGAGAGACCGCTGTCCGCGGAAGCGCTGGCGATGGTCTCGCGCAGTGCCGCGGTGACCGTGGCGGAGTCGACGTCGACCACGTTCGCCGTCGTCGCAGACGTGCGGCCCCAGCCGGTCAGCCGGGTTCGGTGCGGAACAGGGGTGTCCATTCAGTACGGCCACTCCGGGACCGGGCGCCCGATGCGTCGCAGCAGCGAGCCGAGCTTGAGAGTGAGCAGCAGCTTGAGCCCGAGGTTCTTCGCGAACCAGGGCAGCTGGGCGATCTGGCGGGCGGCGTTGATGGCTCGGTTGCGGCCACCGCCGTCGAGGTCGGCGTGGTAGACGGTCATCGAGCGTGCCCGACCGACGTAGCGGAAGCGGTTGCCGAACATCAGCTCGGCAGCGATGGCTGCGGTGACGCCGACGGACGAGAACGAGTCGTGGATCAG
>JANXUX010000388.1 GCA_025351965.1 Actinomycetes bacterium | reverse complement strand
ACCTCGGGCACGAACAGGATGCCGTCGCGGAAGTCGATGCCGACGATGCGCATCCCTTCGACGAGCGCGTCGTTGAGGACGCGATCCGGACCCCAACCACGGCCGAGGAGGATGTTCGTACCTTCCTTGATCTCGGGAGCCATCCCGTCGTACAGATCGTCGTGCATCTGGGCCACGAGGTCTTCGTCGTTCAGGTCTTCGAGAACGATGTCGTCATCGGCCATGAATGGTCTCCCTTGATCGTTGCGCGGAATCCACGATACGGAAAGTTACTCTATCGTGGAAGATGTTCGGGTCAAGTGGGTGACGCAGCCGACGGCCCCGAGCCGTTTCGACTGCCGCCCTCGCGGCGGCTTCTGGTCGATGACATTCTGCCTGATCCGCGGCCGTACGGCACCGTTCTATAGATTGCTCGGATGGGCAGCGCAACGTCGGGCATCCAATCGATCGAGCGCGCCTTCTCGGTGCTGCTCGCCGTCGCGACCGAACCGGCCGGTATCACCGACGTCGCCCGGCGGGTCGCGCTGCCGGTGAGCACGGTCGCCCGCCTGCTTGCGACGCTGGAGAACCTCGAAGCCGTGATCCGCCAAGACGACGGCGTCACCTACCGGATCGGGCCGACCGTCAGCGATCTGGCCGCGGGCAACGACACCACGCTCACAGGGCGGGCCCGACCGTTCCTCGCCGAACTCGTCGACCGGGTCCACGAGACCGCCGGGCTGTCGGTGCTGGAGGGCAACGAGGTCCTCTACCTCGATCACGTCGAGAACGACAATGCCGTGCAGATCCGGGACTGGACCGGTGAGCGCACGCCGCTCCACGTCGTCGCATCCGGTCTGGTGTTCCTCGCGTTCTTGCCCGCCGAGCGCGTCGAGGCCTATGCCGACGGCGGCCTCGACAACCCGACCGAGGCGTCCATCGCCACACTCGAGCAACTGCAGCAACGCCTGAGCGCCGTCCGTCACGAGGGGTTCGCGTGGACCATCGACGAGTTGCAGATCGGCATCAGCGCCGTCGCCGCGCCGGTCCGCAACCGTTCCGGCGACATCATCGCTGCGATCCACTGCCACGGGCCGAGCTACCGCTTTCCCGCCGACGACGCCGGACGCGCTGACGTGGAGGCAGCGGTCGTCGCTGCTGCACGTCGGCTGAGCGATACCAAACTCGACTGAACCCGTTCGTTGCCGGTGCGATCAGCGCGTCAAGCGGGGTCGGCCCGATGCCCGCGCGGTGATGGTCGCGTCGACGAAGAACTCCTCGCCCTCGACGTGGGCGGTGTTCACGACTTCGGTCACCAGCACCTGCGCATCGGCGGCGCCGGCGATGTCGGCGAGGCGGAGCGCTTCGGCCGTGGCGTATCGGGTGGCAACGACCCGTGCCTGCTCGAACGTCGACACGTCGTCGAGTGATCCGCTGCCATCCGGAACGTGATGGACGCGAAAACGGCCACGTGCGGGTTGCGACACGTAGACATCGTGGTGGGTCGAGACCCGACCGACCACGGCACCGATTGCATTGGCGACATCGGCGTCAGCGGGGATGACGCCCTCGGTCCGCAACAGCGCTGCGACATCCGGGTAGTAGATGCCGGCCGAGGCTCCGAGACCGACGATCGGCACCGTCAACCTGGCCGCAACGTCGACGATGCCGCGGCGACCCTCGAGCGACGCCGCCATCAATGGCTGGCGGCTGAGTTGCTTGCCCTCGAACCCGTCGATGCCGAGCGCGACATCGAACACGATCTCGGCCGATCGCCGCTGCAGGGTGGCGATGACCCACGCTGCGAGCTCGTGATCTCCCGGCGCGACCCGGCGGCCGAGCAGGTCGCGCTTGCGGGCGACCAGGCGCGCCGCCTTGGCTGCCGCGCCGCGGTCGAAGGCGAGGTGATCACCGAGCACGTGCGACGCATCGGTCGGGGTGAATGCCGACAACATCAGCAAGCCCCGGCTGACGAGGCGATCGAGACGCTTCACATCCGCGTGGCCGCGCACCAGCGCACCGACAGCCATGACACCGGCGCGAGCGCGGCCGAGCAACTGGACTTCGCCGTCGTCGAGGCCACTCGAACTGGCACCGGCGTCGGTGATCGGCAGGACGAACCGGGCGTCGTGCTCCCCGGGGATGTCGGTGAGCAATTGCTGGTCGAGGATCCGGTGGACGAGTTCGGGATGGTCGACCGCGACCATACAGATCGGTACGACCCGGCGCGGGCCGAGGACCAGCGCCGGACCTGCGCCGGCGATCGACACGGTGATCTCGCTGTCCCCACCGAGGCCGACGGTGGTCATCGCGACCGCCTCGACCATCGTCTGGAACCCGCCGACGGTCGCGCCGCGTTCGTCGAGCCTCGGCACGCCACCCTCGACCAGCGCGACGTCCGTCGTGGTCCCGCCGATGTCCGACACGATCGCGTCGCTGACACCCGTCAGGTATGCCGCGCCGACCAGGCTCGCCGCCGGGCCGGACAGAATCGTCTCGATCGGCCGGGTCTTGGCGACCGCCGCCGACATCAGCGCACCGTCGCCGCGGACAACCATCAGCGGCGCATCGATGCGGTGCTGGGCCATGATCGCCTCGGCTGCGGCGATGAGCCCGGTGATCAGCCCGATCAGGCGAGCGTTGAGCACGCTGGTCAGTGCTCGGCGCGGGCCGTTGAGCTTGGCCGAGAGCTCATGACCGCACGTGACCGGCAGCCCGGTCAGCTCGCGCAATAGGTCGCGGGCGGCGATCTCGTGCTCGGGGTTGCGGGTTGCGAACTGGGCAGTGACGGCGAAGCCGCTGACGGTCGGCGCGACGCGCGTCGCCTCGCGGCTGAGGGTCTCGATGTCGAGCAGCGCGAGCGCGTCGCCTTGCGGGTTGTGGCCACCGGCGAGACGGATCAACGGATCGCCCTGCATCGCCTCGCCGAGACCGGCTCGCTCGGCGTCGTTGCCCCCGAAGCCGATGAACACCAGGGCCACCCGACCACCGCGCCCTTCGACCAACGCATTGGTCGCCAACGTCGTCGACAGCGAGACGAGGGCGATGTCCGAAGCGGGGGTCGCTGCGCTCGACAGCACCGAGCCGACCGCACCGGCGATCCCGATGGCCAGGTCGTGGCGGGTCGTCAAGGACTTGGCCTTGGCGATCACACCGTGCTCATCGTGGTAGAGCACCGCATCGGTGTAGGTGCCGCCGGTGTCGATCCCGAGTGAGAGCTGCATGGACGCCTCAAGATATGACCAAATCAATCGAGTGATGGCCCTTCCCACGATGCGGTTTGATGTTGTATGGTGGTAAGCGGAACAGACGTACCGGGAATCGGGGCAGCGATGGCATTGTTCAGCAGGAGTTCGACCACCAAGGGCTCGGACCAGGTCGAGATCGCCGATGCCATCATCGACCGCGTCGGTCACGCCCACCTCGAACTGATCCCGACGCCGAAGGCCCATCTGCAGTTCGAGCACCTGCCCGCGAACTCGATCGTCTCGGTCACGGCCTCACCGGCCAAGGATCTCCAGGCGACGATGGACATGGCCGCCCAGCTGATCGACCTCGGCCACACCGTGATCCCCCACCTCGCCGCGCGTATGGTCGAGGGGCCCGAGCACGTCGCCACCATCGCCCGCTGGATCAACGACCACGGCGTGCAAGACGTCTTCGTCATCGGCGGCGACGCGCCCGAGCCGTTCGGCCCGTTCCTCGACGCCGCAGCGTTCATCCGCGCCCTGCTCGACTCGAACGCAGACCTCGCCCGGATCGGCTTCGGCGGCTACCCCGACGGTCATGCGGCCATCCCCGACGTTGCCCTCGCCGCAGCGCTGGTGGAGAAGCAACAGCTGGTCCTGTCGGCCGGCATCAGCGGCTGGGTCTCGACCCAGATGTGCTTCGACACCGCGCAGGTCACCCGCTGGCTGACCGCCACCCGCGCCGCCGGCCTCGAGCTGCCCGTCCACCTCGGCATCCCCGGGGTCATCGACACGGTGAAGCTGCTGACGATGGGCACCAAGCTCGGTATCGGCGCCTCGTTGCGCTACCTGCGCAAGAACCGCGCCGTCGTCAGCAAGCTGGCGGCTCCAGGCGGCTACGACCCGATGGACATGCTCGCGCCGATGGCGAACGACCTCGACCGGCTCGACATCTCCGCGCTGCACGTGTTCACCTTCAACCAGGTCGCCAACACTGTTGCGTGGCAGCTCGCCGTCGGCGGTGGGGCATCATTCCTCGACCACACCGCGCTCGATGCTTCGGGCACCGCTCCGACTGCATCGATCGCCACCAGCCAGGAGCACTGACCAATGGGCTTCCCATCCGACCTCGACATCGCCCAGGCCGCTCCGCTGCAGCCGCTCCTCGACATCGCCGCCCAGATGGGGATCGGTCCGCACCTGATCGAGCCCTACGGCGACAGCCTGGCCAAGATCAAGCTCGCTGCGATCGACGAACTCGCCGATCGTCCCAAGGCCAAGTACGTGGTTGTCTCGGCGATCACGCCGACACCGCTCGGCGAGGGCAAGACCACGACGACAGTCGGCCTCGGTCAGGCGTTCAAGCACATCGGCAAGCGGAGCGTGATCGCGATCCGCCAGCCGTCGATGGGGCCGACGTTCGGGATCAAGGGTGGCGCCGCCGGCGGCGGCTACAGCCAGGTCATCCCGATGGAGCTGCTCAACCTGCACCTCACCGGCGACTTCCACGCCGTGACATCGGCGCACAACATGCTCGCCGCGGTCCTCGACAACCACCTGCACCAGGGCAACGCGCTCGACCTCGACATAAACAACATCACGTGGCGACGCGTGCTCGACATCAACGAGCGGGCGCTGCGCAACATCGTGATCGGCCTGGGCTCGAAGGAGGACGGTGTCACCCGCCAGACCGGCTTCGACATCACCGCCGCCTCCGAGGTCATGGCGATCTTCGCGCTGTGCACCTCGCTGCAGGACATGCGCGAACGTCTCGGTCGCATCGTCGTCGGCTACACGCCGTCAGGCGACCCGGTCACAGCGCAAGACCTGCAGGGTGCCGGGGCGATGGCAGCGATCATGCGCGACGCGATCAAGCCGAACCTGATGCAGACGCTGGAGGGCACGCCCGTGCTCGTCCATGCAGGCCCGTTCGGCAACATCGCCCACGGCAACTCGTCGATCATTGCCGACCAGATCGGCATCCGTGGCGGCGACTACCTGATCACCGAGGCCGGCTTCGGTGCCGACATGGGCGCCGAGCGGTTCTTCAACATCAAGTGCCGGGCCTCGGGCCTCGCTCCCGACGCTGCGGTCATCGTGGCGACGGTCCGTGCGCTCAAGGCGCACTCCGGCAACCACAAGATCGTGGCCGGTAAGGCGTTGCCGCCCGACCTGCTCGCCGAGAACCCCGACGAGGTGCACATCGGCGGATCGAACCTGCGCAAGCAGATCGAGAACATCCGCATCCACGGCGTGTCGCCCGTGGTCGCGATCAACGCCTTCCCCGGCGACTTCGACAGTGAGCATGCGGCCATCCGCGAGATCGCCGAGTCGATGGGCGCACGCGTCGCGATCTGCCGCCACTTCGCCGAAGGTGGCAAGGGTGCGATCGAGCTCGCCGAAGCCGTGGCCGAAGCGGCGGACGAGCCCTCGAACTTCCAGGTCCTGTATCCGTCGGAGGCCTCGCTGAAGACCAAGATCGAAACCGTCGCGACCAAGATCTACGGGGCTGCGAAGGTCGAGTACTCGGCCGCAGCGAACAAGCAACTCGCCAACTACGAGAAGAACGGCTTCGGCCACCTGCCGGTCTGCATTGCCAAGACTCACCTCTCGATCTCGTCCGACGCCTCGCTGAAGGGCGCCCCGACCGGTTGGACCCTGCCGGTGCGCGAGGTGCGTGCCTCGGTCGGCGCCGGGTTCATCTACCCGATCTGCGGCGACATGCGGACCATGCCCGGCCTGGGCGGCGACCCGGCGGCCCATCACATCGACATCGATGCTGATGGCGTGATCAGCAACCTGTCCTAAGTTGGCCCATATGACCGCAACCCTGATGGACGGCAACCTGCTGCGCGACGAGACCGTGGCTCGCCTGCGCGCTGAGATCGAGGCGCTGGGCAACCCGCACGTGTGCCTCGCGACGGTGCTGGTCGGCGACGACCGGCCGAGCCAGATCTACGTCCGCAACAAGCACAAGAAGGCCGCCGAGGCGGGCATGGCGTCCAAGCACGTCGAGCTGCCGCCGACTGCGACACAGGCCGAGGTCGAGGCTGCCGTGCGCGAGCTGGCCGCAGATCCGACGGTCCACGGCATCCTCGTCCAGCTCCCGCTGCCCGCTGGCCTCGACGAGGAGGCCGTGCTCGATCTCGTGCCGGTCGACAAGGACGTCGACGGCCTCACCGAAGCCAGTATGGGCCGGCTGATGCGTGGACGCGAGGGTCATGTGCCGTGCACGCCGAAGGGCGTGCTGCGCCTGCTCGAGCGTTACGGCATCCCGACCAGCGGCCAGCGCGCTGTCGTCATCGGGCGCTCGTCGCTCGTGGGGCTTCCCCTCGCCGTGTTGCTGGCCCGCAAGGGCATCGACGCCACCGTCACCCTCGCCCACTCGCGCACCAAGGACCTCGTCACCGTGTGCCGCGACGCCGACATCATCATCGGTGCAGCCGGCATCGCCCGGCTGATCACCGCCGAGCATGTCAAGCCTGGAGCAACTGTGATCGACGTCGGTGTGTCGCGCACCGAAGCCGGCATCGTCGGCGACGTCGACTTCGACTCAGTACAGGCCATCGCCGGGGCCATCACCCCGATGCCCGGCGGCACCGGGCCGATGACCATCGCGTGCCTGCTCGAGAACACGCTCGAGGCGGCACGCATGCTCGGCACCGTCCCCCGCTGACACGGCCGACCCGCAGAACCGCCGTCCGGTGAACATCGAGGCCGCCACACGGTGGCTGGAACAGCACATCGACTACGGCACCTGGGCCGCTCGTTCCGGACGCACCGGCGACGTCGAGCTGTCCCTCGACCGGATGCACCGCTTCGTCGCCGCGCTCGGCGATCCGCAGGCCGGGCTCGCCGTCGTCCACGTCACCGGTACGAACGGCAAGGGCTCGACCTCGCGGATGATCACCCGCCTGCTGATGGCCGAGGGACTTCGCGTCGGCACATACTCCAGCCCGCACCTGTCGCGGTACAACGAGCGGTTCCGTATCGACGACATCGATGTCGACGACGACCTGTTGGCCTCCCTGCTGACCCGGATGGCCGCAACCGAGGAGTCTCTCGGCGAGAACCTGATGCCGTTCGAGGTACTGACCGGCGCGGCGTTCACGCTGTTCGCCGAGCAGCGGGTCGACGTTGCCGTTGTCGAGGTCGGCGTCCTCGGGCGCTTCGATGCGACGAACGTGGCCGACGGTCGCGTCGCGGTGATCACCAACATCGGCTTCGACCACACCAGCGGAGACGGCGACTGGCAGCTCCGCATTGCGACCGAAAAGGCCGGCATCGTCAAACCCGGCGCCCACCTCGTCGTCGGCGATGTCGATCCCCGGTTCGACGACGCGTTTGCCGCGCAGATGCCCGGTGCCGTGTGGCGGCTCGGTCGTGACATCACCGTGCTCGCCGATGCACCGACACCCGGTGGACGACGCTGCACGATCTCGACGCCGTGGCAGGAGCTCGACGGCCTCGCCCTCCCCCTCCACGGCGCGCACCAGTCTGCGAACTGCGCGCTTGCACTGACTGCGGCCGGCGCGTTCCTCGGCCGGGCACTCTCGGCTGCTCACGTGACTGCCGGTCTCGCTGCCGTGCGGATGCCGGCCCGGCTGGAGGCGATCGTGGTTGGCGCCGTTGGCCCAGTCGGCGTTGCCGGTGCCGATGCCGGTCGCGACGGCGACCTCGGTCCGACCGTCATCCTCGACGGAGCGCACAACCCGGATGCCGCTGCGGCACTGGCGGCAGCGCTCGCCGAGATCCCGTGCGCGGGTCGACGGACGCTCGTCATCGGCCTGCTCGCCGGTCGCGACCCTCGAGCGATGCTCCTCGCCGTCGGCGCCATGGGCTTCGACTCGATCATCACCTGCACGCCACCGACCGCCCGCGCCCGGCCCGCCGCCGAGCTGGCTGCAGCGGCCGTTGCGCTCGGCTGCTTCGCCACAGCGATCGACGACATCGGCGAGGCGCTGTCGACGACGATCACCGCCGCCGGGACCGGCGACCAGATCGTCGTCACCGGCAGCATCTACCTCGTCGCAGATGCGCGCACGTGGCTGCTCGCCCGACCCGGCTGACTTCGGTCGTGGTCGGCCCCCGTCCCCTCGTCCCCACTCGTTCATGTCACCGCACATCATCAACGTTGATGATGTGCGGTGACATGAACGACCGAACACCGGCTGGCTCCGCCACACTGTCCGCGTGTCATCGCTCGCCGAGTTCCTCCGCCGTACCGACGGTGACGTGGTCGACGCGATGGTCGACTGGTCGAGCGACAACGGACGCACCCTGTATCCACACCAGGAGAACGCGATCCTCGAACTGCTGTCGGGCAACAACGTCATCCTCGCCACCCCAACCGGTTCGGGGAAGTCGATGGTTGCGCTCGCCGCACATGCGAGGGCGACGGTGTCCCGAGAGCTCGGCGGCAGCGGCCGCAGCTGGTACACCGCACCGGTCAAGGCGCTGGTCACCGAGAAGTTCTTCGAACTGTGCGCTCAGCTCGGACCCGAGCACGTCGGGATGATGACGGGCGACTCGTCGTTCAACTCTGATGCGCCGGTCATGTGCTGCACGACCGAGATCCTCGCCTTCATGGCGCTGCGCGAGGGCAGCCTCACCGATGCCGACACCGTGGTGCTCGACGAGTTCCACTTCTACGCCGACCCCGATCGCGGTTGGGCGTGGCAGGTGCCGCTGCTCGAGCTGACCAAGGCGACGTTCCTGCTGATGTCGGCGACGCTGGGCGACACCCGGTTCCTGGTCGACGACCTGACCCGGCGCACCGGCCGCCAGACCGTCGTCATCGCCGACGCCGTGCGACCGGTGCCGCTGCGCTACGAGTACCGCCACGAGCGCCTGCACACTGTGATCGACGAGCTCGTCGCGGCCAATGCCTCACCGCTCTACCTCGTCAACTTCACCCAGGCCGACGCAGTCGAGCAGGCCAACAACCTCGCATCCATCGTCAAGCTGGGGACCGAGGCCAAGGCCGTCGTCGCCGCGGAGTTGGGCAGATCACCGATGCCTCCCGGGTTCGGCCGCGACCTCGCCCGGCTGCTGCGTAACGGCGTCGGCGTGCACCATGCGGGCATGCTCCCCCGCCACCGGCGCTTGGTCGAGCGGTTGACCCAGCTCGGTGTGCTCAAGGTCGTCTCGGGCACCGACACCCTCGGCGTCGGCGTGAACCTGCCGATCCGCACCGTCGTGTTCAGCCGGCTCTACAAGTTCGACGGCAGCGGCAGCCGGATGCTGAGCGCCCGCGAGTTCCACCAGATCGCCGGGCGCGCCGGGCGCGCCGGGTACGACACGGAGGGCCTGGTCGTCGCGCTCGCCCCGGACCACGAGGCCGAGTACGCGGCGCGCATGGCCAAGGCGGGCAGCGACACCAAGAAGCAGCGCAAGGCAACCAAGCCCTCGACGCCGCGCGGCTACGTGCACTACGACGCAGCCACGTTCGCCGCACTGCAGATCGCCGCGCCGGAGAAGCTGGAGTCCAGCTTTGCGGTGACGCCCGCAATGATGCTCCACCTCCTCGATCGCCCGGCCGACACCTGGACCACGGTGAAGTCGTTGCTGATGGACAACCACGAGCCGCGGGTCCGCCAGCGTCGTCACGCCCGGCGGGCCATCGGGCTGTACCGGTCGCTGCTCGCGAGCGGCGTGGTCGAGCGGTTGGACACACCGCTCGCCGACGGCCGCCTCGTGCGCGTCGACCGATCATTGCAACAGGACTTCGCGCTCAACCAGCCGCTCGCACCGTTCCTCCTCGACCTGCTGCCGATGCTCGATGCCGACGACGACAGCCACGTCTTCGCCGTGCTGGGCGCGGTCGAGAGCGTGCTCGACGATCCCCGGCAGGTCCTGTTCGCGCAACGAGAGCGGGCCAAGACCGAGGCGATGGCGGCGATGAAGGCGGCGGGCATCGAGTACGAGGAGCGAATCGAAAAGCTCGACAAGGTCACCTGGCCGAAGCCGATGGCCGAGGAGATCTACGGCGCGTTCGACAACTGGCGACTCACCCACCGTTGGGTCGACAGCGCCAACGTGTCACCCAAGGGTGTCGTGCGCGACATGTGGGAGCGGGCGATGGACTTCCCCAGCTTCGTACGCCACTACGGGCTCAAGCGCTCCGAGGGCACCCTGCTGCGCTACCTCAGCGACGCCTACCGCACCATCACGCGCACCATCCCCGATGACCTCAAGACACCCGAGATCGACGAGATCTCCGACTGGCTCGACGGCGTGATCCGGGCCACCGACAGCAGCCTGATCGACGAGTGGCAGGCACTGCGCGACGGCACGCCGCTGGTGTCGGCGGCAGCAGCCCTGCCCGATCCCGCTGACATCGTCCGCCGCCCCGCAGCGCTGAAGGCGCTGATCCGCAACCGTGTGTTCCGCTGGGTGCAGCTCGCTTCGGGCAAGCGCTGGGACGCACTGCACGAGGACCTCGTCGAGGCCGGCGACCACCGCTGGAACGTGGAGGCGCTGCAGGACGCGTTCGCCCCCTACTTCGCGGAGCAGGCCTCGATCGGCATCGGCGGCGACGCCCGAGCTGCGCACCGCTTCGACGTCGTCATCGATGCCTCGGCACGGGAGTGGACGGTGCACCAGTCGCTGGCCGATCCCGAGGGATTCGACGAGTGGCGGCTGACGATGGTGTTCGACCTCGATGCCACCGAGCGCGACGCCGAGCTCCGCGGCCGGCTGATCGGTCTCGAACGGCTGTGACCCTCTGGCGTCGCCGCCCCTTCGCTACCCCTCGTGGCGGTAGAACTCGACGTGATCGGGCGGCAGCGGGTTGTTGCCGGCGATGAGGTCGGCGGCTTTCTCGGCCATCATCATCACCGGCGCATAGATGTTGCCGTTGGTGACGTAGGGCATCGCCGACGCGTCGCAGACCCGAACGCCCTCGAGACCGTGGACCTTCATCGTCAGCGGGTCCACGACCGACATCGGGTCGGTGCCCATCCGGCAGGTGCACGACGGATGCAGCGCCGTCTCGGCGTCCTTGGCGACCCAGTCGAGGATCTGCTCGTCAGTCTGCACGGCCTTGCCGGGCGAGATCTCACCACCGCTGAACGCGTCGAACGCGTGGGCGTCGAGGATGCTGCGCGTGACCCGGATGGCCTCGACCCACTCGCGCCGGTCCTGCTCGGTCGAGAGGTAGTTGAAGCGCAACGCGGGCTTGACGCGCGGGTCCTTCGAGGTGATCTTGATCGAGCCTCGGGCGTCGCTGTACATCGGCCCGATGTGCACCTGGTAGCCGTGATCGATCTTCTCGCCACCGGGCGGCGGCGACCCGTCGTAGCGGATCGCGATCGGCAGGAAGTGGAACATCAGGTTCGGGTACTTCACGTCCTCGTTCGAGCGCACGAAGCCACCGGCCTCGAAGTGGTTCGTGGCCCCCTCGCCCCGCCTGAAGAACAGCCATTTGAACCCGATCCACGGCCGCTTCCACATCTTCAACGCCGGCTGCATCGTGACCGGCTGCTTGCTTCGGTGTTGGATGTACACCTCGAGGTGATCCTGCAGATGCTCACCCACTCCCGGAAGGTCGTGCACCACCGGGATGCCGAGCTCGCTGAGTTCGACCGCGTTGCCCACGCCGCTCAGTTGCAGCAGTTGGGGGGTGTTGATCGAGCCACCGCACAGTACGACCTCGCGAGCATGTGCCGTTCGAACTCGGCCGCGGCCGACCGCATATTGCACGCCCGTCGCCGTCTCCGCGTCGAACAGGATCTTCGTGACCAACGCTCGGCACGTCAGACTGAGGTTGGGTCGGTTCAGCACGGGGTGCAGATAGGCGCGCGCAGCGCTCAATCGACGACCACGCCGGATGTTGCGGTCGAACTTGGCGAACCCTTCCTGCTGATATCCGTTGACGTCTTTCGTCAACGGATATCCAGCTTCTTGCACGGCAGCGAAGAACGCATCGAAGAGGGACGTGTCGGCCGCACCGCGCTCGAGCACGAGCGGGCCCTTCGACCCACGGAACTCGTCAGTGTTCGAATCACCCGTTGCGGCCATGCACTTCTCCATCTTTTTGAAGTACGGCAGGCAGTGCGCATAGTCCCACGTGCCCATCCCGGCATCGGCTCCCCACCGCTCGTAGTCGAGCGGATTGCCGCGTTGGAAGATCATCCCGTTGATGCTGCTCGAGCCGCCGAGCACCTTGCCCCGGGCGTGGTAGATGCGTCGCCCGTTCATGAACGGTTCCGGTTCGGACTCGTACTTCCAGTCGTAGAAGCGACTCCCGATCGGGAAGGCAAGCGCGGCGGGCATGTGGATGAAAACGTCCCACTTGTAGTCGCGCCGACCGGCCTCGAGGACCAGCACCGATTTGGTCGGATCGGCGCTGAGCCGATTGGCGAGCGCACAACCGGCCGAACCACCACCGACGATCACGTAGTCGTACGTCTGAGCACCCGCCGACCGAGCCGAACGCGCCTTCGATGTGCCGAGCATTGTGCGACTCTCCATTCCGCCGCTGCACGGCAATCTCCCGCAGTGCGGACCTGTTCATTCTAGAACGGCGGCCATACTCGGCGGGTCGGCAAGCCGGTCGGGAAGTGGGGCCGGCGACGTCGCGCGACATCGGCGTCTGCAACCCGACGGATGTATTACGGTGCGAAGCGATGAGCACGCCTCCACCACCACCGCCCGGATTCAATTCGCCCGGATTCAATTCGCCTGGATACGGGGCGCCTCAACAGGTGCCCCCACCCCCCGGCGGCGTGCCCCAGTACGGCGCGCCGCAGTATTCGACGCCACAGCAGCCGTACGGAACACCACCGCCCGGCTATCAGCCGTACGTCGCCCAGGGTTACGGCGGCGGGCGGGAATACGCCGGCATCGGAGCCCGTCTCGGAGCTCGTCTGCTCGACGGGTTGATCGCGATCATCTTCCTCGTTCCTGCCGGTATCGCCTTCTTCGCGGCGCCTCGTCACTACGTCGATTGCACGGT
>JANXUX010000355.1 GCA_025351965.1 Actinomycetes bacterium | reverse complement strand
ATTCGTGGATGCCGCCGACCGCAATCAGCCTTCGACGATCAATTGCCTTCAGCCGCCGAGCGGCGGGCAGCGACCGACGCCATCGTCATGATCGTGATCGGGCCCTCCCTGGGGTCACGAGGCAGAGCGCCGGAGACCGCGCGTTCGCTGACATCGATGTCCGCTGCACGTGCTCGAAGCGCGCCCACCGTCGCCAGCTCCCTCGGGATCGTCGAAAATGGGTCGAACTGGAAGGCGCGCATCGCATTGAGGTGGGTCATCTTGTTGATGTGTTCGTCGGAAACCCCGGCGAGCGCTGGGAACAGGCACTCCGGTGATCTCGGCCATGTCGAATCCGAGTGGGGATAGTCACACTCCCACGTGATCATGTCCATGTTGAGCCGATCGCGGTTGGCGACCCCGGACTTCGTCGTCGATGAAGCACGTGATGATCCGTTCGAGGAAGAGCTCCGACGGCAGCCTGCCGCCGAGATCGATGCCCGTCCACGCCTTGTGATGCTTGTACACGTAGTCGGCTCGCTCGAGGAAGTAGGGGATCCACCCGATCCCGCCTTCGGACATCGCGAAACGAAGGTCCGGGAACTTCTGCAGGACTCTGCTCCAGACCAGATCGGCCGATGCCTGCACGAGGTTCATCGGCTGCAGTGTGATCATCACGTTGATCGGAGCGTCGGCCGCGGTGATCACGAGTTGCGACGACGAACCGATGTGCAAACAGACGACGATGCCCTCGTCGCTGCAGGCCTTCCAGAACGGATCCCAGTGGTCGGAGTGGAAACTCGGGTAGCCGAGTCGCTCGGGGTTCTCCGAGAACGTCACCGCACGGCAGCCCTTCTTGGCAACGCGACGCATCTCCTCGGCGCACACTTCCGGATCCCACAGTGCCGGCAGCGCACAGGGGATGAACCGACCGGGATGAGATCCGCACCACTCGTCGATGTGCCAGTCGTTGTAGGCGACGAGGAGGGCCTTGGCAACCGTCTTGTCCTCGTGCTTGGCCCACAGTTGCCCGCAGAAGCCCGACATCGACGGAAAGTTCAACGAGCCGAGCACACCGTTGGCGTCCATGTCGCGCACGCGTGCGTTGTGGTCGTAGCAGCCAGGACGCATGTCATCGAAGGACTGAGCATCGACGCCGTACTCGGCGGGAGGACGCCCGGCAACCGCGTTCAGCCCGACGTTCGGAAGCTCGAGCCCCTGGTAAGCCCACACGTCTGTGCGGTCATCCTTGCGGACGAGCTTCGGCGCTTCGGCCCGGTACTTCGCCGGCAGGTGTGCATCCCACATGTTGGCCGGCTCGATGACGTGGTCGTCGACGGATACGAGAATGAGATCGTTCATCTGCATTGGTGCAATCCCCCTGGTTCGCGCTGCGTGGCAGCGACCGTATCATCGTTCTAACAGGGGCGTCATCTTGAGCGGCAGAGACCCCGAACAGTCGTGAACCAGCCGGCGCGATCAGCCGTCGGCGCGGACGCGATCCTTCAACGAGGGCACGATCGGCGGGGCGTCCTTCCAGTTCGGAACACCATGGCTTTCGTCGGCAACGGGGTACTTGTCGTCGCGAACCCCCGCCCAATGACTGTGGTTGAGCTCGTGCAACGTGAAGCAGGCGTTCAGCGAGTTGTAGAAGCCCATGTTGTCCATCGTCTGGTTGACGGACTCCTTGATCAACAGCGCCGTCATCGTCGGCACTCGGGCGATACGCATCGCCATCTCGAGCGTGCGCTCGGGCAACTCTTCGAGCGTGAACACTTTGCTGACCATGCCGAGCTGATGCGCCTCGTGGATGTCGATCGAGTCGCCGGTGAGCATCAGTTCCTTGGTGCGTCGCGGACCGAACTCCCATGGGTGAGCGAAGTACTCGATACCGCACATCCCGAGGCGGGTCCCGACGACATCGGCGAAGCGCACTTCCTCGGAGCCGACGATCAGGTCGCAGGCCCACATCAGCATCAGCCCGGCTGAGTAGACGTCGCCGTGCACCTGGGCAATGGTGATCTTGCGCAGGTTCCGCCAGCGCAGCGTGTTCTGGAAGAAGTAGTGCCACTCCTGCAACATCAAGCGCTCCGTGCCCTCGCGGGTTGCACCGTTGATGAGCGTCGTCGGGTGCTGGTTCGGCCCTGGCTCGGACTCCGCTCGTGCTGCGGATGACCCCATGTCGTGACCGGAGCTGAACATCTTGCCGGCGCCACCGAGGATCACGACTCGCACCGTGTCGTCGGCTTCGGCCGCGAGAAAGGCATCGTTGAGCTCGACGAGCATGCCCCGGTTCTGAGCGTTGCGTTGGTCGGGTCGGTTGAGCAGGATCCGCACGACCCGCCCCTCGTCGTGAGTCTCGTACTTGAGGAAGGCGTAATCGTACATGCCATCCACAGTAGCCAGATTGACGCATCTGTTAGATAGGTCGGCGGTCGGTCGACGGACCCACATCTGGCCAGTGGTCAGCGCCGAGATCAGCCGGGGCTTTTCTCTAACACCCATGTCATGTATGTTGGCTCCATGGTCGTCGAGAACACAGCTACCCGATTGACAACGCCACTACCGCACGACCTTCGTGTCGTCGACAGCGACACGCATCTGACCGAACCACACGACCTCTGGGTCAAGCGGGCGCCCGCTGCGTATCGAGATCGGGTTCCGCACGTCGTACCGGTCGATGGCCGGCCGACCTGGGTCATCGACGGCAAGGTGATCGGCTTCGCCGGTGGTGGCGGAGTCATCGACACCAAGGGTGACAAATACCCGTTCGGCGAATCGATGACGGTCTGGGAGATCGACCGGATCCACCAGGCTGCGTGGGACCCCGAGGCGCGGATCGAGGTGATGAACGATTCGGGCGTGCATGCGCAGATCTTGTTCCCGAATGCAGTCGGTTTCGGTGAGGGCCTCTCATCAGATGCGATCGACCCAGTCCTGCGCCGGTTGTCCATCGAGATCTACAACGACGCGATGGCCGAGATCCAAGCCGAGTCAGGCAACCGCCTGCTGCCGATGCCGATCATGCCCACCTGGGACATCGACCTGTGTGTCCGCGAAGCCAACCGGGTCGCCGACCTCGGCTTGCGTGGCGTCAACATGACCTCCGATGCCGCCGACGTCGGGTCACCCGACCTGTGCGAGCCGGCCTGGGACCCGCTGTGGGCGGCATGTGTGGAACGCGGCCTTCCGGTGCACTTCCACATCGGCGCCAGCCTCACCGCGATGAACTTCTTCGGCAAGTACTTCTGGCAAGCGCAGCACGAGAACACCAAGGCTGCCATCGGCGGCTCGATGTTGTTCATCGGAAACGCCCGGGTGGTGATCAACACGATCGTCAGCGGGATGTTCGACCGGAACCCAGGGTTGAAGATGGTGTCGGTCGAGAGCGGCATCGGCTGGATCCCGTTCATCCTGGAGACGATGGACTACGAGATGGACGAGAACGCACCGGCGCAGCTGGCTCAGCTGCAGATGATGCCATCGGAGTACTTCAAGGAGCACTGGTACTCGACGTTCTGGTTCGAGCACGCCCAGGGCCGGCTACAGGCGCTCGTCGATGCGGTGGGCGACGACAACATCTTGTTCGAGACAGACTTCCCTCACCCGACCTGCCTGTACCCCAAGCCACTGGACACGATCGCCGAGAAGATGTCGACTCTCACCGAATCGTCGCGTCGCAAGATCCTGGGCGACAACGCTGTCAAGCTCTACCACCTGTAACCCCGAACCGGGGCGCCAGCACTCAGCCGACGACGCAATGGTCGGCCCAATCCACCAGCTGCGGCACGAGTTGGGGCCAACGCACGAACAGGCCATTCGAGTCCGAGGTGCGCTCGATCCACTCACGATCGCCCCACGGCGGTTCGACGAGCTGTGCAGTGGGGATCAACGCCGCAAGGCCTTCGGTAGTGACACGCGTGTGATGCACGTCGGACGTACCGCTGTTGAAGATCAACGTCGGCACCGTCATGGCACGTGCATCGGCATCGGGCAGGCCGGGAATCAGTTGGCCGTCGCGGGGGAGGTAAGCCAGCATCCACGACTCGAGTTTGGCGATGAACTCATCCCGATCTCGGGAGAGGATGTGGTCCCGGTTGGCAGGGTTGCGGGCGATGGTCTCATGCCACTCGGGAAGCGCAGCGACCGCGTGCATCCCATGTTGCCAAGCTGCTGCGATGGAGTTCCCGCAGTAGTGCACGCCCAGTGACATCAGCCCATATGGCCCACCGCTGACCCACCACATCGCCAACCCAGCCGCCACCTCCGGGTGGCGGGCAGCGGCCAGCAGCGACACGCGGGCACCACCGGAGCCACCGACGATCACCGCCGGCGCCAAGCCCAGCGAGCGCAGCAATCCGGCCAACGCATCAGCCTGGGTCGCCGACTCCGAATCACCGTCGAAGCAGACGTCCGACTCGCCGCAGTTCGGCCGGTCCCAGATCACCACCTGCTTGCCGCGGCTGGCGAGCACCTCGGCCATCTCGCGAATGCCCGCGTAGTCCTTGGCGAACCTTCCGCCGGGCGTGATGATCCACGGCTGCCCCTCGTCGCCGATCACGTCGTATGCGATCGTGATCCCATTCACCAGTGCAGTTGCGATGATGCCCTCCCCCACGTCGCGGATCGGCGGTTCCACGTCAGCGTCCGGATCCGAAGTATGACGGTGACGTTAGATGACTGCCCGCACCACGACACATCTCCGGCGGCGACTTCCGTGGACGCGTTCTTTCAACGCCGCCTCATTACCGGTGAGGTTTGCAGTCCGAGAATTGGGCCGCTCCCCGCTGCCCGAGGTCCCGGTTCACCACATCGCCGCCGCAGCGCCGCGCAGAATGAGCTCCGCGCGTCGGGTCAGGATGTTCCGGAGCTCCTGCTCGCCGTCGGTGGTGGCCGACCATGACGCCAGTGCATCCATGGTGACGACTTGTAAGAGCGCCGACAACTCTTCGATCTCGACTCTGGCCGGAAGATCTCCGCGAGAGCAGCCGTGGGAGACGACGCGTCGCCAGACCTCCTGGAAGCTCCGCGTTCCCGACGGCCTGGTCTCGAGCTGCAAGGTGTGTGCCCAGTGATTGGTGACGCGTCGCACGGCGGCCCGTGGTGTGTGCGCCACCCTGCGGGCGAGCGACACCATCAATGCCTCGGCGATCGAGAGGACTGCGTCACCACGCTGCATACATGCATCGGCTTCTTCTTCCATGCGCTCGACGGTCGCCAGGCTCATCTCGAGGATGATGTCCTCTTTGCGGGCGAAGTGGAAGTAGAAGGTGCCCTTGCTGACGCCAGCCGCGCGCGCGATCTCTTCGACGTTGATCGCGTCGAACTGCTCGAATCCTCGTTCGTTCCACAGGTCGAGGCCGGCACGGACCAGTTTGCGACGAGTCGCTTGGGATCTGGACTGGGCGAGCACCGATCGGCGACCGCCCGAAGCCGTCTTGATCGTGGTGCTCGGCTCGAGCGCCTCGTCACGAGCGGCCCCTGTCGACTCAGGTCGCTGCACGGTTCGGTCCCCTCCCTGAAGTTCATCGTCGACTAACTTCGAGGATACAGTGTGTCATGCAGCCGAGCCTGGAACCCGACCAACAGCTCCTCCTGTCCACCACCGCCAAGTTCCTCGATGAATTTGCTCCGCCGGCCGAGGTGCGTCGTCTTCGTGATCACGACGCCGGCTTCGAACCGGACTACTGGAGACGTGGCGCCGAGCTCGGTTGGACCTCGCTGCTGGTGAGCGAAGACGCAGGCGGCGGTTCGGTCAGCGACAACGGCCTCGTCGATCTCGCCCTGATCGCCCACGAGTTCGGAACACACGCCGCACCCGGACCTCTGCTGCCGACGAGCATCGTCGCCGGAGCCGTGAGTCGGCACGACCCCGGACACGAGCTCGTGGGTGCACTTCTGTGCGGCGATGCTGTGGCGTCGTGGGCGTTCACCGAGCCCGTTCCGAACGATGCTCTCGGGACCGTCACCGTGCAAGCCCGCGTCGATGGAGGCGACATCGTGCTGCGCGGCACCAAGCGGCCCGTCGAGTCCGCAGTACAGGCGAGCCACATCTTGGTCGTGGCAGCGACGGGAAGCGGCCTCACCCAGGTCCTCGTGCCGACTGATGCAGTCGGCATCGAACGTCGCTCGATGAAGACCGTCGACCTCACTCGTCGGTTCGCGTCGGTCACCTTCGACGACGTCCGCGTACCGGTCACAGCGGTCATCGGCGAAGTCGGTGGCGCCGCACCGGCCGTCGAGGAGCAGCTCCAGCAGGCGCTCGCGATCCTCGCCGCCGAGTCTGTCGGCGCGATGCAGCATGCCTTCGACATGACCATCGAATGGGCGTTCAACCGATACTCGTTCGGCCGTTCGCTGGCGTCGTACCAAGCACTCAAGCACCGCTTCGCCGACATGAAGACATGGCTCGAAGCGAGCCACGCAATCGCCGACTCTGCGGCCCAGGCAGTAGGGGCCAAGAGTCCGGACGCAGCAAAGCTGGCCAGCGCTGCGCTCGCCTACATCGGCCACTACGGCTCGGAGCTGCTGCAGGATTGCGTGCAATTGCACGGCGGCATCGGGGTGACGTTCGAGCACGATCTCCACCTGATGTTGCGGCGCCACACCCTCGACCGGACCCTGTACGGCACGCCGGCCGAGCACCGCCGACGCGTGGCGGGGATCGATCAGAAGGGACGGAACGCAGCATGAGCGAGAACGCGCTCGAAGACGTCGAGAGCTTCCGGGCACGAGCGAAGGAGTTCATCCACGCCAACCTGCGTCCGTCGGTCGGCCCGTCGTTCGGCATGCGCGACGTCGGCAGTATGGAAGTGGAGCTCGCCCTGGTCGAGCACGACCGAGCGCTCCAGCGCGCCCTCTACGAGGCAGGATTGGCGGGCGTGTGCGTTCCGAAGGAGTACGGGGGTCAGGGACTCACGCCGGCACACCAACGCGCGCTCAATGACGCCATCAGTGGCTTCGAGTATCCGGGGAGGTTCCAGGCCCCGACGTTCAGCCCGTGCATGGCTGTCCTGCTCGACTTCGGCACCGAGGAGCAGAAGCAGGCCCACATCCCGGCAATGCTCAGGGGTGAGGAGTTGTGGATGCAGTTCCTGTCCGAGCCCAGCGGTGGGTCCGATGTCGCTGGTGCGCTCACCAACGCAGTACGCGACGGCGACGAATGGGTCATGAACGGCTCCAAGATCTGGACCACCGGCGCATGGTGGTCCGACTGGGCGCTCTGTCTCGCGCGCACGAACTGGGACGTCGAGAAGCACCGCGGACTGACCGTGTTCATCTTCCCGATCCACCAGGCAGGGATCGAGATCCGCCGGATCGAGATGCTCAACGGCTCCAAGGAATTCTGCGAGGAGTTCATCACCGACCTCCGCATTCCTGACTCCGATCGCGTCGGCGACGTCGACGAAGGCTGGACCGTGGGCACCCGCTGGATGATGCACGAGCGCACGCTGATGAACTCGTCCTATGTCACCATGCCCGCAGGGAGATCCGAGGGGGGTGGGCGCATCGGCGATGCGCTGGCGATCGCCGCTGCAGCCGGCAAGCAGGACGACCCGGTCGTGCAGGATCTGTTGGGCGAGCTCGAAGTGCTCGAGTTGGTGTCCAACGCACTGCAGCGTCGCCTCGGCGATGGCATGCGCGCCGGCACGATGTCGCCTCAAGCATCGGCAATCGGCCGCCTGTTCCATGGTTCGGCCGGGGTCCGCAGTGGCTCCATCCTGTTCGAGATCGTGGGAGCCGCAGGAGGCGCGTGGGAGGACGAGGACGGCGAGCTCGCCGAGCGCGGTGTCGACTTCCTCATGCGTCAGATCGGCAGCATCGGAGGCGGCACGACCGAGATCGCTCGCAACGTGATCAGCGAACGGGTCCTCGGCATGCCGCGCGAGCGAGCGGTCGACAAAGGCATTGCATTCCGGGATGTTCCACGGGGGCCTTCGTCACAGCACAGCGAGGCGTAGGAGCGGAGGTGCCTCGCGATGACGGCGGCGGTCATTTCGGCGGGAAACGCAGTGCACCATCGAGCCGGATGTTCTCACCGTTCAGGTAAGGGTTCATGATGATCGACTCGACCAACCGGGCGAACTCCTCCGGCCGACCCATCCGCTTCGGGAACTGGATGCTGCTGACCAATTGGTCCCGCATCGCCTCTGGCGCGCTCAGCATCAACGGCGTCCCCATCGTCCCCGGTGCAATAGCGCAGACGCGAATGCCGAGGGGGGCCAGATCGCGAGCCAGGGGAAGCGTCATCCCGAGGATCGCAGCCTTTGCCGCTCCGTACGCGAGCTGGCCGGCCTGACCCTCGATGCCGGCGATCGATGCAGTGTTCACGATGACACCGCGCTGACCGTCATCGTCGGCCTCGTTGATCGCCATTGCCGCCGCAGCCAGCCGGGTCACGTTGAACGTACCGAACGCATTCATCTCCATGGTCTGGATGAATGCATCCTTCGAGTGAGGCGTACCGTCGCGACCCACGACTCGGCCCCCGCCGACTCCGCCGCCAGCGACGTTCACGACGATGGAGAGCGTACCGACCTCCCTCGCCGCCTCGATCGCCCCGTGCACGCTGTCGTCGTCGTTGACGTCTCCTGGCGCGCTCACGGCGCCCAGTTCGTCGGCAAGGTCACGTGCTCGTTCGCCGTCGCGGTCGAAGATCACGACAGCAGCGCCACCTTCGATGAGACGACGCACTGTCGCAGCACCAAGCCCACCGGCGCCGCCGGTCACGATCGCAGATCTTCCAGACAGGTTCATCGACCAAGAATACTGGTGCGGCACGATCGTTCGATACGCGATCGAGACCCGATCGATCTCGGTTCAGATCGGCCGGCGCGGGGTGATCGCGACTGTGGGGATGGTCGCGGAAGAACCGCAGGACAGCAGACCATGGACGGCTTCGACGAAGTGATCGATGTCCATCAACTTGTCAGTGAGCAGGCCCCGCTCCATCCAGGTCGGGAACAGCTCGCCGGCGAGCTCCGCATCCCAGGATGCTGTGAAGCGTGACCCTGCGGCACCCTCGCCGCCGGCGCACTCTCCGACGATCAGTCGGGTGAAACCGATCTCGGGGTGCTCGGCGCGCCACGCCTCCACGAGCTTGTCGAGGGCCGCTTTGCTGACCGTGTACGTGGCAAGGCCCGGCCAAGGAGACGTGAGTGACGCACTCACCGACGAGAGGTAGATCGCTGTCCCGGTCGACGTGCGCAGATGCGCGAGCGCGGCGGCGGTGATGCTCGATGCGCCGACGACGTTCGTGGCGAGGACTTTCATCCACGTCTCCTGGCTGATCTCCTCGATTCGGCCGAGCGTCCCCATGCCGGCAGCGACGATGAGTGCGTCGATTCCGCCGAGACCGGCTGCGGCGGTGTCGATGGCGTTGCGGCACGAGTCGGCGTCCGTCACGTCGCACGTGATCGCCAGCGTTCCGGAGCCGGCTTCTTCGGCCGCCTCACCGAGCAGTTCTGCATTCCGGGCGAGGAGCGCGACGCGTGCGCCTCGCCCAGCGAGACCAATGCCGAGAGACCGACCGAGACCCGTCGAGGCGCCGACGACGACGACTCGGCGAGCGGTCACCCGAACCGACCGTAGAGGAATTGAGCAACCGGCCCTGCCGGCGGAAAAGCGTTCGTCAGCCCGGCACTGAGGTAGCCCTGGTCGGACACGATCGTCTGCCCATTGATCGCGCCAGCGGCGTCGCTGCACAAGAACACGAGCGGAGCAGCCTGCTCTGCCGGCGTCGACGGGGCGGTGCCGACGTCGCGTCGATAGTCGGAACCGAATTCGAGCCACAGTTCCTTGTTGGCCTGCGCGAGGGGCGTGTCCGTTGGACCCGGACAGATCGCGTTGATCCGGATGCCGAGCTTGAGCATCGGATACGCCTCTCGCGCGACGTACGCGCACATCGCCTGTTTCATGTGCATGTAGTCGGCCATGCCGTTGTCATGGGCCCACTGCACCGACGCGTCCCAGTCAGTGATGTCCAACAACGCGCTGAGCGTCGCAAAATTCGATTCCCACCCGAGGCCGGCCGCAGACGAGATCATTCCGATGGCACTCCCCCGAGCAAGCATTCCACGATCGATGAGCTGAGAGATGAGGTAGCGATGACCGATGAAGTTGATGCGTTCGATGCCGGGCGTGCCGTCGGCGACACCGGCGCAGGCAAAGAGCGCATCGACAGAGCCTCCGCAGGCCTCGATTGCTGCATCGATCGAGGCCTGCTCGCCGAGGTTGACACGGACCGATGTGGCACCGGCGCGGCTGACGTCGGCAACGTCCATCACCACGACCTCTGCGCCCGCCTCTTGGGCGAGATCTGCAACAGCGGCCCCCATGCCCGTTGCACCACCGACGACTAGGACGCGCTTGCCGTCGTACCGAAAACCTTCGAAGCCGCTCATGCGACAACCCCCTCGATGTATGGACCGATGATTGGACGAAATGCCGTCCGCATTCTGGCAGGGCTGCAGGTGCCTCAGGACTTCAGGCTCTGCTTCATCTGATCGAGGTCGACGAGGATCGGATAGCCGTTGACGACCAGCGAGTTGCCGTGCCCGGTCTGGTGGATGTCGAAGACCGACTGCAGTGCGGCATAGAAGCCCTGCACGTCTTGGGTCTGGTTGACGGCTCGCTTGGCCTGGGCCAGCGCGAACGGATGCATCTGAGCGATCTGGTGGGCGAGTTCCATCGTCGCGGATCGCAGTTCGTCGACCGGTACGACCCGGTTGACCATCCCGTAGCGCTCGGCCTCGTCGGCCGTGAAGGTCTTCGCGGTGAACAGCCACTCCTTCGCCTTGCGTGCTCCGACCTCCCACGTGTGCCCGTGGTACTCGACGCCTCCGATGCCCATCCGCACCACCGGGTCCGAGAACTTGGCATTGTCGGCGGCGATGATGAGATCGCAGGGCCAGCACAGCAGGAGTCCCCCGGCGATGCACTGTCCCTGGACCGCAGCGATGGTGGGTTTGCGGATGTCGCGCCATTTGCGGGCGTACCCGATGTAGCGCTTGGTCTCCCATTCGTAGATGCCCTCGAGCCCACTCACCGAGTAGTCAGACGGGAACTCATCTGAGGCGGTGGCGGCCGCCTGCGCCGACCGCGCCTGCTCGGTGGAACCGGAGATGTCGTGGCCGGCGGAGAAATGCTTGCCATTGGCCTGCAGCACGATGACCCGGACGTTCCTGTCGGCCGCAGCGGCCATGAACAGTGCATCGAGGTCATCGAGCATTTGAGGTGTCTGCGCATTCGCCTTGGCAGCGCGGTTCAGCGTGATGACGCCGACGCGATCCACCACCTCGTAGAGCAAGAGATCATCAGTCATGTCGTTCGTCCCTCTCGGTCTCAGTCGGTGTTCTGCGGCTTGACCGCCATCAGGTTCGGCCCGAGGAGATAGGACGGCGGCGTCATCTCGATCTGCGAGGCGGCGCGAGATGCGATCTTGGCCTGTTGATCCTCGCTGCTCGCACTGATCCAGAAGACATCGTCACGGATGCCCTCGAAGCAGATGTCGGCGACCTCTGCCAGAGGGGCGAAGACGACTGACTGGCCAACGGCCTCCATTCGGTCCTGGTACATCTTGAGCGAATCGCGCCCTTCCTTGGGCGGCGCGCCCGGGCGGTCGAATCGGTCGGGGCGGTTGGCGCCGGGGCGCCAGATGCCCGTGTTCAAGAGGCCCGGCGATCGCGTCGACGGGTACAGCAGCGATGCTCCGATGCTGGAGCCGGTCTCGCGCAGCTGTCCCCACAGGCATTCGGTGAGGGTGGTCACCGCAGCCTTGGTCGTGGCATAGATGGCGCTGTTGATCAGCGGTGTGAAGCCTCCGTTGCCGGACGTGGTGTTGACGACGTGGCCCTCGGCTCCGCTGGCGACCATCATCGGCACGAATGCGTTGATGCCGTTGACCACTCCCATCACGTTCACGTCGAGCGACCAACGCCAATCGTTCACGTGGTGCTCCCAGAGGTGACCTTCGGAGCCTGAGCCGATGCCGGCGTTGTTGCACAGCAGGTGCACGCCACCGAACGCCTCGACGGCAGCATCGCGCAGGCGCTCCACGGACTCGAGCGAGGTGACATCGGTCACGACGCCGATGACGTCGTGACCCTGGTCGCGCAACTCACCCACCGTGCGCTCGACGGCGTCGGGCACGATGTCGGCAACCACAGCCTTCATCCCTTCGGCCACGAACCGCTCGACGAGCGCTCGACCGATTCCTCCTGCCGAACCCGTCACGACCGCCACCTTGCCGGTGAACTCTCTCATCCCGAACCTCCTCGCTCGACGGCACGATAGCGAACCTCCGTAGCGGTGTTACAGCGCAAGCAGTCCCGTGATTAGCGCGTCGAGACCGACGTCGAACGATCGCTGTCGATTCGGCTGCTGTCCGAGGAGCACCGCAGCAACGGTGTCGATGGGGGCATCGCCGTCCCACAGCGCCGACGCGTGCTCCTGGGTCATCGATCGAGCGGCAATCGACTCGGTGAGCGAATGGCCGACGATGAACTGCAGGACGGCGTTGGTTGCATCTGCAAGTTGCTCGGCGCGCAGCCCGGCAGCCGACAGCTCGACGGCAACGGCCCGTCGTACCGGAGCAAAGACGCCCGCCACGGCACCACGCCGGTGGGCTATCCCGATCAGTTCCCCATGGATCTCGATCGCGGCCAGCACCGAATGCGCGATCGAACGCACTCGCTGACGCGGGGTGTTGCCGCTCGGCTCACGCGCCACGATCGACGCCTGCGCACGTTCGATCAGCGCGTCGAGCAACGCATCCTTGTTGCCGACGTGCCAGTAGATCGACGTCACCGACACGCCGAGTTTCTCGCACAGGGCCCGCATCGACAGCCCATCGAGACCGTCCGAGTCGATGATCGCCGCGGCGGCATCGACCACGTGTTCCTTGGTCAGCCGGTCCCGCACCCGCTCAATCTAGCCTTCGACTTGCCTCGGTCTCTATAACACCCTTACATTCTACTGGATCGCCGAGCTGGGGGTAGCGCAATGGCCGACAACGATCCGTACCTGATCATCGCCGCAGACAGCCACGCCGGACTGCCGACAGAGCAGTACCGGGGCTATCTCGAGCTGAAGTTCCATCCGCAGTTCGACGAGTTCCTCGCTGAGCGAACAGCCGCGATCGAGGCGTCCACCAGGCTCGGCGTGCGCGACGAGCAGTTCGCCAAGCAGTGGTTCGAGGACCACGACGAGGAGTTGGCCGGCGGCTGGGAAGCGGTCAAGCGCGACCAAGCGCTGGACAACGACGGTGTCGCGGCCGAGGTCGTGTACCCGGACGCTGACGCAGTGGAGAGCCGCACGTGCGTACCGTTCGGGGCCGGCCTTGGTCTGTCCGGCGACCTCGATCCCATTCTCGGCATGGCCGGCGCGAAGGCGCACAACCGATGGCTGGCAGAGCTGTGTGCCACCACCCCCGAGCGTCGCTGCGGCGTCGCCCTGGTGCCCATCACCGTCGAGATCGAAGACGTGCTGGCCGAGATCCGCCACGCCAAGGAATCCGGCCTCGGCGCCGTCATGATCCCGGCGATGTGGGTCCATCAGCGGCCCTACCACGATCGCCACTACGACCCGGTGTGGGCGCTCTGCGAAGAGTTGCAGATGCCGGTCGTCACCCACTCGGGCTCGGCGTCGCGTGACGAGTACGGCGATCATCTCGGCATCTACGTCACCGAGGTCACCTGGTGGCCGGCTCGTCCGATGTGGTTCCTGCTCTGGTCCGGTGTGTTCCAGCGCTTCCCGGGTCTGCGCTTCGGTGTCACCGAGGGCGGGTGCTGGTGGTTGCCCGGCCTGCTCTGGTCGTGGGACCGGCTGTGCCTCGGTGCGCGCGGCGCGTCGAAACTGGGCAAGGGCAAGTTCACGGAGGCGCTCGGCGACATGCTGCCGAGTGAGGTCGTCGACCGGAACTGCTTCACCGGTCTCGCCAACGCCAAGCGACGCGAGCTCGGGATGCGGTACGAGATCGGCATCGACAACATGCTCTGGGGCACCGACTTCCCGCACCCCGAAGGCACCTGGCCGAACACCCACGAATGGCTGCAGAAGACGTTCTTCGACATTCCGATCGACGAGACCCGGCGGATGCTCGGCCTCGCGGCCGGCGAGATCTTCGGCTTCGACATGCAGGCCCTGGCACCGCTCGCCGAAAAGATCGGGCCGACCCCGACCGACCTCGGCCAGCTGTCGGCAACCCAGACTGCGGCCGACCTCGAGGCGCGGTGGGCCGGCGTCAAAGCAGTCGGTCGCCATTGGCTGACCGGCAACGACTTCCCGCTCCTGCCCGGAACCCCGAACCGGTGAGCGCTCCCCGGGCCATCGCCGTTGATGACAACGGCGACGAGCGGTACATCGTCGTGTCGTCGGATTGCCACGGTGGCGGCGACATCGGCGACTATCGGCCCTATCTCGAATCCACCTGGCACGAAGAGTTCGATGCCTGGGCCGCTGCGTATCAATCTCCTTACCAGGACCTCCAGGGCGACAACGGCAAGCGCAACTGGGACTCGGTGCGGCGTGCATCCGACCTCGAGTTGGATGGTGTCGTCGCCGAAGTCATCTTCCCGAACACGGTGCCGCCGTTCTTCCCGAAGTCGTCCCTGACGGCACAGCCGCCGGCGATCACGGCCGCCGACATGGAGCGGCGCTGGGCTGGTCTGCAGGCGCACAACCGCTGGCTGGCCGACTTCTGCGCCGACGCACCCGGACGGCGGGCCGGCGTGATCCAGATCAATCTCCACGATCCTGTGGCGAGCTCCGACGAAGTCCGCCGAGCCGTCGACTCCGGCCTCACCGGGGGCATCTTGCTCCCCGGCACCCCACCCGGCCTCGGGCTGCCGATGCTCTTCGACCCGTGCTACGACCCGTTGTGGCAGGTCTGCTCCGAGCTCGGCATCCCCGTCAACCACCACACCGGCAGCGCTGCGCCGCCGATGGGCCCGACAGATGTCGATGCCGTCGTGTTCTTGCTCGAGGTGTCGTGGTGGGCCCACCGTGCGCTGACGCACCTGATCACCGGAGGTGCCCTCGACCGCTATCCCGAGCTGCAGTTCGTGTTCACCGAGCAGGGCACCGCATGGGTGCCCGAAGAGCTCGCCAAGCTCGACTACTTCTTCGACCGGATGGGCACCGCCGCCGGATCGCAGGAGGCCGAATGGGGCCAAGCACTGGTCGGTCGGATGTCGCTGAAGCCAAGTGAGTACTGGGCGCGCCAGTGCCA
>JANXUX010000344.1 GCA_025351965.1 Actinomycetes bacterium | reverse complement strand
GTTCGTCGTCTCGTCAGCGAGCACGGCCTGAACACGGCCGATCTCGTCGGAACCGGTCCCGGCGGACGGATCACACGCGAAGACGTGCTCGACCACATCGATGCTGTTGCCGCCGGCACCTCGCCCGCCCCTGCCGCGCCGACTCCCGCGGCCCCTGTCGTCGCCGCCCCGGCGCCTGCACCCGTCGTCGCCCCGGCACCCGCCGCGGCGCCTGCACCCGTCGCCGCCTTGGCACCCGCCCCGGCCGCGCCCGCCGCTGCTCTGGCGCCTGCATCCGCACCGGCTCCAGCGGCTGCCCCGGTGTCGGCCGGCGATCACGACGACGTGGTCGTGCTGAGCAAGATCCGCAAGCTCACCGGAGCGCACATGGTGATGAGCCTCGACGTCACCCCGCACGCGTTCAGCGTGGTCGAGGTCGACTTCGCCAACGTCGACGCGACCCGCCTCAAGGTCAAGGACCAGTGGAAGGCCACCGAGGGTTACAGCTTGACCTACCTCAGCTTCATCGCTCGGGCCGTCGTCGATGCCCTGCGCGACTTTCCGCACCTGAACGCGACGGTCAGCGGCGACAACCTGATCGTGCACAACTTCGTCGACCTCGGCTTCGCCGTCGATCTCGCCTACAGCGGGCTGCTCGTGCCGGTCGTGCGCAGCGCGGAGACCAAGCGGCTGCGGGCCATCGCCCACGAGATCAACGATCTCGCCAGCCGGGCCAAGGCCCGCAAGCTGAGCCCGGACGAGATCTCCGGCGGCACGTTCACGATCAGCAACAACGGCTCGGCCGGGAGTGTGCTGACGATGGCGATCATCAACCAGCCGCAGGTCGCAATCCTGTCGACCGACGCAATCGTGCGCAAGCCGGTCGTGGTCACGCTGCCCGACGGCGGCGAGAGCATCGCCATCCATCCCGTCGGCAACCTCGCGATGAGCTGGGACCACCGTGCCTTCGACGGCGCCTATGCCGCCGGCTTCCTGGTCCGGGTCAAAGAGGTCCTCGAGACCCGCGACTGGAGCGCCGAGCTGTAATGGCTCCGACCGCCGGGCCACTGCACGTGCGGTGGCTCGGACGCGTGCCGTATCGCGAGGCGCTCGCGGTGCAGGAGTCGCTGTTCCGCCACGGCACCGACAACCACCTCCTGCTTCTCGAGCACCAGCACGTGTTCACCCACGGCCCGCGTGCCGACCTCGGCGTCAACGTGCTCGTCGAGCCGGCGTCGGTCGGCGCGGAACTGGTCGCGGTGCAGCGCGGTGGTGACGTCACCTACCACGGTCCCGGCCAACTGGTCGGCTACCCGATCGTCTCGCTGCCGGCCAAGCACGGTGGCATCGGCGGTCCGCCGGACACCACGGCCCACGTCTGCAACGTCGAGCAGCTGACCATCGACACCCTGGCCGAGCTCGGTCTGCCCAACGCCGGACGGCTCGCCGAGTATCCCGGTGTGTGGATGGACCCCGACGGTCCGAACCCGCGCAAGATCTGCGCGATCGGCGTACGCGTGTCGCGCGGGCGGACGATGCACGGGTTCGCGATCAACGTCACCACCGATATGCGCTACCTGCGCGACTACATCGTCCCGTGCGGCATCGCCGACCGCCCGGTGACGTCGCTCGCTGAAGAGGGCATCGACGCCTCGATGGCCGACGTCGTCGAGATCGTCGCCCGGCTCGCTGCGCTGCGCTGGGGCCCAGAACTCGAGCGCCAGGACATCGCCTGGCATCAGCGTCCGCAGGACCTCTCGGCGTTCTCGCGCGGCGAGGGCCCCGGACGAGCGGTTCGCACGGCGGCCGATCACGGCGTGTCGTCCGAGCCGCCGCCAGACCGTCCGCGAGCAGAGCCGGTGCGGCTGATGGGTCGCCTCGCCTCGGCCGGCGTGGACCGCTCCGTCGCGATGGCCGAGCGCAAGCCGGAGTGGCTGCGCCCGAAGGTGGTCCACGGACCCGAGGTGCTGACGCTGAAGAGGACCGTGCGCGACCTCGGCCTGATCACGGTGTGCGAGGAAGCCGGCTGCCCGAACCTCAGCGACTGTTGGGCCGACGGCACGGCCACGTTCATGGTGCTCGGCGAGCGGTGCACCAGGGCGTGCGGCTTCTGCCTGGTCGACACGAACAAGCCGATGGCGCCGGATGCGTCCGAGCCGCAGCGCGTCGCGGAAGCCGTCGTACGGATGGACCTCGCCCACGCGGTGCTGACGATGGTGGCCCGCGACGACCTCGTCGACGGTGGCATGGCCCACGTCGCGGCCTGCGTCGAGGCGATCCGCCTGGCCCGCCCGGCGACGCGCATCGAGACGCTGATCTCGGACGGCAAGGGCGACCGGACGTCGCTGCAGCTGCTGTTCGACGTGAGCCCGGACGTGCTCAACCACAACATGGAGACCGTGCCCCGCCTGCAGCGTGCGGTGCGCCCGTCGGCCGGGTATGCGCGCAGCCTGAGCGTGCTGGCCGCAGCGAAGCTGGCCGGGCTGACCGTGAAGTCCGGGCTCATCGTCGGGATGGGCGAAACAGCGGAGGAGGTCGACGGTGTGCTCGCCGATCTCGCCGCACTCGGCGTCGACATCGTCACGATCGGCCAGTACCTTCGCCCGACGACGAACCACCTCCCCGTGCACCGCTGGGTCGAGCCACACGAGTTCGACCGCTGGAAGGGCGTCGGCGAGGGCCTCGGCATCGGCCACGTCGAGGCGAGTCCGCTCACTCGCAGCAGCTACCACGCCCGGCAGTCCGCCGACGCGATCGAGACGGCGGTTCGCATCGGCTGACGCGGTCCGCCGACGCGCTCCGCCGATGGGATGCGCTGGCACAATGGGGGCATGAACACCGCTGGTGCCCCCGCCCCGCTGCCCACTGCCGTCTACCTCGAGCGTATGGCCCGAGCCCGCGAGCAGATGGACGCCAAGGGAATCGACGTGCTGCTGCTCTCGCTCGGCCTCGACCTGCCGTACATCACCGGCTACCACGCAATGCCGCTCGAGCGGCTGACGATGCTGGTCGTGCCGCGCGACGGCGAGGCCCGTCTCGTCATCCCGCGCATGGAAGCCGCCCGTGTCGTCCCCCAGCCCGGCGTGTTCGAGGTACGCCCGTGGGGAGAGATGGAGAACCCGGTCGAGATCGTCGCCGAGCTCGCCAAGGCGGCTGGTCCGGCCGAAGCCGTGGCGATCGGGGACCAGACCTGGGCCCGCTTCCTCGTCGAGCTGCTCCCACTCCTGCCGAAAGCGACCTACAGCCGGGCCGACGTCGTGACCTCGATGCGGATGACGAAGGACGCCGCCGAGATCGCCGCACTGCGCGCCGCCGGCGCAGCTGTCGACCGAATCGCCGCCCAGCTGCAAGCGGGGGAGATCCCGCTCGTCGGGCGTACTGAGGCCGCCGTCTCGGCCGACATCTCCGAGCGGATCCTGGCCGAGGGACACCAGCTGGTGAACTTCGCGATCGTCGCCGCCGGTCCGAACGCGGCGTCACCGCACCACAGCGCGAGCGAACGCATCATCGGCCGTGACGAGATCCTGCTCTGCGACTTCGGGGGCACGATGGCGGGCTACTGCAGTGACATCACCCGCTGCGTGTACCTCGGCACCCCGCCCGCCGAGGTCGCCGACGCGTACGCCGTGCTGCACGAGGCCCAGCGCGCGGCGGCCCTCGCCGGCACCGTCGGCACGTCGTGCGAGGACGTCGACCGCGTCGCCCGGCGGATCATCACCGCCGCCGGCTACGGCGACCACTTCTTCCACCGCACCGGCCACGGCATCGGCCTCGAGGGCCACGAGGACCCGTATATCGTCGAGGGCAACTCGCTGCCGCTCGCGGCCGGACACGCCTACAGCGTCGAGCCCGGCATCTACATGGAGGGCAAGTGGGGCATGCGCCTCGAGGACATCATCGTCGCCACCCACGACGGCCCGATCCCGATGAACGTCGCCAGCCACGAACTGGTGTCCATCGACGTCTGACCCTGTCGGATTCGCCGGTCCACGACCGGCGAATGCGTCAGAGATGTCCGGACAACGGCGAACCCTGACGCATTCACCGGCCGTGGGGCCGGGAATCCGTCAGGGTTCGAGTGAGATGATCGGTTCACACAACGCCGGAGCGACGCCGGAGCGACGCCGGAGCGCCACGTCGGATCAGGCGGCGGACTTCTCCAGGATGTGGATACCGCAGGCGCTGCCGAGGCCGATGACGTGGGCCAGGCCGACCTTGGCGCCCTCGATCTGGCGATCGCCGGCTTCGCCACGGAGGTGGTGGCAGACCTCCCAGATGTTGGCGATGCCGGTCGCGGCGATGGGGTGGCCCTTGGACTCCAGCCCACCGGAGACGTTGACCGGGGTCTTGCCGTCACGCCAGGTCGCGCCGCTGTCGAAGAACGACCCGGCCTCGCCCGGTGCGCAGAGCATCAGGTTGTCGTAGTGGACCAGCTCGGCGGTGGCGAAGCAGTCATGGAGCTCGACCAGGTCGAGGTCCTCCGGGCCGACACCGGCCAGGGCGTAGGCCTGCTCGGCGGCCCGACGGGTGAGGGTGTTGACGTCGGGCAGGACCTGGCAGGCCTCCTGCCACGGATCGCTGGTCAGCACCGAAGCCGAGATCTTGACCGCACGGCGCTGCTGCTCGAGCGACAGCGTCTTCAACTTGGCGTCGGAGACGACCACCGCAGCAGCGGCGCCGTCGCAGTTGGCGGAGCACATCGAGCGGGTGTTCGGGTACGAGATCATCAGGTCGTTCTTGATCTCGTCGAGCGTGAACCGCTTCGAGTACGCGGCCAGCGGGTTGAGCGTGGAGTGGGCGTGGTTCTTCTCGGCGATCTTGGCGAAGGTGTCGAAGTCGACGCCGCCATAGGTGTTCGCGTACTGCATGCCGACCTGGGCGAACACGCCCGGCATGGTGTCGGTGCCGATCCGGCCGTCGGTGCCACCCACGGCGCCGAAGCGGCCGGCGGGCGTCCAGTTGGCGTCGGCCTTGCGGGCACCGCCAGCGAGAAGACCAGCGCCGGAGAGCTTCTCGACGCCGACGGCGAGGCCCATGTCGCACTCGCCGGCCTTGATCGACATGATCGCGACGCGCAGCGCCGTGGCGCCGGTGGCGCAGGCATTGCTGACGTTGAACACGGGGATGCCGGTCTGGCCGATCTGCTTCTGGATCTGCTGGCCGATACCGGCCGAGGCCTGCATCAGACAGCCTGCGGCGAGTACGCCCATGTCGGCCATGGTGACGCCGCCGTCGGCGAGTGCAGCCATCGCCGCCTGCGAGGCGAGGTCGACGGTGTCCAGGTTCGGGTGCTTGCCGAACTTGGTCATGTTGATCCCGAGGATCCAGATGTCATCGCTGGCCATTGCAGCTCCTTGCAGAACGAGTTGAGGTGAACGGTAGAGGGGAAATCACGCGGCGGGCTCGAAGGCGAAGTTGAGGGCCTCGGTGCCGGCCTCGTCGGTGCCGACGGAGACGGTGGTCAGGCGTACCTTCATCCCGAGCGTGACGTGGTCGGGATCCGGGGTCACGTTGGCGAGGTTGCCGCGCACGCTGGTGCCGCCGCAGTCGACGAGGGCGGCGACGAACGGAACGGGAATACCCGGTGCGGCGAACGCGACGATGGTGAACGCCTTGACGGTGCCTTCGGTGGCGATGTCGACCTTGCGAAAGTCGTTGGCGAAGCACGAGGCACAGGCGTTGCGGCGGTCGAAGTACCGGGCCCCGCACGAGGTGCACTCGTTGGCGACGAGGTGAGGGTGCTCACCGAGCTGGAGGTAGTCGACGAAGGGGATCTGGTCAGGCACAGGCTCAGTCTTCAAGATCGGTACCTCCCGGTGCAACGTGGACGGTGGAGCAGGCCTAACGTCGGCGGCGGAAGTCGTCACACAGGGGGGTCCGAGATGTTGGATGTGGTCATCACCGGGGGCACGGTCATCGACG
>JANXUX010000268.1 GCA_025351965.1 Actinomycetes bacterium | reverse complement strand
CGCATGACCGACTCGACGTCGTCGAGCGTCATCGCTGCGACTTTGCGCCGCTTCGGGACACCGGCGTTGTTGACGACGACGTCGGGCAGGCCGAACGTCTCGGTGATGTGCCCCGTCAGCGATGGGATGGCTTCCAGGTCGGAGAGATCGGCTACGAACATCGTCGAGTCGGGCGAGTGTTCGCGACAGCCGGCCAGCACGCTGTCGAGCTGTTCTTCGCGCCGGGCGACCAGGGCAACGACGGCGCCGAGACTGGCGAAGGCGAGTCCCGTAGCGGCTCCGATTCCCGACGACGCTCCGGTGACCAACACTCGCTGTCCACGTGGTTCCCACATGGACAGCGACGTTAGATCTCGATCATCGGTCGACCGTGATCAGTCGACCCATGAACTGCAGTGGATCAGGCGGCGAGCACCCGAATGGCGTCGTCGCGCAGTCCTGCCACCGAACGGTTGACCAGACGGCGGGCGGCCTCGGCCGTCACGCCGAGCTCGTTACCGAGCTCACGGAAGCTCTTGCGTTCGCCGTCGATCAAGCCGAAGCGTGCCTCGACGGCATAGCGGCCACGTGTATCGAGCGAGCTGAGCAGCTCGTCCAGCAGCTCACTGTCGACTGACGCCATCAGGATCGACTCCGGACTTTCGTCGTTGGAGGCGATCATGTCGCCGAGTGTCGCGTCGCCGTCGTCGCCCACGGTCTTGTCGAGCGACACGGTGGCGGTCAGGCGATGCAGATCGGCGTTGGCGGCATCGAGGTTCTCGGCGTCACCACCGGACTGGCGCAGGGCGGACCGAAGGTTCGCCGAACGGTCACCCGGGATGCGGATGAGGGAGCCCTTCTGGTCGAGTGCGCGGCCGATGGCCTGACGGATCCAGAACGTGGCGTAGGTGGAGAACTTGAACCCACGCCGCCAGTCGAACTTGTCGACTGCGTGCTCGAGCCCGAGGTTGCCCTCCTGGATCAGGTCGCCGAGATCCATCCCCTGAGGCAGTGGATAGCGGCGGGCGATGCTGACGACGAGGCGGAGGTTGGCCCGAATGAACCGGTCCTTCGCGACGCCAGCGTGGTTGACGGCAGTCTTCAGCCGAGCGCCCTTCTCGCCATTGGCGAGACGCTCGGCCGCGTCGCGACCGTCTTCGATGATTTTGGACAGTTCGCGCTCTTCCTCTGCGTTCAGCAGGGGAACTTTGCCGATGTCATTGAGGTACATTCCGATTGAGTCGCTCATGGTGATCTGTTGAACACAGTGTCCACCAGGATTGTTCCGAAACATGACGTGTCGACTGTCACGTTTGCCCGGAGCCGTTCTCGACTCGGCGGGGCGATCACCCACCAAAGCTCCGGTAGACGCGTTCCAGCGGTCCGGCACCGGCGAATCGGTGCCACGTCGCGCCGACCATGATGGCGAAGATCCAGAAAACGAGGCTGAACACCAGCGCCGCGTCGAGCCCGGTCGGCGTGACCCAGTGCCACCAGTGCACGACGGCGTTGAAGGTGACCACGTGCAACACGTACAACGAGAGCGTCATCTGGCCGGCATGTCGGAACAACTGTGTCGGGGCTGCGTCGGGGTAGCGCTCGGCCAGCCACGAGATGACGCAGTAGGCGACGAGCGACGAGCCCAGCGTGCCGATCGTGTAGAGCAGTCCACGGTCGAAGGGCCCAGTCGAGAGCAGGCCCCGCCACAGACGCGCCGACCGATCGTCGATGGTGAACGAGTCGGTGGTCCAGCGCAGCCCGCTGTAGTTGATCAGGTACGTCCCCGCGCACAGGACCAGGCCGATCCCGATCAGACGTGTGCGGAAGTGGTGCAGGCGGGGCAGGATCCGACCCAGCAGGATCCCGGCGCACAAGAACGCGAGCCAGGGCAACAGCGGGTGGGTGTAGCCGACGAACGTGCGCAGCAGCAGGTTGCGCGGCGATGTGATCGGCGGATCCAGCCACTCCATCTCGTGGCCGTCGAGCGTTCGTGTGATTCGAAACCAGGCGATGCCGGCACCAGCGAGAGCGGCCGCGGTGCCGATGGTGACGAGCCAGCGGGCCCGCAGCGTGAACAACAGCGCCGAAACCATGAAGTAGGCGCCGTAGAAGAACAGGATCGTGCCGTGCCAGACCCACTCGATGAGCAGGCCGACGACAAAGAGCAGCAGGCCGCGACGGACAAGGCGCCAGCGATTGTCGCGGATGGCAGTGCGGTCACCGCTCAGTCGGCTGCGGTTGGTCAGCAACGTGACTCCCATACCGGCGACGAGCACGAACGTTGCTGCGAAGCGGGTCGACAGTGGCCCGTCGGTGGGGTCGAAGACCCGCTCGGCGAATGACCGGTCGACGTGGTCGTCGCCGCCGTTGAGGTAGCCATGGAAGTTCATGATGACGACACCGATGAGCGCGATCGCCCGGGTGACATCGGGGCCGGCCAGGCGTGCCGTCACACCCTGACCGCCGACCCCCTGACCGCCGACCCCCTGCTCAGGCACCGAGCCATTCCAGTTCATCGACGGTGGTCGCGATCAGCGGCCGCTGCACATCGACCCGCTCTCGGATTTCCGGCAATGGATCGCCGAGTGGGACGAGCAGCATCGTGGTGTGCATGTGCGGCGGCTCGAGCATCGTCAGCCGGTGCCGGGCGAAATGGAACGGACTGCGTCCATCGTCGAGGGCGCAGATGCCGTGCGCTGAACCCGCCGCGACAAGGACGAGGTGCCCGTCGGCGGTCACATGCGTGGCCCGGTACCCAGCGGTGGAACCGGCCGCCACCGGGTGGATCTCGAGCACGTCGGCGCTCAACTGCAGCAACGCCTTGTCGCCATGCCAGAGCGCACTGCCGAGCCGCATCCGCCACTCGAACGCCGGGTGGATCGCACAGAGCCGGGCATAGGTCTCGGGAGCGAGGTGACTGACCGAGACCGGCAGGCTGGGGTCCAGGTATGGCAGCCAGTCGACGATCTCGTCGACCCGGGCACTGTCATTGCCCGCCAGCGGAAGATGGATCGCGTACCCGTCGACGGCGAAACCGGCATCGTGAAGAGCGGCCATCAGGGCCGGTGCCTGCTCGGGCAAGGTGCCGTAGCGGTGCATGCTCGACCGGAGCTTGACCGTGACCCGGCCCCGCCACCCATGGTCGTGCAAGGCCTCGACGTGGGTCGCTCCGGCGACGGTGAGCACGGCGCTCGTCGGTAGATCCGCAGGCAGCCGGTCCAGGTGCGGCGTGAGTACGACGGCGACTCGGCCGGCGGGCACGTCGCACGCCTCGTACACGGTGCCGACGGCGATCTGGCTGTCTCGGCCGGCGTGCTCGGCGGCGATCGGCATCACAGTCGTGCGGCCGAAGCCGTACCCGTTGCCCTTCACGACCGGCACCAGCCCGGGCGTGCGCGCCGCAATTCCTGCGACGCGCGCCAGCCATGCGGCGCGCTGGACGCTCAGTCGGAGACCCATGGCCCCGACGGTACCCGCCCGCACCGGTCCGCTGGCGGCCACGGCCGTCGACCCGGTCGTGTTCGCCGGCCGGAGCGCGTTCGCTGGCGGCCACGAGCGCCGCCTTCGGCGCGTTCGCTGGGATGTTTCGCGCCCTCGGGGCGCTGTGGTCCCGCTGAGCGGGACCACCCACGCCCGAGGGCGCGGTTCGTCCCACTCCTGTGCCCCACTGTCCCACTCCTGTGTCCCACTCCTGTGTCCCATCCGACGGCCCGGCCGGCGGGTCCATCGACGGCTCGGGTGGCGGGCCCGGCAATTCCCGAGTCGGTTGGTCGGGATTGATCGCTAGGGTTGCGTCATGCGTTCGTTGTTCCGATTCCCGAACCCGGTCAACGAGGCGTCGGCGCGGCTCGTCGCCGGCGGCGTCGTGGTCCAGTGCGTTGCGTTCCTCGTGTTCCGCCAGTGGTGGCAGCTGATCCCGCTCGCCTACGGGTTCGTGGCGCGCGTCGCGACCGGGCCGACACTCAGTCCGCTGGGACAGTTCGTGACACGCATGGTGACCCCGGCACTCGCTCGGCGCGGCATCGGACCTGAGCAGCGTGAGGTCCCCGGGCCACCGAAACGGTTCGCCCAGGGCATGGGTGCAACGATGTCCGTCGGTGCCCTCGTCGCCTGGGTCGCCGGTGGGCATGTGCTGGCCATCGTGTGCGTCGTGGGCATCACCGGAGCGGCCAGCCTGGAGTCCTTCCTCGGTTACTGCCTCGGCTGCACGGTCTTCGGGCTGCTGATGCGCTGGGGTGTGATCCCCGAGACCGTCTGCGAATCCTGCAACGACATCAGCGGCCGTCTTGCTGCGGCGTCGGGTATGGCGACGTCGGCGACGTCGGCGGGTTCGGCGGGTTCGGCGGGTTCGGTGGCTCGGACGGCATCGGCGGCTTCGGCGACATCGCGGGCCGTCGAGCCGGCCGGTTCGGCCACGAGGTGAAGTCCGGCCGGAGCGCGTCGATCGAGCGTTCCCGCACCGCTCCTGCGGCCAGTCCGGCTCCGTAGCACAGGTCGTCGAGGACACGCAGCGCGACGTAGCGAGCGGGATCCAGCGCTGGTCGGGTCGACACCCAGTCGATGGCGGAGGGCACGACCGCCGCGGCGAGCACGACTCGGCGGCAGCGTTTCGACACCACAGCAGCCAGCGCGGCGAGCGGCCACCAGGCACGGGTGAGGCCTGATGCCAGGGACCGACCTGCGTAGAGGTGGCCGAGGCCGGCCAGTCGCAGCGCCACCCGGGCGCCATCGGGGACGGCACGAAGCTTGCGGGCCAGCATCGCCGTGGTCACGGCAGCGACGGCACCACCGATGACGGGCCACCCGGCGGCCGACGCGAACCACGACAGCGCGCTCCATCGGCTGACGCGCACCGGCGCGAGCGCGCCCGGGTGCCGGCTGGCCAGCGGCCCGGCGGAGCTGCCGTACCGGAACCGCTGGTTCACCCAGGCCCTCCAACTCGGGCGCGGTTCGTGATGGACCACGACCGTTGGTTCGTACCGGATCCGCCAGCCGGCCTCGTCGAGTCTCCAGACGAGGTCGACGTCCTCGCCGAAGCGCAGCCCGTGATCGAACCCGTCGATGGAGCCAAGGGCCTCGACGCGGCAGATCATCGTCGCGGACGGGACGTAGCTGACCCGCGTCCCGGCACGGACACGCGCCGGTTCGGTGCCGAGGTCCAGTGGCGAGCGGACCGCCTCGTAGCGGGCGAGGAGAGTGCCTCCGAGAACGCTGGCCACCCGGGGTGCGACGAGCGCCACTGCGTCATCGGCGAAGTGGCCGAGCAGACCGTCGAGCCAACCGGCGTGGACGTCGACGTCGGCATCGATGAACGCGACGAACGGCGTGCAGACGTGTCCGAGGCCGGTCGAGCGGGCCGCCCCCGGACCGCCGTTCACCGATCGGCGCACGACCTGTGCGCCCTCGACCGCGCCGATCGCAACGGGCGAAGCGTCGTCGACGACAACGACGGCCGCGACTCCTGGGCACCCGTTGACGATCGTCCCGAGGCTTGCAACGGAGGCGCCATAGGCGGGCACGACGACAGTCACATCCGCCGACGACGGACCTGAGCCGACCTCCTGGAGAGGGTGGATCACTCCGGTGTCGAGCAGGCGATCGAGCAGCAGCGCAGTCGCCGGTGTCGCGACGACGGGCTCGCCTGACTGGACCTGATCGAGGAGCATTGCGCCGGCGGCCGTCAGACGCAACAGCGTCAGCGGTGAACCACCGACGAGCACCCGGCCCCCACCCGTGCGCCGCACCGAACCGTCGAGCACGAACCTCGCGGCCGGAGCTCTCGACGGCACCGCCGGTGACGGCGGAGGAGGTGATGTCGGAGGAGGTGACGTCGGAGGAGGTGATGACGGACCGTCGACGCCGGCACTCATGGCCACGTGGCGCGCACGTGCATGACGAGGTCGGCCGCAAGCTCGTCGAGCAACACGCCGCCCTCGGCAGCGGACGCGCCGCTCGGATCGCCGAGCACGCCGTTCGGGCTGACCGCTGCGACCCCTCCTGTCGTCAGTGCCGCCGACAGCTCTGCGAGGGAGCCGGTGTTGCCCGACTCGGCAGCGTCGAGGCGGACGAGGTGCGGCGCGACAGCCAGCATCAGCGACGTCTCGGTCCGTCCGGCATGGGCGTCGCCGTCGGCGATGCGAGGCCACCAGGCAACGACGTGGCGGCCCTCGGCGGTCAGTGTTCGCACCGCCGCGCGGACCGCCGAAGCGTTGCCCCCGTGCCCGTTGACGAACACCACGCCGCGGCTCCAGTCGGCCGAACGGACCAGCTCGATGAGGACCAGTGTCGTGGCGTCCGTGCCGATCGACAGCGTGCCCGGGAAGCCACGGTGCTCGCCGCTCGCCGTCACGGCCAACGGCGGCGCGACCACCACCCCGTCGACTTCTGCGGCGAGCCGATCGGCGAGTGCGACGGCGATCCGGGTGTCGGTGTCGAGCGGGAGGTGTGGACCGTGCTGCTCGCACGATCCGATCGGCAGGGCCACGATCGGCGGGGCCTGGATCGGTGTCCGGTCGGCGCTGCTGCGGTCGGCGCTGCTGCGGTCCGCGCTGCTGCGGTCGATGTCGGTTCCGGTGGCGGCAGAAAGATCGGTCCACGTCCGCTCACCGAGGCGGCTCACGGGATGTAGCCCCACTCGACGAGCGCGGCGAGGATTCGGTCCGCAGCCGCTGCCGGCTCGAGCGTCACGGTCTCGCCGTGGGCCGCAGTTGCGCTCCCTGCGGCCGTCAGCGACCGAACCCGGTCGAGCGCTGTGGCCCCTGCGGGCGCCGGCAGCACACGCGGTCGTGGCCGGTACGGTCGCGCCTCCACAGGGTGCAGTGCGTCGGCGTGGCCCCCACCGGCCCCGACCCGCTCGATGATCGGACTGGCGAGGAGGTTGCGCAGCGATGCCCGGCGCAACAGTGCAGTGCTGCCCTCGACCGAGAGCACGGCCGGTCGGGTGATCGAGAGCCGCTCGCGCCGACCGCCGTCGAGACGTCGCAGCGCAACGATGCCGGCGTCGGTGAACTCGACCGCGACGAGTCCGAGTGCCTGGGCGACACCGAGATCGTGGGCCAGGAACGCCGGCACCGACCCGGTGCCACGGTCGAAGGAGTAGTCGCCGCACCAGATGGTGGACGCCTCGCCGACCACCCCGGCGAGAGCGGTCGCGACGGTCCGGCTCGGTGCGCCGAACGCGAGGTCGATGCGGATCGCCCGGTCGGCGCCGGCGGCACTCGCATCGCGCAGGATCGCTTCAGCGGCGCTCGGCCCGACCGTGAGCGCAACGACCTCGCCACCGACGCGGTCGCGTTGACGCAGCGCCCACTCGAGTGCGGCCTGGTCGGCTGCGGAGACGCCGGCGAAGCGCTCGTCGGGCTCCGCGACCACGATGGCTCGGGCCGGATCGGGTCGGCGGTCGACCCACTTCAGGCAGACGGCGATCATGTGCGCTTGTAGACGACCCCGAAGCCGCCCTCCGGGTAGTCCCAGCTGATCGCGCCCTCACGGTTGCACACCATGTAACACGTGCCGCATTCGAAGCACTGCTCGTAGTTGAACAGGATGCCGCCATCGCTCGTCGGGACGAACAGGTTGGCAGGGCACGCGACGATGCACTCGCGCGTGCTGCAATCGCCGCAGATCGCGCTGTCGACGACGATGTGCGCCTGGTGATGGACGCGGAACGTCGCCGAGTCGATGCGGTCCTGGAAGGCGATGTCCGGCCAGACTTCACGGCCCATCATCCGAATCCCCCCGTCACCACGAGCGCCCGTTCATCCGAAGCTGCGCAGTCCGGCGACGCCGTCGGCAGCGAGGTCGCGTCGGCGGATGCCGACCCGCTTTCGTTCCTGGGCGATGATCCGGCGAACGCCCGGTTTCGGTGCAGGATTGTCGACACGGAACATCCGCTCGGCGACCGACGTGACGAACTCTGGGTAGAGGTGCTGCACACGGTCCGAGAGCACGAGTTCGGGTGCCCGCTTCAGCTTGCGGTGGTCCTTGAGCACGAACGTCGCCTCCAGCCGGCGTTGGTAGCCGGCGAGTCCGCTGACCGTCACGTCCTGTGCGCGCAGGGCTTCGACGACGGCCTCGCCCGCGTACATGCCGCTCGCCATCGCGAAGTTGACACCCTCCAGCCAGATCCCGGCGGCCAGGCACAGTGCTGCGGCATCACCGGCGAGCAGCATCCCGTTGCCCGACAGCGTCGGCAGCATCGAGATCCCGGCCTCGGGGATGAGGTGAGCCGAATACTCCTTGAGCTCAGCGCCCTCGACGAGCGGGGCGATGGCCGGATGCCGCTTCATCGTCGCGATGAGCTCTTCCGGACGCTGCTTCTGAGCGGCGAGCTTGGGCAGTTTGAGCACCAGTCCAACGGCGATGGTGTCGAGGTTGGTGTAGATGAACCCGCCACCGTTGACGCCGCCAGTGCATCCGACGATCTCGATGTCGACGCCGTCGGTGCCGCGCACGCCGAAGCGTTCGTCGATGGTCTCTTTGGGCAGAGCCAGCGTCTCTTTCACGCCGAGCGTGTAGTTGGCGGCGTCGAACTCGCCGTACAGACCCTCCTGCTTGGCGAGGAAGCTGTTCACCCCGTCGCAGGCGATGACCACGGCCGCCGTCAGGTCGCCGTCGGGACGGTCGGTGGTGACGCCGCTGACGGCCCCGGCCTCGTTGTGGAGCAGGCCGGTGACCGTCGTGCTGCAGATCAGTCGGGCGCCGGCGACGACGGCCTTGTCCGCGAGCCACGCGTCGAAGTCGGGTCGAAACGCGGTCGCGCCGTTGTGCGGCGGCTTGCCCCAGGCCTCGCACCGGAAGTCGACGGTCAGCGCCTTGTCATCGGTCATGATCATCGTCGAGCGACGGGTCACCCAGCGTTGGACCGGGGCTTCCAGCCACCAGTTCGGGATCAGCTGATCGAGGATCCGCGGGTAGACCACGCCGCCGTACATGTTCTTGCTGCCGGGGAACGGGCCGCGCTCGATGAGCACGACGCGTTTGCCGGCCCGGGCGAGCACGATCGCCGCGCAGGAGCCAGCGGGTCCGGCACCGACGACGATCACGTCGGCATCGAGGGTGGCCGGATCCAGGGCGCCGGCGTCACGCATGTTCGACCACCCGTGCGGCGACGTCGGCAGCGAATCGGGCGAGCAGCTCGCTGACGACGGCGTTGGCGTCGCTGACGATGGCGAGATCGGCGAGCTGCATCATCGGGCAGTGCGGGTCGGTGTTGACGCTGATGATGTGGTCGGGCTGGCCGAGGCCGCTCGTGTGCTGCACCGCGCCGCTGATGCCGAATGCGATGTACAGCGCAGGATCGACGACGACGCCGGTGGTGCCGATCTGGCGTTCGTGTCCCACCCAGCCGCGATCGGTGATGACGCGTGTTGCCCCCATCGAGGCGTCGAGCCGGGAGGAGAGTTCGGTCAACTCTGTGAACGCAGCAGCCGACTGCAACCCGGCGCCACCGCCGAGGATGCGCGGCGATTCGGCGAGATCCATGGTCGCGGCGTCGGGCGGGAGCACCTCGACGACGTCCACGTCCGCGGCGAGATCGCCGGCGTCGGCGTGGGTTGTAGCAGCGACGGCGTTGACGGCGATTGCGGCGTTGGCGGCGGCGACGTGCACGACCGGCGGACCGATCGCGGCATCGGCGTGGACGCCGCGTACGCCGGGTTGGAGGGTCGCGACGAACGATCCGGGCGGACGTGCGTCGACGATGGTGAGGCCACCGTTGCGGGCCAGCTCGACCAGTCCGGCACGTACCGAGATCGCCCCGGCGAACAGGTCGCGTCGCAGTGCGGCGGCCAGTCGGGGGGCGAGGTCACGCCCGTCCGGCGATGCCGGGAACACGACGTGCGGCTCGTCGGCGAGGTGGGTGGCGAGCGCACCGGCCCAGGCGGCCGGCGCGAACGAGCCGGCTTCGATCACGGTGACGACGGCCGCGTACCCGGTGAGGGCTGCGGCCGCAGCGGCCGTGCTGTCGCCGATGAGCAGTGCTCGGCCACCGCATTCGGCCACCGCTTCCAGCCCACCGGCAGGCAGGACACCATCGCGGACAGGGAGCACGGCAAGCACATCTGCAGGATAGGAGTTGAGGGGTCGGGTGGCGAAGTACTGCGTCGAGTTCGTCCGGCACCGGCTGAAGAAGACCCGCGAGCGTCGCGAGCTGGCCGAGAGCCCAGCCATCGGCTGACGCCGCGCAGGCCTGGCCCGGCCGCCCGCGC